>NZ_AP025281.1:1225492-1531865 GCF_024347195.1 Aliamphritea hakodatensis
ACGCCGGTATTGTTAGGCACAAATTTCGAGTGGATTGATCAGCAAAGCTGGCTGGAAAATCAGGCACAGTTAGTTCGGGTTGTGAATAACTGGCGGGATGACTGGCAAAGCCTGGATACCGATAAGTTTGTCAGCCATTACTCGCGGGATTTTGATAACGGTAAAGAAGACTATAAGCGTTTTGTGGCGCATAAGCGCCGGGTAAATGCGGCAAAGTCTTTTATTGATGTGGATATCGAAAACCTGAGTTTATATCAGTACCCGGATCAGCCAGATTTATTGGTTGCATCGTTTGAACAAAGTTACAGCAGTAATAATTACAACGGTGACAGCATTAAACGTCAGTACTGGGTAAAGCAGGACGGTAAGTGGCAAATTGCGTATGAAGGTGCGCCCAGTAAAGGTATTCCATAGGCCTGAAATGAAAGTATTAAAAACCACGAACACGGCGTGGTTTTTTTATGGGCGAACGTAAATGTATCCCTGCTGTTGTAACGCTACAATAGCAGGCAGTCCCGCCTGAACCCGGTCTTGTGTTTCAGCACCGTATATATCATCAATTGTTTTGCTGTAAGCGTCGAGAGTATTACCGCAAAATAATAGGTGTGCACCTTCCAGTCTGATGCTGTCAAGGAGGATCTGTTTTGCCTCATCTTCACTGGCTGAAAGAAAATACTCCAGCGCTGCCCCGTGAATCATAACTTTAAGATCAATGTTGTCTTCACCAACAGCGGCAAGATGATTGCTTATATTTGTGAAGGTGGCATTTATCCGGGAAGTGTCAGGATAATTTATATGATAAATGACTTTTTGTGGCGGGTAAGTCTGTTCAGCAACACTGATATTCGTGGTTAGGCTGAGCAGCAGTACAGCGGTTGTAACAATACGAAGCAGATAAACAGACATAAAAAAACCGATAGTTTCGTTAATGATATAACGAATAGCCTATCGGTTTTTTTACTGTCAGGGAATTACTGGCTAACAGTAACCTGATTCTGACCTTCAATCATAACTTCTACACGACGGTTAGCGCGCAGGCAGCTGATCTGGCTTTTGCCTGATTCTGCACAGGTGCGAACCGGGTCAGCTTCACCGTAGTGGTGAGAAACGATGCTAGACGTGCTAACGCCAGCGTTAGTCAGAGCAGCTTCTACCGCTTTAACACGACGCTCAGACAGCGCGTTGTTGTAGCTGTTGCTACCGATATCATCGGTGTAACCGTTTAAACGGATCGCGTCCAGCTTTTTCAGAGAGTTTGCGTAGTTCGCAATGTTGCTGACAGATTCTACTTCAGAGCTGTCAAACGCAAAGTTAACAACAAATGATTTGCTTTCTGAAACCATCATTGTTTTAGTTTTTGGTTCTTCTTTTGCCATAACCGGTGCAGGCTCTTTGGCCGGTTCTGCGCCACAGTCAACAGTAAGGTCTTCAGATTTAAACTCGGAAATCTGCCAGCATTCACCGGCGCTTGTTTTCCAGTTAGTGTCAGAAGAGTTTACTGCGTAACCAGTATGATCGTTGTGTGCCTGGGCAACACCGGAAAGGCCCATTGCTGTGATTAAACCAGCGCACAGTGCAAGCTTTTTCATTGTTATACGTCCTTATGAGAGATCAAATAAAATCGGGTACATAATAAACCGCTATGTATACCAGATTAACCTGAACAGCAGCTAAATTTGTCCAAAATCGCCTCGAAAAAACAGCCACTATTACTGCATCAAGCAGCTTATGGTAATACTTTTTTATAGGGTTTGACTACTACCCGCTCGTATACTCCCTGGTGCAGATAAGGGTCATCGCTGGCCCATTCCTGCGCAGATTCCAGGGAGTTAAACTCTGCAACAACCAGGCTGCCGGTAAAGCCGGCAGGGCCCGGGTCTTCACTGTCGATAGCCGGATGAGGCCCGGCAATTAAGAGGCGGCCTTCATCTTTAAGTGCAATCAGCCGCTCGAGATGCGCGGGGCGCGCCGCCATGCGCTGTTCGAGTGTATTGGGTTTGTCTTCGCTGATGATTGCGTAAAACATGTTCTGAATTCCTCAGTCGCTGTTTGTAGACTCGGTTTCGATGTGTTTAGAAATGTAAAACCCTTGTAGCAGGATGAACAGGAAAGTGAGCCCCATCATGCCAAAGAGTTTAAAGTTAACCCAGGTTTCTTCATCCATCGTAAAGGCAACGAAGAGGTTCAGGGCCCCCAGAATAATGTAGAAAACAACCCAGGCGTAATTAAGCTGACGCCAGGCGTACTGGGGTAACTGAATAGCGCTTTGCATCAGGCGCTGGATGATGGTTTTGTCGCCGATATACTGGCTGCCAAGGAAAGCGACCGCAAATAACCAGGTGACAACGGTTGGTTTCCACTGAATAAAGGTCTTATCCTGAAAGATAACCGTTGCCCCGCCGAGAACAATCACCAGGCCAAGGGTTACCAGCTGAATCATTTCAACTTTTCGGGTTTTGATCCAGGTATACAGCATCTGTAACAGGGTGGCAGGGATCAGGACAGCGGTTGCTAAAATTATATCGTCCGTGCTTTTGTAAACGATAAAGAAGATAATAACCGGCAGGAAATCGAGTAATAGTTTCATGTGCGCTCGTCTTCGGAAAAATGCAATCAGTATAAAGTGAGCCTGATGAGTTATAAACCCAATCTGGCGGAGGATTTCGCCTTTTCTGACCTTCATTGTCATTCTTACTGCTCTGACGGTGAATTGTCGCCCCGTGAGCTGGTTGCGCGGGCGGCGGATAAAGGGGTCAGGATTTTAGCATTAACGGATCATGATACGGTTGATGGTGTTGCTGAGGCCAGGGCAGCCAGTGATGACTATGCGCTTAAACTGATCCCCGGGGTTGAGTTGACGGCACTTTGGGGAAAGCGGGTTGTTCATATAGTAGGGCTGGGGTTTGATCCTGATAATCCCGGGTTGCAGGTGTATCTTCAGGATCTTAAAAAGTTGCGGGATCAGCGGGCTGAGCTGATTGCAGCCAGGCTGGTTAAAAAGGGCTGTCCGGATTTGCTTGAGAAGGCAAAGGCGCTGGCAGGCGAGGGGCAGATTGGACGTCCGCATTTTGCTCAGGCGATGGTCGCAGCAAGGGTTGTGGATTCTCCGGCCAAAGCTTTCAGCTTATATTTAGGTGCCGGTAAGCCCGGTGATATTAAAGTTGACTGGCCAGATATGGTAGCAGCAATTACCTGTTTACATCAGGCGGGCGGATGTGCGGTTTTAGCGCATCCGACAAAATATAAGCTTACCTTTACAAAAATCCGGGAGATGATTGCTGCGTTTGCTGAATCCGGAGGTGATGGCATAGAAGCTCGTTATCCGGGTGTTGATCCCGGGCAAACACGGCAAATCGAAATTGCTGCACAGCGACATGGTTTATTGCTGTCAGCAGGCAGTGATTTTCATTGCACTGGCTTTAGCTGGAGTGAGTTGGGTAAATACCCTAAAGCACCTGACAGTGAGATGCATATTCTTAATCAGCTTCTCTGAGTGCTAAGCCTGTTATTTATATTTCCTTTTTTGTACCGCATTACACATCGGCTCTGTTGCTACAGGCTATTATTCAGTAGAATTCTGTTCATCTTAGATAACCTTTATGCAGGTCTGATCGTGAGCCAATTTTTCCAGATTCATCCGGATACACCGCAAGCCCGTTTAATCAAACAGGCCGTTGAGATAATCAATAAAGGTGGTGTCATTGTATACCCTACCGACAGTGCATATGCATTAGGCTGCCATTTAGGGGATAAGTCTGCGTTAGAAAAAATAAAGCGCATCCGTAAGCTTGATGATAAGCATAACTTTACGCTGGTATGCCGGGATTTATCTGACATAGGGACATACGCTAAAGTGGATAATGTCGCATATCGTTTGTTAAAGGCCCATACTCCGGGTGCGTATACTTTTATTTTAAATGCAACAACAGAAGTGCCCCGGCGTTTATTGCACCCAAAGCGCCGGACAATCGGTTTACGTATTCCTCAAAATACCATTGCGCTGGAATTAATGGCTGCGCTGGGTGAGCCGATTATGAGTACTTCACTGATTATGCCCGGTGATGAGCAGCCTTTAACAGATCCTTATGAAATCCGTGACCTTTTACAGCATGAGGTGGATCTGGTTATTGATGGCGGATATTGTGGAATGGAAGCGACGTCGGTTATTAATTTAGTCGATGATGTGCCGGTTGTTGTGCGGGAAGGTGCCGGTGATATTTCTGATTTCTAAATATATAGTCTTATACTAAACTGGGTTTGTTAGCCGAATAATGTTTAAATGATGTGAGTTTTCCCTGATATATTCTTGAAAAGATATGATCAATGGAAAATAATATAAATCGTTTTTGTTTAGTATATCTTTGGATGGTGAAAATGACTGATTTTGTAAAAATGCTGACGCGCAAAAACTCTTTGAGAAAACAGTGTCAGGAATTAACAGCTGCGGAAATTGAAAAAGTTGTTACTGATCTGACCCTGATTCTGGAAGAAAAGCGTGAAAGCGAACAGGCGATGGTTGCTGCTGAGCAGGAGCGTCTGGATAAAATCGATGCAATCAGAAAAAGTATGCAGGAAGCAGGTATTGAACTTGATGATTTAATGGGCATGGTTGAAACCACAACTAAGAAAAAAGTTGAGCCTAAGTATCAGGTGACTGATGAAGAAGGCGAGCAGCACTTCTGGTCTGGTCGCGGCCGTACACCGATTGCGTTCCAGAAGCATTTTGATAAAGGTTTTTCCAAGGAAGATTGCTTAATTAAATAAGCGCTTTCTTGTATACTTACTGAAAGCTCTCCGGCTTGGTTGCCGGAGAGCTTTTTTTATTTTTGAAATTTAAGCCGGGGTTATATCTCCGGCACTGAGGATGCGCAGATGAGCGATGAAAAGTTGCAGAAAGTGCTGGCGCGTTCCGGGTTTGGTTCACGTCGTGAGATGGAACGGTGGATTGAAGCGGGGCGTATCCGGGTTAATGAACAGGTAGCAACGCTGGGAGACCGGATTTCACCGAAAGATCAGGTTGAGATTGACGGTCATCCGAAAGACATGGTGTTTGACCGTAAGAGTGAGCGCCGGGTATTGGTTTATAATAAGCCTTTAGGCGAGGTGTCCACGCGGCATGATCCTGAAGGTCGCGGCACGGTATTTGACCATCTGCCACCTCTGAAGCAGGGGCGCTGGATAGCGGTGGGCCGTCTTGATATTAATACGTCGGGCTTGCTGCTGTTTACCACTGACGGTGATTTGGCCAATAACCTGATGCACCCTTCAGCCAACATTGACCGTGAGTACGCAGTCAGAGTGCTGGGTGATGTCGATGAGGATATGATTAAACGTCTGAAGAAAGGTGTGCTGTTGGAAGACGGTATGGCGAAATTTACAGATGTTCAGTATTTCGACGGTGCCGGCGCCAATAAGTGGTATCACGTTGTTGTGATGGAAGGTCGCAACCGTGAGGTACGGCGTTTGTGGGAATCTCAGGGCGTTAAGGTAAGCCGTCTGAAGCGGGTGCGTTACGGACCTTTCTTCTTGCCGAGTGAAGTTAAGGCCGGTACCTGGAAAGAGCTTGAGCAGAAAGAAATTAATCAGCTTTCCAATATGATGGGTATGAAGCAGAAGCGAAATAAGGCGCTGACGCCAAAAGAGAAAGACGCTGCCCAGCGGAGAGCTAAGCGGCAGAAAACCCGTCGTGAAGTAGGACCTAAGCGCGCTGAATAATCGTGTGAATGGCAATAAACACAAACGGCTACCTGATGCAGGTAGCCGTTTTTTTATGCTCAGAAAAAAGCAGTGTTCATTTTGTGGGTAATTCAGCCCGTGAAGGGGGGCATAATCTCCGGATTTACTGGGCGTCTAACGACTGGCCTTTAATCGTGAGACTGTCATCACCGAAAAGGTAAAGATACACAGGCATAATGTCTGCCGGCGCTGCGACGGTCGATGGATTTTCGGCCGGATATGCATTGGCACGCATGTTGGTGCGGGTCGCTCCCGGATTAATACAGTTAACCCGGATATTAGTGACCGATTCAAGTTCATCGGCCAGTATTTGCATCATGCCTTCGGTGGCAAACTTAGACACGCTGTATGCGCCCCAGTAGGCTTTGCCTTTGCGGCCGACGCTTGAAGATGTGAAGACGATTGATGCATTCTCAGCGGCCTGTGTCAGCGACAGCAGTGCCTGAGTGAGCATGAAGGCGGCATTGACGTTCACCTGCATTACCCGTTGCCAGATGCTCGGGTCGTAGCCTTCAAGCGGGGTGCGCATACCCAGCAGGCTGGCGTTGTGCAGAATGCCGTCCAGCTTGCCGAACTCCTGCTCCAGCATTGCTGCGAGGCTGTCGTAATCGGTTTCGGTTGCAGATTCCAGGTTCAGCGGAACGATGGCTGCCTGTGGATAGCCTGCCGCTTCAATTTCGTCATACACGTATTCGAGTTTTTCTTCTGTGCGGCCGAGCAGGATAACCGTTGCACCGTATGAGGCGAAGCAAAGTGCTGCTGCGCGGCCAATTCCGTCACCGGCACCGGTGATCAGAATATTCTTGTTGGCGAGTAGGTTTGCCGGAGCCTGATAATCAAACATGATTGTTGTTTCCTGAGTGCGTGCCAAAGGTCAGTGAATATTGTAATGCCTGGCTAATAAAGGTTGCAGTTCGGTTGCCTGGTCGATGCAGTAGTCGCTGTTCCAGCCGGATATGTCTTCGTTGCTGTTAATGTAGCCATAAGCGGCGGCAACTGTCAGCATGCCAGCACGGTTACCTGCTTCAATGTCGCGGATATGATCGCCTACGTAGACACAGTTTTGCGGTGCGCAGTTAAGCTGCTGGCAGGCAAGTAGCAGCCCTTCCGGGTGCGGTTTTTTGTGCTGTATGTGTTCCGGGCATACCAGGCTGCCTGCTGGCGGTTGCAGGTTGAGTTGCTCCATTAAGGGTTCGGTATATAACCAGGGTTTGTTGGTAACCACACCCCATGGAACGGACTGTTCACCCAGCCAGTGTAACAGCGCCGTAATGCCGCTGAACGGGTGGCTGTCTACACAGGTTTGCTGCAGATACAGTTCCAGCATGCGGGTTTGCAGCTCAGCCAGGTTGGAGGAGATTGTGCCCACATGTGCAGAAAATGCGCTTTCTACCATCGCCCGGGCGCCATCGGATACTGAAGGCAGCAGAGCTTCGTAGCTGATCGGAGGCAGGTTTTGCTCCCCGCGCAGGATGTTGATAATGCGGTGAAAGTCAGCGGCGGTATCAATCAGCGTGCCGTCCAGATCAAAAAGAACGGCTTCAAGTTGCTTGCTGTGACGGGTCATTGATTCAGGCCTGTTTGGCTTGGCGGATGACTGCGCAGCCAGAGGCTGCGCATGAGGTTTCAGCTCAGTGCCGGTTTACTGCAGGCAACCATATAGTTAACGTCTACATCCCGTGGATTCAGGCGGTAAGTTTTGGTGATCGGATTATAGGTCAGGCCGGTGATTTCGTTGCTTTGCAGGCCGGCAGAGCGAATCCAGTTCGCCAGTTCTGAAGGGCGGATAAACTTTTTGAAATCATGGGTGCCTTTCGGGACCAGCTGCAGAATATGTTCAGCTCCGACAATCGCCATCAGATAGCTTTTCGGATTGCGGTTAAGGGTCGAGAAAAAAACCTTTCCGCCGGGTTTTGTCAGTCGGGCGCAGGCTTCAACGACCGACGCTGGGTCCGGTACGTGTTCCATCATTTCCATGCAGGTCACAACGTCAAAGCTACCGGGCTGTTCTTCCGCCAGTTGCTCAACGGTTACCTGACGGTAACTGACACTGACACCGCTTTCCAGGCCGTGAAGTTTAGCGACTTTCAGAGGCTCGGCGCCCATATCGATGCCGGTCACTTCAGCGCCACGCTGGGCCATTGATTCCGAAAGAATCCCGCCGCCACAACCAACATCCAGTACTTTTTTACCCGCCAGACTTGCCTGTTTGTCGATAAAACCTACCCTCAGGGGGTTGATGTCATGAAGGGGTTTGAATTCGCTTTCTTTATCCCACCACCGGCTGGCAAGTTCTTCGAATTTAGCGATCTCTTCAGGATCGATATTCGCGGAGTGCTGGTTGTTTGTGTCGCTCATAGTCGTGGCTGACCGTCGGTTAAAAAATATTGGCGGGGATTTTAGCATTGCAGTCAGGATGAATACAAAAAGCTTTCTCTGTGAGGCGCAGGGAGCCTTAAAAAACTACAGAAATACATTGTAAAGAACAGAGCGATCAGGTATGGCTCAAGGTCTTAATTTTGCGGGATTATTGCTGCATATTTATGGTATACTTCGGCGGTTCTGATCAGGGGTGTAGCTGTATACTCTGATCCATTAATTCTCAGCAGTCTGATTCAAGGATAGCCAAAGCTATTATGGGTGATTTAGCCAGAGAAATTCTGCCAGTTAACATCGAAGATGAACTGAAGCAGTCGTATCTTGATTACGCCATGAGTGTAATCGTGGGACGTGCCTTACCTGATGTCCGTGATGGCCTGAAACCGGTGCATCGTCGGGTGCTGTTTGCCATGAGCGAACTGGGTAATGACTGGAATAAAGCATATAAAAAGTCTGCCCGTGTGGTTGGTGATGTAATCGGTAAATACCATCCCCATGGTGACAGTGCGGTATATGACACCATTGTACGGATGGCACAGCCGTTCTCCATGCGCTATATGCTGGTTGATGGTCAGGGGAACTTTGGTTCCGTTGACGGCGACTCGGCGGCGGCAATGCGTTATACCGAAATACGCATGGCGAAAATTTCCCATGACTTACTGGCGGACCTGGACAAAGAAACCGTAGATTTCGTTCCGAACTATGACGGAACCGAACAGATACCGGAAGTCTTACCGACCCGTGTGCCGGCCCTGCTGGTTAACGGTTCTGCAGGTATCGCGGTGGGTATGGCGACAAATATTCCGCCACACAGCCTGTCCGAAGTAGTTCGTGGCTGTATTGCGCTGATCGATAATCCGGATCTGTCCATTGATGAGCTGATGGAATTTATTCCGGGGCCTGATTTCCCGACCGGTGCCATTATTAATGGCCGTGCCGGAATCCTGCAGGCTTACCGTACCGGGCGTGGACGTATCTATATCCGTGCCAAACACCATATTGAAGAAAACGAGAAGAACGGTAAAGAGTCGATCATCTTTACTGAAATTCCGTATCAGGTGAACAAAGCCCGGCTGATTGAAAAGATCGCTGAGCTGGTAAAAGAAAAGAAACTTGAAGGTATAACCGAACTGCGTGATGAGTCCGATAAGGACGGCATGCGGATCGTGATTGAGTTGCGCCGTGGTGAAGTGGCAGAAGTTATTGTTAATAACCTGTTCGCCCAGACTCAGCTGCAGAATGTGTTCGGTATCAACATGGTTGCGCTGGTTGATGGTCAGCCGCGTACGCTGGATCTGAAGTCGATCCTTGAGTGCTTCGTTCGCCACCGCCGTGAAGTTGTTACCCGCCGTACGGTTTACGAGTTACGTAAAGCCCGTGAGCGTGGACATATCCTTGAAGGTCTGGCGATTGCGCTGGCGAACATTGATCCGATCATTGAGCTGATTAAGAGCTCGCCGACCCCCGCGGAAGCTAAAGAACGCCTGCTGGCAAGCTCCTGGGAGCTGGGTGATGTAACAGCCATGCTGGAGCGTGCCGGTGAAAACGCCTGTCGTCCGGAAGATCTGGAACCTCAGTATGGTATGCGCGACGGTCAGTACTTCCTGTCACCGGTACAGGCGCAGGCAATTCTGGAATTGCGTTTACACCGTCTGACCGGGCTTGAACATGACAAGCTGATCGGCGAATACCGTGAGCTGCTGGAAAAAATTGCTGAGTTGCTGGAAATTCTGAACAGCGCCGAGCGTCTGATGGAAGTTATCCGTGAAGAGCTTGAAGCAATTGTTGAGGAATACGGTGATGAGCGCCGCACTGAAATCACAGCATCCCAGCAAGATCTGACCGTTGCTGATCTGATCACTGAAGAAGATATGGTTGTAACCATTTCTCACGGTGGTTATGCCAAAACCCAGCCACTGACGATGTATCAGGCCCAGCGCCGGGGTGGTAAGGGTAAATCTGCAACAGCGGTTAAAGATGAAGATTTCGTTGAAAAGCTGCTGATCGCCAGCACCCACGATACGATTTTATGCTTTACCAACTTCGGCAAGGTTTACTGGCTGAAAGTCTATGAAATTCCGCCGGCAAGCCGCGCCGCCCGTGGTCGCCCGGTGGTGAATATCCTGCCTTTATCTGAAGGTGAGCGGATTACCACGATTCTGCCGGTGAATGAATACGCAGATGATCACTATGTGTTCATGGCAACTGCTGCGGGTACCGTTAAGAAAACGCCGCTGGAGAACTTCTCCCGTCCGCGTTCTTCCGGTCTGATTGCGCTTGCACTGGATGAGGGTGACTCTCTGGTGGGGGCTGCAATTACCGATGGCACCGCTGAAGTAATGCTAATGTCCAACCAGGGTAAGTCTATTCGCTTTGCAGAAGGTGATGTGCGTCCGATGGGACGTACAGCCCGTGGTGTCCGTGGTATTAAACTTGCCGATGAGGCTCATGTCATTGCCCTGATCATTCCTCAGGAAGGTGGCCGGATTCTGACAACCAGTATCAATGGCTTTGGTAAGCAGACGCTGGTTGATGACTTCCCGACGTATGGTCGTGGCGGTCAGGGTGTTATTGCTATGCAGTGTACTGAGCGAAACGGTGATCTGGCCGGTGCAGTGCAGATGTTTGAAGGCGATGACGTCATGCTGATCAGTGATAAAGGTACGCTGGTGCGGACCCGCAGTGATGAAATTTCAGTGCTGGGCCGGAATACACAGGGCGTACGTGTTATCCGGATTGCTGAAGATGAAAGCCTGGTCGGTATTGCGCGTATTGACGAGCCTGAGAGTGATGAGCTTGAAGGTGAGGTGCAGGATGCTGCGGGTGACGGTGAAGCGGTTGCTGATACCGAGCCGGCAACGGATGCACCGGCTGATTCGTCTGAGAACGATGAAGCATAATATCTGACAGATCAAAATGTGCGGCTTAAGCCGCACATTTTATTTTAGGCAGATACTTAACAATGAGGCCGTAAAGGCCCTTAAAAGGTCTCAGAGAAGATCCTTCGGAAACAGTGTAAAGAATTGTAATCATGACCATGACACGCAAATTTAATTTCAGCGCCGGTCCGGCGGCATTGCCTGAAGATGTTCTGCTTCGGGCGCAAACAGAATTACTTGACTGGCAGGGAATGGGGCTGTCGGTAATGGAAATGAGTCACCGCAGCCCTGAGTATGTTGGGGTGGCGAAGAAGGCTGAGCAGGATTTGCGTGACCTGATGGATATTCCTGATAACTATCAGGTACTGTTTATGCAGGGTGGGGCAACCAGCCAGTTCAGCATGATTCCGATGAATTTAATGGGCACTAAAACAGGTGCGGATTATATTAACACCGGTGACTGGTCGTCTAAGGCCATTAAAGAAGCCCGACGTTATATAGACGTTAACGTTGCAGGCAGTGCCGAAGATTCGAACTTTACCGGTGTTCCGGCACAGGATGAGCTTAAGCTTGATCCGGATGCCGCTTATGTGCATTACACGCCCAACGAAACGATCCGCGGTGTGGAGTTTGACTACATCCCGGAAACCGGCGATGTGCCGCTGGTGGCTGACATGTCGTCGAATATTTTGTCTGCCCCTGTGGATGTGAGCCGCTTCGGGATGATTTATGCCGGTGCTCAGAAAAATATAGGCCCGGCAGGTTTGACCGTTGTTATCATTCGCGATGATCTGTTGCAGGCCCCTGTTGATAAAACGCCGACACTGTTCAGCTATAAAGCCATTGCTGACGCAGACTCCATGCTGAATACACCGCCGACCTTTGGCTGGTATCTTGCCGGTCTGGTATTTGAGTGGCTGAAGGCGCAGGGTGGGGTTCCGGCGATGGACCGGCTGAATGATATAAAGGCTGAAAAACTGTACGGCTATATTGATAACAGTGCGTTCTACTCTAACCCTGTTGATCTGGCTGTGCGTTCGCGCATGAATGTACCCTTTATACTGGCAAAGCCAGAACTGGATAAGCAGTTCCTGGATGAAGCAACTGCAGCGGGGCTGTTAAATCTGGCGGGTCACCGTTCTGTTGGCGGGATGCGGGCGAGTATTTATAATGCTGTTCCTGAAGCGGCAGTCGATGCGTTGATTGCGTTTATGAAAGACTTTGCTGAGACCCATGGTTAACCAGGTTAGGGTAAGAATAATAAGAGGTTGCTGTAGAAGATGAGTAATCAGGAAGCAGAATTAAAAGTATTACGCGATCAGATCGACAGTATTGATCGTCAGATGCACCAGTTGCTGAATGATCGTGCCCGTTGTGCTCAGAAAGTTGCTGAGGTTAAAGAGAAATATCAGGCGGGTGATGCTGTTTTTTACCGTCCGGAGCGTGAGGCTCAGGTGCTGCGCCGGGTAATGGAACGAAATGAGGGGCCGCTGCCTGATAAAGAAGTGGCCCGGTTATTCCGTGAAGTGATGTCGGTCTGTCTGGCATTGGAAGAGCCCATGCGGGTTGCTTTTCTGGGGCCGGAAGGCACCTTTACTCAGCAGGCTGTAACTAAGCATTTCGGCAATTCTGCGCAGGGAGCTCCTTTCAACTCAACGGATGAAGTCTTTCGTGAAGTTGAAGCGGGCAGTGCGCATTACGGTGTCGTGCCTATCGAGAATTCCACCGAAGGCATGGTTAACCATACCCTGGATCTGTTTAAACGCTTTAACTTGCAGATTTGCGGTGAAGTAGAGTTGCGGGTACATCATCATTTGTTACGTAAGAACGCTGATGATATCAGTGGTATAAAGCGTATTTATTCTCACCAGCAGTCATTCGCCCAGTGTCGCAGCTGGCTGGACAGCCATTTTCCGTCAGTTGAGCGGGTTGCTGTCAGCAGTAATGCTGAAGCGGCGCGCCGTGCTGCAGAAGAAGGTGTTGAAGTCGCTGCTATTGCCAGTGAAATGGCGGCTGATCTTTATCAGATGAATGTGATTACCCGGAATATCGAAGATCAGCCGGATAATTCAACCCGCTTCCTGATTATCGGTGATCAGGAAGTTGGCAAGAGCGGCAATGATAAAACGTCGATTCTGGTTACTGCGCAGAATAAGCCCGGTGCCTTGTATGAACTGTTACAGCATTTTCATGCCTCAGATATCAGCCTGACCCGGATTGAAACCCGTCCTGCGGGGCAGGAAGCGTGGAAATATATGTTCTATATCGACTTCGAAGGACATTTCAGTGATCCGGGGGTGCAGACTGTTTTGAATGCACTGATTGCTGATTCTGTGGAACTTAAATTACTGGGATCTTACCCGGTTGCCGTTATCTGACAGCGATCCGGTGACAGAAGAGAAAACATTCATGGCGTGTGACTTTTATAAGCTTGCGGTTCCCGGGGTAAAGGACCTGCACCCCTACCAGCCCGGTAAGCCCGTTGAAGAGCTTGAGCGGGAACTGGGTATCAGTAACAGCATTAAGCTGGCCAGTAATGAGAACCCACTTGGGCCCAGCAGTGCTGTCGGCCGTGCGATACATGCTGAGCTGGCTGATCTGAGCCGTTATCCGGACGCAAATGGTTTTGCGCTGAAGGAAGCCCTGCAGCAACGCTTAGGGATTACAGCCGACTGCATTACGTTGGGAAATGGTTCTAACGACGTGCTTGAGTTACTGGGGCGGGTGTTTTTACAGCCGGGTGATGAAGTCATTTATTCGGCCCATGCATTTGTTGTATATATGCTGGTAACTCAGGCCAGTGGTGCAAGTGGTGTGGCAACACCGGCCCGGAACTGGGGCCATGATCTGGATGCAATGGCCGGCGCGGTAACGGCAAACACCCGGATGATCTTTATCGCCAATCCTAATAATCCAACCGGTACCTGGCTGGGTAAAGCGGCGTTGCAGAGCTTTCTGGAGAAGGTGCCGGAGGATGTGTTGGTGGTGCTGGATGAAGCATATACCGAGTATGTTGCGGAGTCTGATTTTCCGAACGGCCTTGAATTGCAAAAGACGTTTAAAAACCTCATTGTTACCCGAACATTTTCCAAGGCTTATGGGCTGGCAGCAATGCGGGTGGGGTATGCGGTTGCCACCCCTGAGATCACCGATTTACTGAACCGGGTGCGCCCCCCGTTTAATGTGAACTCTCTGGCCCTTGCGGCGGCCGTCGCAGCGTTGGGCGATGAAGAACATTTGCAGCGCAGTGTAAGTCTGAATGCGCAGGGTATGCAGCAGTTGGAAAAAGGGCTTGCGTCATTAGGGCTGAGCTGGATTCCTTCAGTGGGAAACTTCATTACTGTTGATTGTGGCCGGGACGCTGCGCCGGTGTATCAGGGGTTATTGCAGGAAGGGGTGATTGTTCGTCCTGTTGCCAATTATTGTATGCCCGATCATTTACGTATTACGGTCGGCTTGCCTGAAGAAAATCAGCGTTGTCTGGATGCGTTGCAGAAGGTTTTAGATTTGTGAGTGGTTTTTTAGCACAGCGCATTGCTGTGATCGGTTTAGGTTTGATTGGTGGCTCACTGGCAAAGGCATTGCGTGAACGTGGCCTGTGCAGGACGGTAATCGGTTATGACCGGAATCCTGATGAATTAGCCGCCGGGTTACGCCTGGGGGTTATTGATGAAGTTGCTGATTCTCTGGTGGCGGCTGCAGAACAGGCTGATGTTATCGTTCTGGCGGTTCCGGTAAAAGTAATGGAGTCTGTGCTGGCTGAGTTAAAGCCGGTAGTGAAAGATACGACTGTTATTACCGATGTAGGCAGTGTTAAGGGTAATGTTGTACGGGCGGCAGAAGCAATTTATGGCAACATGCCGGCCCGTTTCATCCCGGGGCATCCGATTGCCGGTTCGGAAAAGAGCGGTGTCGCCGCCGCAGACTCAGGTCTGTTTAAATCCCATAAAGTCATTATTACGCCTTTGCCGGACAGTGATGCTGACGCTGTGACATTAATCAGCCGTATGTGGCAACTGGTCGGGGCAGAAGTCCTGCGTATGCCGGTTGACCGTCATGATGAAGTACTGGCTGCCACCAGTCACTTACCGCACCTGCTGGCATTTTCGCTGGTGGATACGCTTTCTCAGGAACAGGAACGGAATAATATTTTCCGTTATGCCGCCGGTGGTTTCAGGGACTTTACCCGGATAGCCGCCAGTGATCCGACGATGTGGCATGATGTTGGTATTGCCAACAAAGCTGCAATCTTAAGTAAGATAGATGAATTTACCGAGGGCCTGGCGCAATTACGTCAGGCTATCGAAACAGAAGACAGCCGTACTATGTTAGGGGTTTTTACCCGGGCAAAGGCGGCTCGTGAACATTTTTCCAAGATTTTATCAGGCTCAGCCTACGCAAACGATATGACTACAACAAAAGAAACCGTATTTCATTTACAGCCTGGCGGACAGGTTAAAGGTCAGGTACGCGTACCTGGTGACAAATCAATTTCTCACCGTTCAATCATGCTGGGTTCCCTGGCAGATGGTGTGACCCATGTCAGTGGTTTTCTGGAAGGTGAAGACAGCCTTGCCACGCTGCAGGCATTCCGGGACATGGGAGTGGTCATTGAAGGCCCTCATCAGGGAGAAGTTAAAATTTACGGGGTTGGCCTGAACGGTCTTCGTCAGCCGCCGGGTCCGCTTTATGTGGGCAATTCCGGCACCTCAATGCGTCTGTTGTCAGGGCTGCTGGCTGGACAGGCTTTCGATGCTGAACTGACCGGTGATGCATCTCTGACTAAGCGTCCGATGGAGCGAGTCGCTGCTCCGCTGCGGTTAATGGGGGCCAAAGTAGCAACCGGTGAAAACGGTTGTCCTCCGGTTAAAGTGACCGGTGGTCAGGCGCTGAAAGGCGTAGATTATGATATGCCAATGGCCAGCGCGCAGGTTAAGTCCTGCCTGATGCTGGCAGGTTTGTATGCAGACGGCACAACCCGGGTAACGGAACCAGCTCCGACCCGTGACCATACTGAGCGGATGCTGCAGGGTTTTGGCTACAGTGTTAACGCCAGTAACGGTGAAATTGATCTGCAGGGCGGTGGTAGCCTGCAGGCCACCAACATTGATGTGCCTGCTGATATTTCTTCGGCGACTTTCTTCATGGTGGCGGCCGCTATCTCACCGGATTCTGACGTGGTGCTTGAGCATGTTGGCATTAACCCGACCCGGATCGGTGTTATCAACATCCTGACCCTGATGGGTACGCAGATTGACATGCTGAATGAGCGTGAAGTGGGCGGAGAGCCGGTAGCGGATATCCGGGTACGTTACGCGCCCCTGAAAGGTATTCATATTCCTGAAGATCAAGTACCGCTGGCGATCGATGAATTCCCGGCGCTGTTTATTGCTGCAGCCTGTGCAGAAGGCGAGACAGTCCTCAGCGGTGCTGAAGAGTTACGGGTTAAGGAAAGTGACCGGATTCAGGCAATGGTGGATGGTCTGAAAATTCTGGGTGCGGATGTTGAAGGTACGCCCGACGGCGCAATCATTCGTAAGAGTCAGCTGCAGGGTGGTGTGGTGCAGAGCCATGATGACCACCGTATCGCGATGGCATTCAGTATTGCTTCTTTGCGTGCTTCAGAAAATATTGAGATCCGTGAATGTAATAATGTCGCAACCTCGTTCCCGAACTTTGTAGAGTTAGCACAGGAGCTTGGCCTGAACATCCGTAAGGAGGATGTCTGATGACTCAGGAATTTCCGGTTATAACGGTAGACGGCCCCAGCGGTTCAGGTAAGGGCACAATATGCAGCTTGCTGGCCCGGGAGCTGGGCTGGTCATTGCTGGACAGCGGTGCGCTGTACCGTCTGGTTGCTCTGGCGGCCCGGCATCATGGTGTTGCCCTGGACGACGAAGCTGCGCTGGTTGTTCTGGCGGCACATCTGGATGTGCAGTTTTTAACCGGCCAGACCGGTGATGTGCAGATTATCCTCGAAGGTGAGGAAGTCACTGATACCATCCGTACAGAAGAGTGTGGTGCAGATGCTTCTCGGGTCGCGGCACTTGGCCCGGTTCGGGATGCGTTACTGGAACGTCAGCGGGCCTTTGTTGCTGAGCCGGGGCTGATTGCTGACGGCCGTGACATGGGCACAGTTGTATTCCCGGATGCTATGCTTAAAGTCTATCTGACAGCGAGTGCTGAAGAGCGTGCGAAGCGCAGATATAACCAGTTGATAAATAAGGGACTGGGTGCTAGTCTTCAAGCAATCACAGAGGATATCAGGGCGCGTGACGCACGGGATATGGGCCGTTCAGTAGCGCCATTAAAACCAGCTGAAGATGCTATTAAGCTCGATACTACAACCATGAGTATTGATGAAGTCTTGGCGGAGGTGCTGGAGCAAGCCAGGCATAAAGGCCTGCGCTAACGACCATTCTGCGAGGGTTGAGGGGTATGAATGAAAGTTTTGCTGAACTGTTTGAACAGAGTTTAAAAGAAATCGATATGACCCCCGGGACGATTGTCACCGGAGTGGTAATGGCGATTGACGGTGACTATGTCACAGTCAATGCAGGACTTAAATCAGAAGGGATCATACCCCGGCAACAGTTTCTCGATGACAATGGTGAATTGCTCATTGCAGTTGGTGATGAGGTAAGGGTTGCACTGGTATCGCTGGAAGACGGTAACGGTGAAACCCAGCTTTCAAGAGAGCGGGCCAAGCGCTACGAAGCCTGGCAGGTGCTTGAGCAGGCGTTTGCGAATGATGAAATTGTTACCGGCCGGATAACCGGCAAGGTAAGAGGCGGGTTTACGGTCAGTGTAAACTCCGTCAATGCTTTTTTACCGGGTTCTCTGGTGGATATCCGTCCTGTCCGGGACACGTCTCACATCGAAAATCAGGAACTCGAATTTAAGCTGGTTAAGCTTGATGCGAAACGAAATAACATTGTCGTTTCCCGCCGGGCAGTTCTTGAAACGGCGTATAACCAGGAACGGGAGAAGCTGCTTGCAAGTCTGGAAGAAGGTCAGCGTGTTAAAGGTATCGTTAAAAACCTGACCGATTACGGTGCGTTTATTGATCTGGGCGGTGTCGACGGTCTGTTACATATTACGGACATGGCCTGGAAGCGGATTCGGCATCCCAGTGAATTGCTGACAATGGGTGATGAGCTGGATGTGCAGGTATTACGGTTTGATAAAGAAAAAAGCCGTGTATCACTGGGGCTTAAGCAACTGAGTGCTGATCCCTGGGATGAATTCAGCGAAGCGTTTCCGGTGGGCAGCCGGGTAAAAGCAAAAGTAACAAATCTGACCGACTACGGTTGTTTTGCCCAGATCCGCGAAGGCATTGAAGGCCTGGTGCATGTCTCTGAAATGGACTGGACGAATAAAAATGTTCACCCCTCCAAGGTGGTGCAGGTCAATGATGAAGTCGAGGTGATGATCCTCGACATAGATACGCAGAAACGCCGTATCTCTCTGGGTATGAAACAGTGTAAAGAGAATCCGTGGGATACCTTTGCACATACCCATACCAAAGGCACACAGATATCCGGTGTGATCAAATCGATCACGGATTTTGGTGTCTTCATCGGGCTGGATGGCGGTATTGACGGGCTTGTTCACCTGTCAGACCTATCCTGGGATGAAGATGGCAGTGAAGCAGTAAAACAGTATAAAAAGGGCGACAGCCTTGATGCCGTGGTGCTGGCTGTTGATGCTGAACGGGAAAGAGTATCACTGGGGGTTCGTCAGTTATCCGGTGATCCTTTTTCAATGTACATAGAAGACGTGCGTAAAGGTGCGGTGGTGACTGGGACTGTCAGTCATATTGAACCCCGTCAGCTGATTATTACCCTTGCTGAAGGTGTGGAAGGTGTTATCAAAATTGCTGAAGCGAGCCGCGAGCGAATTGATCAGTTACAGGATCATTTCCGGGTCGGGGATACACTTGACGCTCTGGTGATACAGATTGACCGGCGCAACAGGCACCTGGGATTGTCAGTTAAGCAAGTTGAAAAACATCAGGAAAAAGAGGCAATGGAAGCCATATCGAATCAGGATGTTGGTGGCAGTGGGCCAACAACGATTGGTGATTTAATAAAGGCACAGATGGATAAGAAAAAATAGACTTGGCCAAAAAGTCTGTTTAGCGGTTTGTTCATTACATGCTTCATATATAACACGATATCAATGCAGGAGGAGAGCTATGACAAAGTCAGAGCTGATCGAGCAACTGATAGATCAGAATCAGCAGCTTTCTATCAAAGATGTGGAACTGGCGGTAAAAACCATGCTGGATCATATGACAGAGTCTTTGTCTGAAGGTGAGCGGATTGAGATTAGAGGTTTTGGCAGTTTTTGTTTACACTACCGTGCACCTCGTGTTGGCCGGAATCCAAAAACCGGAGATTCGGTCGCGTTATCAGCGAAATATGTGCCTCATTTCAAGCCGGGCAAAGATTTGCGTGAGCAGGTAAATAACAGTCTGACGCAGCAGTAAAGCGCTGCGTTTTTGAGTCATTCAGGGGATAGTAATGCGTTGGTTAAAATATCTGATCATCGTGATGTTGTGTGTAATTGCGTTGGTTGTTGGTATCGGTTTTGCCTGGCTGAATACCGATGATGTGGTGATCGATTTATTTTTTGTAACCCTGCCTGAGGCCAGCCTGTCTCTATGGCTGATGGCGAGTTTCGTCCTCGGTGGTTTTGCCGGCATTCTGGCAACCGGTGTTGGCATGATGTTATTAAAGGCACGGCTAAATGCGGCAAAGCGCAAAATGAATGCCGCTAATCAGGAACTGGACCGACTAAGAACGGCGTCTCTGAAACAAAGTGCCTGATATGTCAGACCTGCTGTTAATAGGGCTGTTTTTTATAGCAATTGCTCTGGGGTGGATGCTCGGGCGATTACGTAAAACAGCCCCTCAGGAAAAGCCTTCGGGGGCCCTGCAGCGGGAATATTTTGCAGGCCTTGACTACCTGCTCAGTGAAAAAACGGATGAAGCTATTGATAGCTTCATTCGTGCATTAGAGATTAACTCCGATACCCTTCCAGCCCATATCGCCCTGGCAAAACTGTTTCGCAGAAAAGGGGATGTTGACCGGGCGATTCAGATCCATCAAAACCTGCTTGCAAGACCGGATTTATCCCGGCATGACTTTCTGCGTATCCAGATAGCGCTGGCCAAAGATTACTTTGCAATCGGTTTATTCGACCGGGCTGAAAAGTTACTGCTTGAAATAAACCAGCAGAACCCCCCTGCAGAACCCCGGCAAAAAGTGTTAACGCTGCTGACAAAGCTGTATGAAAAAGAGCAGGAATGGCAGCAGGCGTTGCAGATTGCCCGCCAGTTGGCTGCGAATGAAACCCGGGAAATTCAGACTGAACTCAGTCATTACTGTTGTGAGCTGGCGACGGAAGATATCAGAAAGCACCGCTATAAGCAGGCACGGGTGCGCCTGTCTCAGGCACTGAATTATGACAGTAATGCGGTCAGGGTTTCGTTATTACGCGCACAGATGGAAATGCAGCAGGAAAACTGGCGTGCGGCAATAAAAGACCTTAAAGCTGTCTCCCAGCAGGACCCTGTATTTGTCTCAGAAACCGTTCATTTACTGAAACGTTGCTATGATGAACTGACCCGTTCGGACGAGTTTGAAGCATATTTAAAACAGTGTCTGATCAGTACACCCTCAACATCAGTGATGCTGGCGCTGGCGGATATTATTCTGGAAAAGCAGGGGGCTTACCCTGCAGGCACGTTTATTACCGATGAGTTAAAGAAGCGGCCTGCGGTAAAGGGGTTTAACCGTCTGATTGATTTGTATATCGCGCATGCGGCCAAAGGCACCAATGAGAGCCTGATTGTGCTCAGGGGGCTGACCGGACAGTTAGAGCAGAGCAAGCCGGTTTACCTGTGTCATCGCTGTGGCTTTTCAGGAAAAAATTTACTCTGGCAGTGTCCTTCATGCCAGAGCTGGGGAACGACCAAACCTATTCAGGGCCTTGAAGGCGAATAATATATTCAATTGATGTAAGAGAAGCTGATGAGCAAAAAGCAAATTATTGTAGCCCTTGATTATCCAGAGCAGGCCGCCGCGCTGGCGATGGCTGAACGCCTTGATCCAAACTTGTGTCGTGTCAAAGTGGGCAAAGAATTATTCACCCGTGCAGGCCCCGCAATGGTGGAAAAGCTGCATGCGATGGGCTTCGATGTTTTTCTTGATCTGAAATACCATGATATTCCAAACACCACCGCAAAAGCTGTGCGCGCTGCGGCGGAACTGGGGGTCTGGATGGTTGATCTTCATGCCAGCGGTGGTCGCAGCATGATGGAAACGGCCCGGAACGAACTGGATAAGGTGAATGGGGCGCAAACACTGCTGATTGCTGTGACAGTGCTGACCAGCATGGAACGCAGCGATATGGTTGAGCTGGGGCTTGATCTGGATCCGCTGGATCAGGTAAAGCGACTGGCATTGCTGGCTGAAAGTTCAGGCATGGACGGTGTTGTGTGTTCAGCCCAGGAAGTTAAGCCTCTGCGGGAAATTATTCAGTCTGACTTTAAACTGGTTACGCCTGGCATCCGGCCTGCAGAGGCGGATGCGGGGGATCAGAAACGTATCATGACGCCTTCACAGGCAATTACAGCGGGCAGCAGTTATCTGGTGATCGGTCGCCCGATTACACAGGCTGATGCACCTGAAACCGCGTTGATTAATATTCAGCAGGAAATTGCCGGTCTGGGCTGATTACATGCAGAAGATCGGATCAGGGATGGGGAGTTTGGATCAGGCTGGCTTTATATGCTATTTTTAAAGTCCAGTTAATTATTCAGCAAGGATGCTTAATATGTATATATGGAAATATCTTCAAACCGTTCTGATTTCTTTTTTCCTGATCGCTTCAGCATTTACTTCTGCAGGTAATCATCAGTTAGATATCAATACAGCCAGTGCCGTTCAGTTTGCGGAGCACCTGAATGGTGTGGGGGCAAAAAAGGCAACTGCGATTGTTGCTTATCGTGAACAGCTGGGCGGTTTTACAGATCTTGAACAGCTGAAAGATGTAAAGGGAATAGGCGAAGGTATCTTTGCTAAAAACCGTGACAGGATAATGCTCTCTTTGCCTGCGGCGCCTGCGTCAGGCCCGGAGATGAAACCTGAAGCTGAATCTGAGCCCGCGTCTTAGGCGAAGAATGCTAATAAACCGTTAAAGCCCTGCCAAGCAGGGCTTTTTTTATGGCTGTGCTTTTTGCTGCAGGGCACTTCAGGCCGGTTCTGCCGGTTGTAGTCGTTTTAAAAGTCCTGCAATCCCAATCAGCCGGCTCGGTGCAGGTTGCTGATTTTTCTCCTTTAATATTTTTCTTCAGGCTTTTCAGTTTAATTTCAGATTGGAAAATTATAGTGAACTCATTCTCAGAGAAGGACACAGAATAGGTATTCGCAGTCCGCTCTTATAATGCTTTTAATATCAAAGTGTTGTTAAACTAAATCCATACGACGATATCTGTAAACCCGAGGTGAACTATGAAAACTAAGACTACAATTAAGCCGATTACTGCTGCTGTTGGTGCTGTTCTGCTGGCTGGTGTTGCTTCAATGCCTGTTACTGCTGCTGAAAACCCGTTTGCTGCACAGGAACTGACCTCCGGTTACCAGTTAGCTGAAGCTGCTAAGAAAGTAGTTGAAGAAGGTAAGTGTGGTGAAGGTAAGTGCGGCGGTTCTTCTGAAAAGACTGAAGAAGGCAAGTGCGGCGAAGGTAAGTGCGGCGGTTCTTCTGAGAAAGCTGAAGAAGGTAAGTGCGGCGAAGGTAAATGTGGCGGTTCTTCTGAGAAAGCTGAAGAAGGTAAGTGCGGCGAAGGTAAGTGCGGCGGTTCTTCCGAGAAAGCTGAAGAAGGTAAGTGTGGCGAAGGTAAGTGCGGCGGAGAGAAGAAGCCAATCGTTGAAGGTTAATACCTGATACCGCTTAAGTGACCCCTCCGGGAAGTAAAGCTGAGCTTTATCAGCTTTACTTCATAACAGAGGGGTTATATTTACTAAGAGAGGATAAACCATGACTAATCAGGCATTTCAGATTGAAGGTGCTGGCCTGGGATTTCGCCGCTGTATGGGTGATTCGCTGGCAGAGGCCGGATCCGGTCGGGTTGATTTTCTGGAGGTAGCTCCGGAAAACTGGATGCGCTTAGGTGGCCGGTTTGCCAAGCTGTTCCGCCGCTATACTGAGCAGTATGACTTTGTTGCTCATGGTTTATCTCTTTCAATCGGTAGCCCTTCACCTCTGGACGTAGAGTTTCTGAAAGAACTTAAGGTCTTTATGGCTGAGCATAATATGAAAGGCTATTCCGAACATCTGAGTTACTGCAGTGATGACGGGCACCTTTATGATCTGATGCCAATTCCTTTCACTGAAGAAGCGGTACATTATGTTGCCGGGCGTATCCGTCAGGTGCAGGATATCCTTGAACAGCGTATCGCAATGGAAAATATTTCCTATTATGCCGCGCCCGGTTCAGAAATGACGGAAATGGAATTCTTTACTGCGGTATTGAAGGAAGCAGACTGCGATATGCTGCTGGATGTGAATAACATTTATGTTAACAGTATCAATCACGGTTATGACGCAATTGAGTTTTTGAATCAGGTACCGGGTGAGCGGATCAGTTACATTCATGTTGCCGGCCACTATAACGAAGCGGAAGACCTGATCGTTGATACCCATGGTGCTGATGTGATTGATCCTGTCTGGGATATTTTGCAGCATACTTATGCCCGGTTCGGTACTGTTCCCACATTGCTGGAGCGCGATTTTAATATCCCGCCGATGCAGGAATTACTGAAAGAAGTTGATCTGATTCGCGGCTATCAGCAGGCAGCAGACGCGGCGCGTTTATCGTCTGCGAAGGGGGCTCAGCATGCAGTCGCCTAAGCCGGAGTTTACCGACCTGCAGTACCGGTTTGCCGGTACCATCCGCGACCCTGAGCATGTGGCGACGCTGGAAGATGTAGAAGAGCGTCGCATGAAAATATACCGCGAGCTTTTTTATAACAACGTCGCAGGCTTTGTGAATTCCGGATTTCCGGTTTTGAAAAGCCTGTCTGATGAAGCCTACTGGCAGCAACTGATCCGTGACTTCCTGATCGAACACCGTTGTCAGACGCCTTATTTTCTTGAAATTGCTCAGGAATTCGTGACTTACGTTTCTGAGGTTCGGGAACCGCGCAGCGAAGATTTACCTTTTTTAGCGGCACTGGCTCATTACGAATGGGCTGAACTGGCGCTGGATACCGCTGAAGACCCTGATGATCTGAGTACTGTTAATCCTGAAGGGGATTTACTTAGCGGGCACCCTGTTCAGTCTCCGCTTGCATGGTCGCTGATGTATGAGTATCCGGTACATCATATCAGTGAATCTTTTATTCCTGAGGCGAAGTCTGAAGTGCCAACCTGCCTGGTGGTTTACCGGAATAACCGGGACCAGGTGAAGTTTATGGAGATAAATCCGTTAACTGCACGGTTACTCCACCTGTTAGCTGAAGATACTGATTTGAGCGGGCGTGACGCGCTGCTCCAGATTGCTGCTGAAATGGCACACCCTGATCCGGAAGTGATTGTGCAGGGCGGGCTGAGCATATTAGAACAACTGCGACAGACAGAAATAATTTTAGGTACCAACAATAACTAAAAGCTAGGAATGTTCTATGGCTAACCAATTGGTGAAACACTATAACTCAGTACATAATTTGCTGGACAAGACCCGCTTTGCAGATGGCATTGCGCCTTTACTGCTCCGGCTCTATCTGGCGCCTGTGCTGATGCAGGCAGGTTATAACAAACTTTCTCATTTTGAAGACACCGCCGCCTGGTTTGGTAATCCTGACTGGGGTCTGGGACTGCCATTTCCGGAAGTGATGGCAGCACTGGCTGCGGGTACAGAGTTCTTTGGCGGTATTTTACTGATTATTGGTCTGGCGACCCGCTGGATTTCAATTCCGCTGATGGTCACCATGCTGGTGGCGGCGTTCACCGTGCATATTGATAACGGCTGGCTGGCAATTTCCGATGCAAGCAGCTGGTTGGCCAATGACCGGGTAATGGAAGCGTCAGAGCGTCTGGCCCGTGCGAAAGAAATTTTACGTGACAATGGTAACTATAGCTGGCTGACCGGCCGGGGATCAGTGGTCATTCTGAATAATGGTATTGAGTTTGCTATCACTTACTTCATTATGCTTCTGAGCCTGTTCTTTACTGGCGGTGGCCGTTACCTGAGCATTGATTACTGGCTGGCGAAGTCGTTTCGTAACCAGGATTGAGTAGTTCGCTGTTCTCCACAGTGAGTAGACCTTTGCAGCACCTTTGGGTGCTGCTTTTTTATGCCTGTTAATCAGATACTCTGATCGGTTTCCGCACTGGCCGGAGGGCGTTGGGGCAGTTTCTCCAGTATTTCATCCAGTAAGAACTGGCAGGTTTCACTGCTGTTCACGCCTGCGCTCAGATTATTGAGTAACTGACTGAGCCATTCCCGGGTGATCATTTCCGGTGTTTGTATCTCAGGCAGGCTGTCTGTTTCGGCACGGGTGTTCTGTTCGATGCAGCGAATATAATCGTCTGTATTTTTTCCCAGAATCTGGCTTTGCTGCTCCAGTGTCTGAAAAAGCTGTCTGAGCTCAGTGAAAGGTTCAGCTGCTGCCGGGCCGGAAGCGGCGTGGTCCCCTGCAAGGGAAACCGCAGACGCAATGATCAGGCCGCTGCACAGCAGCGAATGTCTTATCAGTCTGTGTGCAGATTTCAGGTGATGAAATGACATGGATACCTCCGGCACAGTTGCAGAAGAAAGGACTAACTATCCAGTATAATTTCGTTGACCTGAATATACTCGGAATTAATCATCCAGCGAATATTCAGGTCATGTAACCGGATGCCATATACGCGTTCGTCCTGTTTGTTCTTGTGGTAAGCCGGGCGGGGGTCACAGCGAAGAATCTCTTCAATCTGTGTCTGCAGGGGAACAGCTAAACGAGCTGCGTGAGTGTGTAAGGCTGCTTCGGCTGCCGGCGTGAACCTGACATCCAGGTCCAGCGATTCAGCCCGGGTTGCCAGCTCAAAGCTGGCATCCTCAATGATATCGCTGTACGGAAGGTAGGGTTTAATATCTAGGATCGGTGTCTGGTCCAGTAAATCCGCGCCGCTGACATCCAGATAGATGCCGTTATTTTCAATCCGGACAGTTTCCAGCCTGACCGGTGAAAGGCCGATAGGATTTGGTCTGAACGGTGAGCGGGATGCCAGAACCCCGAGTTTCTGATTGCCGCCGAGCCGGGGTGGTCTGACACTGGGTGACCAGCCTTTATCAACACAGGCGCTGAATACAAAAACCAGCCATATGTGTGAGCAGGTCTCCAATCCTTTGACAGCTTCAGCGGATGCAAACTCAGGTAGCAGCTCAATGGTGGCTGTCATTGAAGATGCCAGGCCGGGCTGACGGGGAATGCCGAACTTTTCTTTAAATCCACTGTGAATGATAGCTATTGGTTTAAGGTTGAGTTCGGCAATCATTATCAGGTGTCCTGAGTTAAACGAAGCGCAATTATAGCCCTAAACCGGGCTGTTTATGATGGCTTTATTTACCGGACGGTTTATCTGTTCTGGCCAGAGCGAAAACCTCAACCCGCTTGCAGCCGGCCTGTTTGAGTATTCTGCTGAGTATATTTGCCGTAGTGCCCGTAGTGACGACGTCGTCAATCAGCATGACGTGAGGTGGCGGGGCATTCACGCACTGAAAACTGTGTCGCAGATTTTGCCTGCGCCTGGCTGCGCTGAGGTTAATCTGATTCCGGGTGTGTATGCGTTTATGCAAAATGTCATTTCTTATCGGGATATTTAGCTTCCGGTTCACATCCCGTGCCAGCAACCAGGCATGATTATATTCCCGCTTTAACAGTTTTCTCGGGTGCATCGGGACAGGAATCAGGCAATCGGGTTTGACCGCCAGACTGACGCTTTGCAGGGCAAGTTGATGCAGCGCTGACAGATAATCGGTACGGTTGTTAAACTTTCCCGGTGGGATCAGCGCGTTCACCGGAAATGCGTATCGGAAAGCGCAGTACACCCGGTCAAAAACCGGTTTTGTTCGCAGGCATGCCGGGCAGTGGTTATTTGTCGAGCTGAGCGGCAGTGCGCATGTGAGACATTGTTCTTCAAGCCAGGGTAACTCCAGCTGGCAGTCCCTGCATATCTGAGAATCGCAGGGATGTTTAAGCTGACAAATCAGACAGATGCGCTGCTTAAAAAATGTACAGATGTCTTTGGGTTTGCGTAACATGAGTTGACAGATTTCCTTATCCGTTTATCATTAGCCACTTGCCAAAAGCGGTTGTTTTCCAACCGTTCATCAAGTGACAGGACCGACATGAGTATGCAGCAATTAAGTGCTATCCGACACGACTGGACTAAAGACGAAGTACAGGCTTTATTTGACCTGCCTTTTAACGATCTGTTGTTTCAGGCACAGCTTGTTCACCGTGAAAATTTTAATCCTAACGAAGTACAGGTAAGTACGCTGCTGTCGATCAAAACAGGTGCCTGTCCGGAAGACTGTAAGTATTGCCCTCAGAGTGGTCATTACAACACAGGCCTGGAAAAAGAGCGCCTGATGCAGGTTGAAAAGGTTCTGGAAAAGGCCCGTAAAGCAAAGGAAACCGGTTCAACCCGTTTCTGCATGGGAGCCGCCTGGAAGCATCCGGCTGAAAAAGACATGCCGTATGTACTGGAAATGGTTAAAGAAGTTAAGAAGTTAGGTCTGGAAACCTGTATGACACTGGGCATGCTGGATCAGGACAAAGCTGAACGCCTGGCGGATGCGGGTCTGGATTACTATAACCACAACCTGGATACCTCACCGGAATATTACGACAAGATTATTACCACCCGTACTTTCCAGGACCGTCTGGATACTCTGCATAACGTGCGTGAATCCGGCATGAAGGTATGCAGTGGCGGTATTCTGGGGATGGGTGAGACCGCAACTGACCGTATCGGTTTATTGCGTCAGTTGGCAAATATGCCAACGCAACCTGAAAGTGTGCCTATTAACATGCTGGTGAAGGTAAAAGGCACGCCAATGGAAAATGTGGATGACCTGGATCATCTTGAGTTTGTCCGTACTATCGCTGTAGCACGTATTATGATGCCGGCTTCCCACGTACGTCTGTCCGCTGGCCGGGAGAGTATGAGTGATGAAATGCAGGCGATGACTTTTATGGCGGGTGCTAACTCCATTTTCTATGGTGAATGTCTGCTGACAACCCCTAACCCGGAAACTCACCGTGACCTGCAGCTCTTTAAGCGCCTGGGTATTAATCCTGAACAGCGTATCAGTGAAAATGACGATACTCAGGAACAGGTGATTATGCAGTCACTGCAAAAGCAGCAGGACGATTCGTTCTTCTACGAAGCCTGATTAAACGCATTTCTTCCGGCCATGGCGCCTTGCCATGGCCGTACCTGATGGTTCGACTATGTCATTCTCACAGTTACAGGATGAACTGAATCTGCGCAAGCAGGCTTCACTTTACCGTACCCGCAGAACCCTGCAAACGCCTCAGTCGCCGAACATCAAAGTGGATGGGAAGGACTATCTGGCGTTCTGTTCAAATGATTATCTGGGGCTGGCTAACCATCCTGATGTGATAGCTGCTTTTCAGAACGCTGCCAATCTTTACGGCGTGGGGGGCGGTGCCTCGCACCTGGTCAGTGGCCACAGTCAGGCCCACCATGAACTTGAGCTGGCACTGGCAGAATTTACCGGCCGCGACAGAGCGCTGTTATTTTCAACCGGATATATGGCAAATCTGGGCGCGGTAACTGCGTTGCTTGATAAGCAGGACGGCGTGTTTGAAGACCGGGTAAACCATGCTTCCCTGTTGGATGCAGGCCTGTTAAGCGGTGCCCGTTTTCAGCGTTATTTACATAACGATGCGACAAACCTGCAGACCCGTCTGCAGCGCAGTGAAACCCGCCGTAAGTTAGTGATCACGGACGGTGTGTTCAGTATGGACGGCGACATTGCACCATTATCTGAGCTGGCAGATGTCAGCTGCGCAGCGGATGCCTGGATGATGGTTGATGATGCTCATGGCCTGGGATGTATCGGTAAA
Source organism: Aliamphritea hakodatensis (assembly GCF_024347195.1). Lineage (NCBI taxonomy): Bacteria > Pseudomonadati > Pseudomonadota > Gammaproteobacteria > Oceanospirillales > Oceanospirillaceae > Aliamphritea > Aliamphritea hakodatensis. The sequence continues at coordinate 1,254,634 of NZ_AP025281.1, forward strand.
GAAGGGCGGGGCAGCGTTGATCACTTCGGGCTTGGGCAGGATGATGTGCAGATTCTGATGGGAACGCTGGGCAAAGCATTCGGGACTGCCGGAGCATTTATCGCCGGTTCAGACGTGCTGATCGAAACCTTAATTCAGCATGCCCGCAGTTATATCTATACCACCAGTATGCCGCCGGCCGTTGCTGCTGCAACCCTGCGGAGCTTGCAACTGGTGCGGGAAGAAGAATGGCGGCGGGAAAAACTTCGGGCGTTGATCGCACAGTTCCGGACCGGCTGTGAGTCACTGGGTTTAGCTTTAATGGATTCACAGACACCTATTCAGCCGGTGATGGTCGGTAGCAGTGAGACGGCTATGCAGATGAGTGCAGCGCTGGAAGCAAAGGGTATCTTTATTACGGCAATCCGCCCGCCGACCGTGCCGAAGAATGAAGCCAGGTTACGTGTAACCCTCAGTGCCAGCCATACTGAAGCGGACGTTGACCGTTTGCTGGTCGCGCTCAGTGAGGTGAAGATATGAAGCTGCATCTGAGTTATGCAGGCCAGCCGTTGCATCAGGCGCCGACCCTGGTGCTGCTGCATGGTTGGGGGATGCACAGTGAAATCTGGCGGCCTCTGAGTGGGTTACTGGAAGATGATTTTTCACTGGTGCTGGTTGATTTACCAGGCCACGGGCGAAGTCAGGCCGCCGCTGAAAGCAGTACGCTGAATGGCATGGTGACGGAGATTCACAACGCGTTGCTGCAAGCCGGCATTCCACAAGCAGCCTGGTTGGGTTGGTCGCTGGGTGGCATTGTGGCGATGACTTATGCGTTGACCTACAGGGAAAATATCACGTCATTAATGACACTCTGCACAAGCCCTTGTTTTGTTGCACGGGAAGACTGGGCGGCGGGGATGGATGCCGAAACGTTCGCTCAGTTCAGTGAAGCCTTTAAAACACAGCCACAGAAAACCCTGCAGCGTTTCGCCATGCTTCAGGTGCAGGGATCAGCAAGCGCCCGGCAGGATCTCAAGCAACTGAAGTCACTGATCAGCAGTATTCCGGACCCTGATTATCCGGCTGTCAGCGCGGCGCTGGAAGTTCTCGAAGCAGATTACCGGTCGCTCTTCAGTGCCGCGGATCAGTCTGACCTCCCGGTGACGCATCTTTTGTGTGAGCTTGATACGCTGGCGCCGATAAGTGCTACTGAGTATCTGCAGCAGCTGCCGGGGTCCGCTGTGGCCGTATTAGCAGGCTCGTCCCATGTACCTATGCTGTCAGATCCGCAGATGCTTGCCGGGCGGATAAGGGAGCATCTGAAATGAGTCAGTTTTCCAAGCAGGAAGTTGCGACTTCATTCAGCCGTGCGGCCAGCAGCTATGATAATTATGCCAAGCTGCAGCAGCAGGTGGGCGAACAGCTGCTGGCGACGGTGTCTGCAGGAACCGGGCAGCAGGTCAGGCAAGCTGTTGATCTGGGATGTGGCACCGGTTATTTCATTCCCCGGCTGATGGATAGCTTTCAGCCAGAGTGCCTGACGGGGATTGATCTGGCACCGGGTATGCTGAGCTATGCGCGGGAGCATCATGCGGGGGAGAATATCCGTTGGGTGTGCGGTGATGCCGAAGCATTGCCGCTGGCTGCAGATAGCGTTGATCTGATTTTTTCAAGCCTGGCCATTCAGTGGTGTGAGAACCTGCCCCGGTTGTTTGCTGAGGTATACCGGGTATTACGTCCGGGCGGGCAGTTTGTTTTCAGTACGCTGGGGCCGGAAAGCCTTTGTGAGCTGCGGGCATCCTGGGCAACGGTAGATCGCTATCAGCATGTCAGTGAGTTTACCCCTTTATCTCAGTTGCGGAGCAGCATTGGGGGCCTTGAGGAAGTCAGTTTTGATGTCGTCCCGGTGCAGCTGTTATACCGTGAACTGCGTGGCCTGACCAATGAACTGAAGCGCATTGGTGCACATAATATGAGTGCGGGCCGGCCTGAAGGGCTGACTGGAAAAAGGCATCTGCTTGCCTTCAGAGATGCGTATGAAGCGTACCGGCGTGATGATGGGTTGCTGCCGGCTACTTATGAAGTGGCTTACGTTGTATTACGTAAACCTGAGTAATATTTACAATAAAGACGATCCGTTATGGCAAAGAAAAGTATTTTTATTGCAGGCACTGATACTGATGTCGGCAAGACCGTAGTGGCTGCCGGTATCCTTGAAGCTGCTAACCGCAAAGGCCTGACGACAGTTGCTGTAAAGCCCATTGCTGCCGGGTGTGAAAATACCCCTGAAGGGCTGCGTAACTCAGATGCGCTGTTGTTACAGGCAACTGCAAGCATTGAGCTGAACTATGAGCAGATTAATCCGATTGCGTTTGAGCCGCCAATTGCGCCGCACATTGCTGCTGAGCAGGTGGGGCGGAGACTGGATGCAGACCGTATTGCTGCCTTATGCCGCGGCGTCATGCTGCAGCCGGCAGACCTGGCGGTGATTGAAGGTGCCGGCGGCTGGCGGGTGCCCCTGAATAACCGGCAGACGATTGCCGACATTCCGAAAATGCTCAATACCCCGGTTGTGCTGGTGGTGGGGATGAAGCTTGGCTGTATCAGCCATACATTACTGACGGTTGAAAGCATTGTCAGAGACGGTTTGCCGCTGGCCGGATGGGTTGCCAATCAGGTGGATCCGGACATGAGCTGTTACGAAGAAAATCTGCAAACGTTAAAAACCATGCTGTCAGCGCCGCTGATTGCGGAAGTACCACATTCTGATGATTGCTCGCCACAAAACATTGCCCAATTTGTGGACATTGATGCTCTGATTGGTTGATTAATTACTGTACAGTTCGGATACTTACAGGGTGACAGATGTGTCTGTTGCTTTGAAGACCAATTAACTTAGGGGTGTTGCCATGAATGTAACCTCTGCTCTTCAGACAGGTGTGTTAGGGATAAACCGTGGTCTCGACGGTGTTCAGAAGGCTGCGTCTGATATTGCCGGTGCGGGTAAACCGCAGGCGCCGGAAGAGGCGACAGGCCGGGATGTTAATGAAGCACTGGTTGATCTGACTGTTGAGAAAAACGCAACTGCTGCGTCCACTAAAGTTGTACAGTCAGCAGATGAAGTGCTCGGTACACTGATCGACATTCGCGTCTGATTCAGTCTTGTGACCAGTGAGGTGCAGGTATGCAACTCAATATAAATAGCCTTCAGATCCAGTCATCAGGTGTTGGCGGTGCTGCCGGTACCAGCCAGACTGATGCCGTCAGTTCCGTCCGGGACCCGGCCGTCAGCGGGTCATCAGTATCTCTGCATTCAGCAGAATCTTCGCCAACTACGTCTACCCCAAAATCAGCGGATGTCAGCGGTGCTGATACTCATAGTGCTGAAAGAAATACGTCTGATCAGAAAGCTTCCGACCAGGCAGGTTCTGATCAGCGTACTGCTACTGCTGTAAAAGCAGATCTGACCGCGCTTGAAAATGAACAGATACAACAGTTAGCCACCCGTGACCGGGAGGTTCGCCAGCATGAGCAGGCGCATGCCTCTGCAGGCGGTGCCCATGCGGGTGCACCGAGCTATGAATACAGGAAAGGGCCGGACGGGCGTTTATATGCGGTTTCCGGTGAAGTCAGTATTGATACGTCCGCGGTGCCTAACGACCCTCAGGCGACTCTGGAGAAGGCAGAAATAGTCTTACGAGCAGCGCTGGCGGTTTCTGAGCCGTCCGGGGCCGACCGTGCAGTCGCCGCCCGCGCAACAGCTTTGGCCGAACAGGCACGTGCTGAGCTTTCTACTCAGGATGCGTCCGGTGCTGAATCAGCCGGGGAAGAGTCTGTTACAGCTGATGGCCTTTCAGGTGAGACGGATGCCGGCCGGGCTGATGCGTTAAAAGAAGAGTTGTCTGATAATCAGGCTGCTTCTGAGCGTGAGGAAGATGAGCAGGACGCTGCCCGTCAGGATGCCCAGCGTGAATCACAGGCTGCGGATGCCGTACGCCGACAGGATGCGCTGGACGAGCTTAATACCGATCGGGAAGAACACAGTGCTGCCGTTTCTCAAAGTCTGGAAGATTATAACCAGCGTCTTGACGAAGTGGGGGAGCGGTTCGCAGAAGTGAATCAGCGCCTGGTCGAGGCGGGGGTGTTTAAAAAGTTTTTCCCCGAAGGGCTGATCATCGACCAGAGTGTGTAAGCGGTTTTTTCTTTATCCGTTGTCTGCTTCCTGCAGAAAATTCATAACCAGTTTACTGAACGCCGCCGGCTTTTCCGCATGGGGCCAGTGCCCGGCATTCTGAATGATTTTATAAGATGCAGCCGGGAAATACTGTAACAGCGCATCTTTGTGATCAAGGGTAATGTATTCCGACTGCCCGCCTTTAATGAACAGTGTCTTGCCGCGATAGGGGGTGCCTTCAGGAGGGGCGCTGATATTGTCATACTGGCTTTCGATAACTGCCAGATTCACCCGCCAGGCAAAGCCGTTTTCTGTCCGGTACAGATTTTTCAGCAGGAACTGCCGCAGGCCGGTTTCCGTGACATGTTCTGCCAGTTGCTGTTCAGCGTCCCGCCGTGACGTAACCGTGTTCAGGCTGACGGATTTCAGCCCCTGAATAACAGTGTCATGGTCATGGCTGTACTGTACCGGTGCGATATCAACAATGATCAGTTGCCGGATACGTTCAGGTTGCGTCAGGGCTAACTGCATGGCTGCTTTTCCGCCCATGGAGTGTCCCAGTATATGGGCGCTTTGCAGGCCGTGATTATCCATCAGCTCAGCAATATCCTCCGCCATGGCGGCATAACTCATTTCATCGCTGTGGGGGGAGCGGCCGTGGTTACGTAAATCTACGGCATATACCTCATACTGCTCAGCCAGTACTTTGATCTGGCTGCCCCAGTTATCCAGCGTGCCGAATAATCCGTGCAGAATGATCAGCGGTTCACCCTGGCCCTGAATATTCACGTGAAGTTGCATGCGTGTAGCCTCTTTTACATATCCGTAAAAAAGCCGATGCGGGCATCGGCTTAGTCATTGTGCTTAACAGACCCGTTCTGTTACAGAACAGCCAGCAGCTCAACGTCAAAAATCAGGGTGGCGTAAGGAGGGATGCCGCCTGGCGAGCCTTGTGCACCGTATGCCAGTTGATACGGTACGTACAGACGCCATTTGTTACCTGGAGTCATCAGCTGCAGTGCTTCGGTCCAGCCAGCGATTACGCCGCCCACAGGGAATTCAGCAGGCTGACCACGCTCATAAGAGCTGTCGAATACCTTGCCGTCAGTGAACGTGCCGTGATAGTGAACGCGTACGGTTGATTCAGCAGTTGGTTTTTCGCCTGCTTCGCTACCGGCTTCGATTACTTCGTACTGCAGGCCGGAATCGGTGACGAATATTTCTTCACGCTGAGAGTTTTTCTCCAGGAAGATTTCGCCTTCAGCCGCTGCTTTTTTAGCAGCCGCTTCCGCTTCTTCCTGCATGCGCTTCTGGATTTCGTTGAATGCAGCCTGGATCTGTTCGCCGGCGACTTTCAGCTCCGCGCCTTCAAAGGCATCCTGGATACCGGTTACAACTGCGTTCAGGGAAACGCCTTCAAAGCTGTTGTTGGCCAGTTGATCGCCCATTTGACGGCCGATACCGTAGCTGGCGATTTGTTCGGTGGTTTCTAGTTTTAGTTCAGACATGAGACTCGATCAATTGAGGGTTCATTAAGGCGGCCAAGCCTAGCAAACTCCGCGGTTAAACGCTATGGCTGGCCGTATCAGAGCAGGTCCGGGATGACCTCGGTCACCTGGCTGCGAATCCGTCCGTCCTGCAGGCGAATATGGATTTCTTCTCCCGGGTTGATGGCCCTGACCTGCTGAATAACTTTTCCGTCAGGGCGTTCGGTAATAGCATAGCCCCTCTCCAGCGTCGCCAGTGGGCTAACGCCGTTAAGGCGTCCGGCAATGGCCTGTAAGCGCAACTGCTGCCGTGCCTGATACTGGAGGCTGAGCTGTTCCAGCCGGTGTCCCAGCTCGTTTACTTTTTGTTGTAAAGCACCGATGCGGGGCTGCTGCAGGCAGCGTTGCTGCCGCTGTTGTAACTGCTGCAGTTTATCTTGCCGTACCGTTACAGTTTGCTGCATGGCTTTACTGAGGCGCAGTTCCAGGTCGTCCAGCCTCTGGGCGTGTTCGTTGAGTTTATCGCCCGGGTGTTTCAGGCGGCTGCTGATCCAGCGGAGTTTTTCCTGATAGCGGCTCAGCTTCTGCTGCAGGTTTAATTGCAGTCTGTTCTGCAGCTGCTGCAGGCGCAGCTGCAGATGCGCCTGATCCGGACTGATAATTTCAGCGGCAGCCGAGGGTGTTGGTGCACGGACATCAGCAACAAAGTCTGCTATCGACACATCGGTTTCATGGCCGACAGCGCTGATCACCGGTATATGGCTGTTAAAAATGGCCCGGGCCACTCTGGCTTCGTTGAAACACCAGAGGTCTTCAAGAGAACCGCCCCCGCGGCCCACAATCAGCACATCACAGGCGTTATGATTATTCGCGGTTTCAATGGCTGCGACGATTTCACCGGTTGCTTCATTGCCCTGCACCCGGGTCGGATAAATATTGACCGGTAATGAGGGAAAACGGCGCTGTAAGACGGTCAGAATATCGTGGACCGCCGCGCCGGTCGGTGAGGTAATAATGCCAAGTCGCTTTGGCTGGGCGGGTAAGGGTTTCTTATGTGACTGATCAAACAGCCCCTGATGCTGCAGCTGTAACTTCAGGGCTTCATAGGCCTGCTGTAAAGAGCCGATACCGGCATCTTCCATATAATCACAGATCAGTTGGTAGTCACCGCGGCCAGGGTACAGGCTGACTTTGGCGCGGACACGCACCTTGTCACCGTTTTTCGGCTGGTAGTTCAGGTAGTGGTTGCGGTTCTTAAACATGGCGCAGCGTACCTGAGCGCCGCTGTCTTTCAGCGTGAAATACCAGTGACCTGAGCCGGGACGAACAAAGTTAGAAAGTTCACCTTCAACCTGAATAATTCTGAAGCTGCTTTCCAGCAGTGATTTAACTTCATTGTTAAGTTCGCTGACGGTAAACGCGGGGGGAGTTTGGTTGCTTTGCATGACGCGATAGTAAACTATTCAGAAGGCTTATTTAAGGCTTTTACGGGGTCAGCGTTTCAGCCTGAAAAAATAGTCATGAAAACTGTATTTTTTCACCCGGTATTAATTGTCGCCACTGTTGTAAAAGGCTATAATCCCGTGCCTTCTTTATATACAGAATAAAGGCACGCCCTCACTATGTTGCGAATTGCTGAAGAAGCACTTACTTTCGACGATGTTCTTTTGGTTCCTGGTTATTCCGAAGTTCTGCCTAAGGACGTGTCACTTAAGACTCGCCTGACCAAAGGGATTGAATTGAATATTCCTTTGGCTTCCGCAGCGATGGATACTGTTACGGAATCCCGTCTGGCCATTGCAATGGCTCAGGAAGGCGGCATCGGTATCATCCATAAAAACCTTACAATTGAACAGCAAGCTGACGAAGTTCGCCGCGTTAAGAAGTACGAGGCGGGTGTGGTCAGTGATCCTGTTACCTGTACATCTGATATGACCGTAGGCGAGCTGAACGCACTGAGTGCACGGGTCGGCTTCTCCGGTTTCCCGGTTGTGGATAACGGTGATCTGGTGGGTATTGTTACCAGCCGGGATGCACGTTTTGAACACAAACTGGATGCAACCGTAGCGTCTATCATGACCCCGAAAGACCGTCTGGTTACGGTGAAGGAAGGTGTTGATCCTGACGTCGTACGTAACCTGCTGCGCAAGCACCGCATTGAAAAGATTCTGGTTGTCGATGACAGCTTTGGTCTGCGCGGTATGATGACAGTAAAAGACATGAACAAAGCGCAGACGCACCCGAACGCTGCGAAAGACGAGAAAGGCCGTCTGATTGTCGGTGCGGCTGTGGGTACCGGTGCAGATACTGGCGAGCGTGTTGAAGCGCTGGTGAATGCTGAAGTTGATGTCATCATTGTTGACACGGCTCACGGTCACTCAAAAGGCGTTATCGACCGGGTTGCCTGGGTGAAAGCAAACTTCCCTGATGTACAGGTCATTGGCGGTAACATTGCGACTGCTGCGGCAGCGGTGGCACTGGCGAAGGCTGGTGCTGACGGTGTTAAAGTGGGCATAGGTCCGGGATCTATCTGTACGACCCGTATTGTTGCCGGTGTTGGTGTACCTCAGGTCAGTGCGGTTGCTAACGTTGCGGCGGCGCTGGAAGAGTATGGTGTACCCTGCATCGCTGATGGCGGTATCCGTTTCTCCGGTGATTTGTCCAAGGCGATTGTTGCCGGTGCTTCGGCCGTTATGGTCGGTTCAATGCTGGCCGGTACTGATGAGGCGCCGGGTGATGTTGAGCTGTTCCAGGGCCGTGCATACAAATCTTACCGCGGTATGGGCTCGCTGGGTGCGATGGCTCAGACGACCGGTTCTTCTGACCGTTATTTCCAGGATGCTGCTCAGGGTGCTGAAAAGCTGGTGCCGGAAGGCATTGAAGGCCGGGTAGCCTGTAAAGGTCCGATGGGCGGTGTGGTGCATCAGCTGATGGGTGGTCTGCGGGCTTCCATGGGGTATACCGGCAGTTCCGATATTACCACCATGCGCACGGTACCGGAGTTTGTACGCATTACAAACGCCGGTATGGCAGAAAGCCATGTTCATGATGTGAGCATCACGAAAGAGGCGCCGAATTACCGGGTTGGATAATTCGCGACCAGAAAAATACCAGTAGGTGGGATGGCTTCGGCTATCCCACTTTTGTTTTTAACAAGCTACAACACTTGTAGAGATTCCTTTGGAGTCATCGAAATGTCCCAAGATATTCATGCACAACGGATTTTAATCCTCGATTTCGGCTCACAGTACACGCAGCTGATTGCGCGACGTATTCGTGAGATCGGTGTTTACTGTGAAATTTATCCTTACGATATGGATAATGCCGCAATTACCGAATTTAATCCGCGGGGGATTATCCTGGCGGGTGGCCCGGAATCAGTTACCGAAGGTGACTCGCCGCGGGCACCGCAGGCCGTTTTTGATCTGAACGTACCGATCCTGGGTATTTGCTATGGCATGCAGACCATGGCTGAGCAGCTGGGCGGTGCCGTTGTTACCTCTGATAAGCGTGAGTTCGGTTACGCGAAGGTGCGCCTGGAAGACAGCCCGAGCCGTTTGTTTGAAGGCATTGAAGATCACATTGCCAACAATGGTTCATTGTTGCTGGATGTGTGGATGAGCCATGGTGACAAGGTCAGTGACCTGCCGGAAGGTTTCCATGTGATCGCCAGTACTGAAAGTGCGCCAATCGCCGCCATGTGTCACCCGGGTAAAAACTACTTTGGTGTACAGTTCCACCCTGAAGTTACCCACACGAAGCAGGGCGGACGGATGCTGACGCGTTTCGTTCAGGAAATCTGTGAATGTGATGCTTTGTGGACGGCAGAAAACATTATTGCTGATCTGATTGCCCGTGTTCGCGAACAGGTCGGCAATCAGAAAGTGTTACTTGGCCTTTCCGGCGGGGTTGATTCTTCTGTTGTGGCTGCGTTATTGCACAAGGCTATCGGCGATCAGCTGACTTGCGTATTCGTGGATAACGGTTTGCTGCGTAAGCGCGAAGGCGATCAGGTAATGGACATGTTCGCTAAGAACATGGGGGTTAAGGTTATCCGTTCTGATTCCGAGGAGCTGTTCCTGGGCCGTCTGGAAGGGGAAGCGGATCCGGAAACCAAGCGTAAGATCATCGGTAATACCTTTATTGAAGTATTTGATGACGAAGCAGCCAAGCTGAAGGATGTTAACTTCCTTGCGCAGGGTACAATTTATCCGGACGTCATCGAATCTGCCGCTGCCAAGACAGGCAAAGCACACGTCATCAAGTCTCACCACAATGTGGGTGGTCTGCCGGAAGATATGGCGTTTGAGCTGGTTGAACCGCTGCGTGAGCTGTTCAAGGACGAAGTCCGTAAGATCGGTCTTGAACTGGGCCTGCCATACGACATGGTTTACCGTCATCCGTTCCCGGGCCCGGGTCTGGGTGTGCGTATTCTGGGTGAAGTGAAGAAAGAGTATGCGGATATCCTGCGTGAAGCTGATGCTATCTTCCTGGAAGAGCTGCATGCCGCTGACTGGTATCATAAAACCAGCCAGTCTTTTGCGGTATTCCTGCCGGTTAAATCGGTCGGTGTCGTGGGTGATGGCCGCCGTTATGAATATGTTATTGCGTTACGTGCTGTTGAAACCATCGACTTTATGACAGCGCGCTGGGCGCATCTGCCATATGAGCTGCTGGAGACTGTATCCAGCCGTATCATTAACGAGATTCCAAAAGTATCCCGCGTGACTTACGATGTAAGCTCTAAGCCGCCGGCGACGATTGAATGGGAATAATCTTCCGTTAATTCTGATAAAAGCCCGCAGTAGCGGGCTTTTTTGTGTCAGGTCGGTTGAGTGAGACAGAGGTACTGATGACAACATCTGAAGACGATGAAAAGTGGATGGCCTATGCGCTTAAGTTGGCGGATAAAGCCGCGGAAAAAGGAGAGGTGCCTGTGGGGGCAGTGGTTGTCCGTGACGGTGAAGTGCTGGGGGAAGGCTGGAACCGGCCTATTTCAGGACATGATCCCTGCGCCCATGCTGAAATCATTGCCTTACGGGATGCGGCGGCAAATGTTGCCAATTACCGGCTGGTGGATGCCACGCTCTATGTGACCATTGAGCCATGTACCATGTGTGCCGGAGCGATTATACACAGCCGGGTTAAGCGACTGGTCTTTGGTGCAACAGAGCCCAAGGCCGGTGCGGTGATCAGTAACGGGCAGGTGCTTGATCAGCCCTGGATGAATTACCGGGTGGAGTATCAGGGCGGTGTGATGGCAGAGCGTTGCAGTGATTGCATCAGCGCTTTTTTTCAGCAACGTCGCGAAGAGAAAAAAGCTGCTAAGCGCGCAAAGCAGCAGGCTGAACGCACCGGCGGTGACTGATCTTTACTGTGCTGCGTCTGTGCGGCGTGCCAGCAGGCTGTTTTTACCGTTAGTCCGTAGCTTGACCCAGCTGATCAGATCCGTCCACATGCGGGATATTTCTGCTTTTTTCGGCATGATGCCCGCATGTTTCAGTTCGATTGTCATGACCGGAATACTTTTCACAAACCAGCCATAGTTACCGAGTGATCCCGGATAGGTTCCCAGTTGTTTCAGGTACAGAGGGCCCAGTTTGCGGGGCGGTTGTATGCTGCCGTCAAAATCAAGAATGCCATGGGGTGCATGAACAGACACAATGACATCCGGTTTTAATTCATCAATCAGCGTGTGAATGGCCTGCGATTCCGGTTCACTCAGTGGTTTGCGACCCGGGAAGTAGCGGGGGCGTTTTTTGGCATAAGTTTGCCAGTGTTTTATCGGATCGACAGCAGCTTTTGCCGGAATAAAGTTGCGGTTAAGGTCTACTTTATTGGCATTGACCCGGGTAGCGCGTTTCTTCAGAAGGCCGTCAGGGTTCGCCAGGGGTAAAAAGTGCCAGTCATAAGCGCCGCTGTGATTTTCATCCAGTGTTTTCAGCCATTTAAAGGTAACGCTGATGCTGGAATATTCATCGCCATGGATGCCGCCGATAAAGAGGATTTTGACCGGTGTTTCCGTATCCGGTGAGGCCGGGTAATGTTTTTCAAGGATCAGCTCGCCGTTATTTGAATAAAAGCGGGGTGATATGAACTCCAGATCCAGGCAGTCTTTAACCGAAACGCTGCTGAGTTTATTGCCGATTTTTGTGCAGATATCGGTAACATCAGGATGAGGCGCGTAGTCTTCCTGGTGAAGCTGATACCGGGCCGGTAAGCTGGGGTCTGTAAGTGCTTTTTCAGGGGCGGCTTTGGTCGCCTGTTCCAGTGTGCTGCTGTTCAGCGACTGAGCTTCCCGTTGTGCTGCCTGTGACGCGGTGGGTTTGTGTACCTGGCTGATGCTTTCCTGCAAGGGTGCCGTTGCGCTGATCATGGAGGGCAGGATAGGGGTGTTGTGCGCGTTGTTAATTTTCGCGTCAACAGTGGCCTGGCTGAGCAGCTTTTTGGCATTACCTTTCAGCGTGCCGTTTTTAGCCGGTTGTGCCGTTGCAGTGCTGACAGGCTTTAGTGTCAGAGCGGGTTGCTTCAACAATTGCGAGGTTGCAAGGGTGTTCGCTGTGGCGGCGGTGCTTTCAGTCCGGATTAACTCAGATTCTTTAGTGAGCTCTTCCGTTTTGGTGATCTGTGCCGGTAATGCGTTCACTTGACCAGCCGTGGCCGGTGGCTTCTCTGATGATGTCTCACTGCTGGCAGCCGACATTTGTTCATTTACTGAAGCCACGGGATGAGTACCGGTGCTGTTATCAATTGTCAGTTTTTTGTTAAGGCCGGACAGCAGATTTCTGGCGCTGCCGGTCAGCACGTCAGAAGCCTGTTCCTGTTGATGGGAAACGACCGGTTCGCTGAGGCTCTGAGCAGGCAGGGTCAGCCCGCTGGCAGTGATCGCTGATTCGGCATTTGCTGTTTGTGTATTTATCAACAGACAACCCAAAATAACCGTTCTCAGGGCGGATTTACGCCATAAAATCTCAGGTGTTGAAGCAAAAGAGGTGTCTAGTGTTAAAGCCATGAGCACTGAACTAATTAGTTAAGGTTAAAAAAGCTGAATAAAAACAGGGAGACAGCGATTAAAGTGCAAAAATCGATCACATTTTAATCGCCTTTGGAGGTTATGTGGAGTCTTTTATTCGCTTTTGTGAAGTTCAATAGCCGGCTTTGCTATGGGTAAAATCTGTGCTTCGATGCCCGGTTCAGGGGGGGGTGGCCAGTTCAGAAGGGGGTGTAATATCCAGGTTGGGATCGCTATCCTCCGGGTTGCCGGGCATCACGATTTCGCCTTCATTCTCAGCCGGCGTTGGCTCAGGTTTACTGGCTTCAATTTCTGCAAGTTGCTGTTGCCAGAGAATCAGGTCGTAGTACTGGCGGATGTTTTTAACATAAATAACCGGCTCATAACCTCTGGCGTAGCCGCGCTTCACGGTTTTATAGTATTTGGGTTGGGTCAGTAACGGCAGAAACTGCTTAACATCCTCCCAGATATCCGGATTTTTCCCTGCGCGGCTGGTCAGAATGCGGGCGTCTTCAAGATGGCCATAACCGACGTTGTAAGCTGCCAGTGCAAACCAGATCCGGTCATCCCCCTGAATACGCTCAGGGATTTTTTTCATGACCCGGGTAAGGTATTCCGCGCCACCCAGTACGCTCTGTACCGGGTCGGTACGGTCTTCAACGCCGACCTCTTTTGCCGCAGCGTTGGTGAGCATCATGATCCCTTTAACCCCTGTCGGAGAGACGGCTTTGGGGTTCCAGTGGGATTCCTGATAAGCAATGGCAGCCAGCAGCAGCCAGTCTATATCCGTTTCCTGCTCGGCCATGTAAAAGTACTGCTCAAGCTTACAGAAGCGGGTGTTCAGATCCCGTTTAAAGGTTTCTATATCCACATAGGTAAGGGTGTTTTCCCGGTTAAAGTATTTTTCCTGCAATTCTGCGACCAGTTGTTTGGTTTCCGGTTTTGAGAAAAACACTTCGAGTGCGCTGAGAAGGCTCTGATCATTCTGTTTTGCAACCATCCAGGCAATGGGTTCGGATTTCCCCATGGAGAAGGCTTTTTTCAGCCCGGGAAAAAATGATTTCTGGGCATTAAATACAATATCGTCTGAAATCGTGTAGCGATATTTCTTGTTATACACGCCATCCAGTAATTCAGTGATGCTGCCGGTACTGTTTTCCTGCCAGGTAATATCCGGAAATTCGGTTTTTAGTTTGTGCATGATTTCCGAGTGGCTGCTGTCAGCCAGTACTTCAATGGATTTACCTTCAAGGTCTTTCAGGGAGATCGGCTTTTTCTGTCCCTGGGTAACCCGGTAAATGAGTGTGGGCGTGCTGTAGGCGTAAGGTTGTGCAAAACTGAATTCGGCTTCTCTGGATTCGGTGATGGTCAGGCCGGCGGCAGCAATATGGGCCTTATGATCCTTAATAACCGGGAAAATGTCGCCAAAGCTGTCGGGAATGACCAGTTCAATTTCTACGCCGATTTCATCAGCAAATGCTTTGGCCAGGTCATATTCGAAGCCAGCGGGTTTGCCATCTTTATCGGAAATATAGGTAGTTGGGGTGTTGCGGGTGACGATTTTCAGGACACCTGTTTTCTGAATTGCTTCCAACTGGTTGTCTGTTGTGAGGTTTGCCAGGAACAGCCAGCCGGTGACGGCCAGTATGGCAGCAATAAAGAACACTTCTCTGAGGAAAAAAATTCGCGTTCGCATAATAATAATGGCCCTTATTGATGGCGCCGGAGTGGCGATTTCAGTAAAATGCGGCCTTAGATTTCTCCTACTTCATACATACCTGTTAGGCATACTCAAGAGGCTCGATACTAACATGCTAGTACTGCGTGGAGCGCCTGCTCTTTCTGCTTTTCGTCATGATAAGCTGCTGTCCGTCCTGCAATCCCAAATCAGCCAGGTAACGGCGATTTACGGTGAGTTCATGCATTTTGCTGATCTGCACCAAGACTTGTCTGCACAAGAGCATACAATTTTGGAGCGAATTCTGCGCTATGGCCCTAAAGCTAAAGTGGAAGAGCCTTCAGGTCAATTGGTTTTGGTTGTGCCACGGCCCGGCACGATATCGCCGTGGTCCAGTAAGGCGACGGATATTGCTAAAAACTGCGGCCTGGCGGCGATTAAGCGTCTGGAACGGGGCATTGCCTACTACGTTCAGTCTGAGGCTCCCTTAACGGCAGAGCAACTGGCAGCGGTTGAAGTTGCATTGCACGACCGTATGGTTGAAGCCGTACTGGCTGATGTTTCTGCTGCGGATGTACTGTTCCGCAGTGAAGAACCTGCCCCGCTGACCGTTGTTGATATTATTGACGGTGGCCGCGAAGCACTGGTTGTTGCGAATACTCAGTTGGGTCTGGCACTTGCTGAAGATGAGATTGATTATCTGGTTGCCAGCTTTGTTGAGCTGAAGCGTAACCCGAGCGACGTTGAGCTGATGATGTTTGCCCAGGCGAACTCTGAGCACTGCCGCCACAAGATCTTTAATGCCTCATGGGATATCGATGGTGAAGCGCAGGATAAGTCGCTGTTTGCGATGATTCGCAATACCAATGAGCTGGGTGGCGAGAATATCCTGTCTGCTTACTCCGATAATGCGGCGGTGATGGTCGGCAGTAAAGCGGGCCGTTTCTTCCCGAATCCTGAGACTAAACAGTACCAGGCCAATCAGGAAGATATTCACATCCTGATGAAGGTGGAAACCCATAACCACCCAACGGCGATAGCGCCGCACGCAGGGGCTGCAACTGGTTCCGGTGGTGAGATCCGTGATGAAGGGGCGACCGGTAAGGGCTCCAAGCCAAAAGCGGGCCTGACGGGGTTCACTGTTTCTGATCTTAAAATTCCCGGCTTCGAGCAGCCTTGGGAATCGGATTACGGCAAGCCGGAGCGTATCGTTAGCGCACTGGATATTATGCTGGAAGGCCCGATCGGTGGCGCTGCGTTTAACAATGAATTCGGTCGTCCGGCGCTGAACGGTTATTTCCGTACTTTCGAACAGAAGGTAAACGGTGCGGCCGGCGAAGAAATGCGCGGTTACCACAAGCCAATTATGATTGCCGGCGGTTACGGTAACATTCGTGGTGAGCATGTTGATAAGGGTGAAATTCCTGTTGGCGCAAAACTGATTTGTCTGGGTGGGCCTGCCATGCAGATCGGTCTGGGTGGCGGTGCGGCTTCTTCAATGTCGTCCGGCAGTTCCTCAGAAGATCTGGATTTTGCATCGGTACAGCGTGATAACCCGGAACTGGAGCGCCGTTGTCAGGAAGTTATCGATCAGTGCTGGCAGCTGGGTGATGCTAACCCGGTAGCCTTTATCCACGATGTGGGTGCCGGTGGTCTGTCAAACGCTTTCCCTGAACTGGTGAAAGACGGTGGCCGCGGTGGTGATTTTGAATTGCGTAACGTCAATAATGATGAGCCGGGTATGTCGCCACTGGCTATCTGGTGTAACGAAGCGCAGGAACGTTATGTCATGGCGGTTGAGCCACAGGACATGGCACGTTTTGAAGCAATCTGTGCCCGTGAGCGTTGTCCGTATGCGGTGGTCGGTACTGCAATCGAAGAAAAGCACCTGACCCTGGGTGATACCCACTTCGAAAATAAGCCGGTTGATCTGCCAATGTCTGTGCTGTTCGGCAAGCCACCAAAAATGCACCGCAGCGTAGAACGTGTTGCGTACAGTGTTCCGGCATTCAACAGCGCCGAGATTAATCTGGAAGATGCGGCTGAGCGGGTAATGAAACTGCCGGCGGTAGCGTCCAAGTCTTTCCTGATCACCATTGGTGACCGCTCGATTACCGGTCAGGTTGTCCGTGATCAGATGGTTGGCCCGTGGCAGGTACCGGTGGCTGACTGTGCGGTTACAACGTCTGCTTACGACACCTATGCTGGTGAAGCAATGGCGATGGGTGAACGTACTCCACTGGCACTGGTTGATTCTCCGGCGTCCGGCCGTATGGCGGTGGGTGAAACCGTAACTAACCTGGCGGCTGCACAGATCGGCGATATTATTGATATCAAGCTGTCAGCAAACTGGATGTGTGCTGCCGGTCACCCGGGTGAAGATGAAAAACTCTATGACACCGTGCGTGCGGTGGGCATGGAGCTGTGTCCTGAACTGGGCATTACCATTCCAGTGGGTAAGGACTCTATGTCCATGCGCACGGTCTGGGAAGATGAGGGTGAAGCCAAGTCAATGACAGCGCCTACGTCTCTGATCATTACCGGTTTTGCGCCGGTAACGGATGTACGTAAGACGCTGACGCCACAGCTGAAAACTGATCAGGGTGAAACCGATCTGATCCTGCTGGATCTGGGTAACGGTCAGAACCGTCTGGGCTTGTCTGCACTGGCGCAGGTATATAACGAAGTGGGTCAGGATGTACCGGATGTAGACGATGCTCAGCAGTTGGTTGCTTTCTTCAGCGCCGTTCAAGAGCTGAACAAGCAAGGTCTGCTGCTGGCCTATCATGATCGTGCCGACGGCGGTTTATTCACCACCGTGGCTGAAATGGCATTTGCCGGTCGTACCGGTGTGGATATCAATCTGGATCTGCTGGCTGCCGACAGCTCTGAGTTTGCTGCTGCCCTGTATGCTGAAGAGCTGGGTGCGGTTATTCAGGTTAAACGTGATGATCTGCAAACCGTTCTGACTGAGCTGAATGCTGCCGGTCTGGGTGACTGTGCCAAGGTTATCGGTTCCCTGAATCCGGATAACATGCTGCAGTTCAGCTTTGATGATGAGGCGGTTTACTCTGCTTCCCGTATTCAGCTACAGCGCTGGTGGGCTGAAACCTCCTACCAGATGCAGTCCCTGCGGGATAACTCAGAATGTGCCCAGCAGGAATATGATGTGCTGCTGGATGCTGAAAACCCGGGCCTGAATGCCAAGCTCAGCTTTGATCAGAATGAAGATGTTGCTGCGCAAGTGAATGCATCCGGTGAAAGCCCCCGTGTAGCGATTGTCCGCGAACAGGGCGTTAACGGTCATATCGAAATGGCGGCGGCATTCGACCGTGCCGGCTTTGCTTCTGTGGATGTTCACATGAGCGATATTCTGGAGGGCCGGGTCACGCTGGCAGACTTTAAAGGTCTGGTTGCCTGTGGTGGCTTCTCATACGGTGACGTATTAGGTGCCGGTGAGGGTTGGGCTAAGTCAATCCTGTTTAACACCCGTGCCCGCGAGGAGTTTAAGACCTTCTTTGAACGTGAAGATACATTTGCACTGGGTATCTGTAACGGTTGCCAGATGCTGTCTAATCTTCATGAGCTGATCCCGGGTACAGATCACTGGCCACACTTTGTACGTAACATGTCCGAGCAGTTTGAAGCCCGTGTTGCCATGGTTGAGGTGCAGGACACGCCGTCTGTATTCCTGAAAGGTATGGAAGGATCTCAGATGCCGATCGCAATTGCCCACGGTGAAGGCCGTGCTGAGTTTGCTGATCAGACACACTTTGACAATCTGAACGGTTCTGCGGCGGTTGCGCTGCGGTATGTGGATAACTATGGTCAGGTAACTGAGCAATACCCGGCAAACCCGAACGGTTCTCCGGCCGGTATCGGCGGTGTGACCAGCAAGGATGGCCGTGTAACCATTATGATGCCACACCCTGAACGGGTTTTCCGTAGCGTAACCAACAGCTGGGCGCCGGATGAGTGGCAGGAAGACGGTGCCTGGATGCGGATGTTCCGTAACGCCCGTGTCTGGGTCGGTTAAGCTAAATTTTAGCGGCTGATATTAAAAGCCCCGTACCTTAACCGGTACGGGGTTTTTTTATGTCTTTTTGAGGTGGGATGTCAGTTTTTTCTCAGGAGTCAGTACAAAGGGGGTGGAAGTGTTTTTTTCAGCATTAAAAAAGCCCTGTAACCTCGCGGCTACAGGGCTTTTTCTAAAAGGCTGATCAGAGGGTTTTCTCAGCGCTGATTTTCCAGCTGCGGTTGTCCCGGGAGAAGATCAGAGACTTGTAGATATTGTCCTGGAAGCTGTTGGAAGTGTAGTCCTGCAGGAACACAACCCGGACACGACCGTCGGGCAGGGCGCTCATGGTGACATCTGAAACGCCGACCCGAATGAAGGTGGGTTTGCTGAGGCGAATATTACGGGTATTACGCCATGTGCGGTTGCTGGTTTTGCTGTTCGGCCGATAGTCAGACACATAATGGCTCAGGTAGTCCTGAACGTTCTGATCAGACCAGGCTCTGGCCCAGCCGTTCAGTGCCTGATTCAGTTCCTGCTGGATAGCCGGGCTCAGCTCGGTATTGTTCTGCGCAGCACTTTTGGCCAGCGCAACGGTCGTGGCTGCTGTCGGTTCCGGCAGCGGGGTTGCCGGCGCTGTCAGTGTATCAGTCTGCTGTGAAGCAGTGGCTGTGACAGGCGCTTCAATAACCGGACGCGGGGCGGCATCTTCAGGAAGCCGTTCTTCTATCTCGAGCGGTTTATCTGCTGCGGGTGCCGGTGCTGGTGCAGGCGCCGGCTCTGCCTGTGCGGTGACAGGGCTTACCGATGCCAGCAGGGTCGGGTCAACATTGTTGGTGGGTGAGAAGATGTTGCCACCGACAGGGCGTGCCAGATATACCTGATCAAGGGTGGCCAGCTGTGGCGGGGCGATTTTCTCTTTACTGTCCAGGTCCAGGGCGCGGTTATATGCCTGATTAGCCAGGTTGGCATAAATGGCTTTCAGATTTTGCTGTACCTGGGCATAACTTGGATGGGTATTGAATGCCTGCAACAGAGTAGCAACAGCTTTGTCGTTGTTACCGCGCAGGGCATAGATAGTGGCCAGGTTGTTATAGGCTTCAGGGGCGTCCGGATAAATGCCGATCAGCTTATTGAAAACGTCTTCAGCCGCCTGAAGTTTGTTGCGCTTGATCAGTGCGGTGCCATAGAGCAGCCAGGCGTTAGCATCTTTAGGGTTATCGTTCAGATAAGCATTGATCTGGTTAAATGCCTGGGTATTTTTACCGGCATCCTGCAAATCACGGGCACGCTGCAGCTCGGTAGCCAGTAGCTGTGAATTGTATTCCAGCTTGGTTTGCAGTTCAGCGTTTTGGCTGGCGGCTGACACCGCGTTGTTTGCGGAGGCTGTTTTGCCAGCGGACTCGTTGTCCAGCCAGCGCTGAAGCTGATCCAGCTTAGCGTTAATGTCTGCGCTGTTGGTGTTTTGCTGGCCGGGCTTGGAACAGTCAAATTCATTTTGTGCGCCTGAATTCAAGCAGAATGCATCTGATTCCTGCGCTGCTAATGCAGAGGTCGCGCATGCCATGCCAAGGGATATTGCCAGTGTCAGAGGTTTCAGAAGCGTGCCAGACTGTGTTGCCATAAGTTATGATCCGAAGATTGCCCGAACAGCAGAAGAGCTGCTGTAAATTAATTCCAGGTACCCGGCGAACGGGTCCGACGATTATAGCTTGAATCTTTGCAAGGGTAAGCCCTGTAAGTCATCAGAAGGGTAAAAAATATTCTTTGCGCTGAGCGGTCATAAAAAATGGCGCAGATCCCGGGGGATGTGCGCCATTGTAATGATCATGCTGGGTTAGCCGTTTTCTCTGGCAATTGCCCGGTAGGCAATGTCATCACGGTAGTAAACACCTTTCCAGTCGATCATTTTAGTCAGTGTATACGCTAACTGCTGGGCTTCGGTTACGCTGTTCCCCAGTGCTGCTGCGCACAGTACACGGCCTCCGCTGGTGACGATCTCACCGTCCTTTTCGCTGGTGCCGGCGTGGAATACTTTGCTGTCAGCAGGAGCCTCTGCAGGCAGGCTGATGGCATCGCCTTTCGGATAGCTGCCAGGGTAGCCGTCGGCTGCCAGTACCACACCCACTGCGCAGCGCGGGTCCCAGTCAGCGGTTGTGCTGTCCAGTTTGCCGTCCAGCGCGGCGTTAGCCAGTTCAACAATGCTGGATTTAAGGCGCATCATAATTGGCTGGGTTTCAGGATCACCGAAGCGGCAATTATATTCAATTACCTTCGGTGTGCCGTCGGCGGCAATCATCAGGCCTGCATAGAGGAAGCCAACATAGGTATTGCCTTCTTCAGCCATGCCGTTAACGGTTGGCGTGATGACTTCATCCATAATCCGGTTGTGAATATCAGCGGTGACGACCGGTGCCGGGGAGTAAGCACCCATTCCGCCGGTATTCGGGCCGGTATCACCGTTGGCAGCGCGCTTATGGTCCTGGCTGGTGGCCATTGGTAAAACGTTTTTGCCGTCGACCATGACGATGAAGCTGGCTTCTTCGCCTTCCAGGAATTCTTCGATGACAACGCGGTGGCCGGCTTCGCCGAAGGCATTACCTGCCAGCATGTCGCGGATGGCTGCTTCGGCTTCTTCCAGGGTCATTGCGACAATGACGCCTTTACCCGCAGCCAGGCCGTCCGCCTTGATGACGATCGGTGCACCCTGTTCGCGCACATACGTGATTGCCGGGTCAATTTCAGTGAAGTTTTTGTAAGCGCCGGTAGGAATCTTATGGCGTTCCAGAAAGTCCTTGGTGAAAGCTTTTGAGCCTTCCAGCTGGGCAGCGCCTTTGCTCGGGCCAAAGCAGCGCAGACCTTCGCTTTCAAACCGGTCAACGATGCCTTCAACCAGCGGGGCTTCAGGGCCAACAATGGTCAGGGCAATCTGATTGTTTTTGGCAAAGTCGATCAGAGCATCCTGATCCATAACGTCAATTGCGACGTTTTCCAGTTTGGCTTCCAGAGCGCAGCCAGCGTTGCCCGGCGCAACAAATACTTTGCTGACGTTGTCATCCTGAGCGGCCTGCCAGGCAAGAGCATGTTCCCGACCACCGGAACCAATGACTAAGATTTGCATAATTTTTTCTGCCTATAAAAACGGTTCAGCCGGCGCAGGCCGGCTGAAGGTATAACTGATTAGTGACGGAAATGGCGCATGCCTGTGAAGACCATGGCGATGCCATGCTCATCGGCGGCGGCGATGATTTCCTGGTCGCGCATTGAACCGCCGGGCTGAATGATTGCAGAGATACCTGCAGCAGCCGCGGCATCAATGCCGTCGCGGAATGGAAAGAAGGCATCAGAGGCCATTACTGAGCCCGGTACAACCAGGCCTTCATCCGCCGCTTTAATGCCGGCGATCTTAGCACTGTATACGCGGCTCATCTGGCCGGCGCCAATGCCGATTGTCTGGCCGTCTTTGGCGTAGACAATGGCGTTGGATTTAACAAATTTTGCCACTTCCCAGCAGAACAGAAGGTCGCGCATTTGCTGTTCGTCCGGCTGTTTCTGGGTGACGATTTTAAGATCAGCAGCGCTGACCATGCCCAGATCCTGATCCTGAACCAGCAGACCGCCGTTAACACGCTTGTAATCAAAGCGCTGCGCACGTTCCGTGGTCCATTCGCCGCAGGCCAGCAGGCGTACGTTTGGTTTACCGGCAACGATGTCAGACGCTTCCTGAGTCACAGACGGTGCAATGATGACTTCAACGAACTGACGGTCGATGATGGCCTTGGCGGTGGTTGCATCCAGTTCGCGGTTGAATGCGATGATGCCGCCAAATGCAGAGGTCGGGTCCGTCAGGTAGGCTTTGTTGTAAGCTTCCAGCAAGTCAGCGCCGATTGCTACACCGCAAGGGTTAGCATGCTTGACGATAACACAGGCTGCTTCGGCGAAAGGCTTCACGCATTCCAGTGCCGCGTCAGTGTCGGCCACATTGTTAAAGGAGAGTTCTTTACCCTGCAGCTGGCGTGCAGTGGCGACGCTGGCTTCCGTCGGGTTTGGCTCAACATAGAAGGCGGCGCGCTGGTGTGGGTTCTCGCCGTAACGCATTTCCTGGGCCTTAACAAACTGGGTGTTAAAGGTACGTGGGAAAGCCGCTGGTGCGTCTTCGCTACCATCGGTAATTGCGCCCAGGTAGTTAGCAATCATGCCGTCGTAAGCTGCGGTATGTTCAAATGCCTGTACTGCCAGATCGAAACGGGTTGCATGGCTCAGCCCCTGATTCTCATCCAGTTCAGCAATGATGCGCTGGTAGTTATCCGCGCTGACAACAATTGCCACATCTTTATGGTTTTTAGCGGCAGAGCGAACCATTGTCGGGCCGCCAATGTCGATATTTTCAATCGCCAGTGGCAGATCACAGTCCGGACGGGCGATGGTTTGCTCGAACGGATACAGATTAACAACAACCATGTCGATCGGGTTAATGCCGTGCTCTTCCATAATACCGTCGTCGGTACCGCGGCGGCCAAGGATGCCCCCGTGTACTTTCGGGTGCAGAGTCTTTACCCGACCGTCCATCATTTCAGGAAAACCGGTGTAGTCAGATACTTCAACCGCAGGGATCTGGTTGTCTTGCAGTAGCTTGTAGGTGCCGCCGGTAGAAAGGATTTCAACGCCGCGCTGACTCAAAGCCTGGGCGAATTCAACGATACCGGTTTTGTCAGATACGCTGATCAGCGCGCGACGAACCGGGGTATTTTTTTGCTCTGCCATGGTTGTTTATCTTCGATGGTTAAGGTTAGACGGGGGATTTACAGAAGACCGTATTGTTTCAGCTTCTTACGCAGGGTACCACGGTTGAGGCCGAGTACTTCTGATGCTTTGGTCTGGTTATCCTTGGTGTAAGTCATCACTGCTTCAAACAGTGGCGCTTCGATTTCCGACAGAACCATCTGATAGACATCTGTTACCGGCTGACCATCGAGTTGATGGAAGTAGTCCGATAAAGATGTTTCCACACTGTCACGCAGGGTGCGGTGTGAACTTTCAGTGGGCAGTTCTGAGGTAAACGGCTGAGTATGTGTATTGTTTTCCACGGTATGTCGGTATCCAAATCTGCAACAGGTCAGGCCGCTGCACTTGCACTGGCAAGTTCAGCAAAGTAGGCCTTAATCGCATCACGCTGCTGCGAACATGTTTCTAGTGAGTTAAAAGCTTTACGGAAGTCAGCGCCACCGGGTTTGTCTTTGAGGTACCAGCCTACGTGTTTACGTGCTATGCGAATACCCAGATATTCTTCATAGAAAGCGTAAAGCGCACTCAGGTGCTCTAACAGGGTGTCTCTGACTTCATTCCCTTCCGGAGGGGGTAATTCATTTCCAGTCGCAAGGTAGTGATTTATTTCCCGAAAAATCCACGGATTTCCCTGTGCGGCACGGCCAACCATGACGGCATCGGCACCGGTAAAGTTAAGCACTTCGCCGGCCCGTTGCGGGGTGGTAATGTCACCGTTGGCAAACAGGGGAATATCAATGCTCTGACGGATGGCTGCAATGGTGTTGTATTCAACCTCACCTTTATAGCCGCAGCTGCGGGTACGGCCGTGTACGGCCAGTGCCTGAATGCCTGCGTCCTCTGCAATCCGTGCAATGGTTGTGCCGTTGCGGTTGTCCGACGACCATCCGGTGCGGATTTTAAGTGTCACCGGCACATCAACGGCGGCGACTGTGGTTTCAAGAATATCGCGCACCAGTTGTTCGTCTTTCAGCAGCGCTGATCCGGCAGCTTTGTTACAGACCTTTTTTGCCGGGCAACCCATATTGATGTCAATGATATGAGCACCGTTGGCAACATTAAGCCGGGCAGCATCTGCCATCATTTGCGGATCACCGCCGGCAATCTGTACAACCCGGAGGGGGTCATTTTTATCGTACTGCAGACGAAGGCTTGATTTGCGGGTATTCCACAGCCGGGTATCGGAGGTGACCATTTCGGAAGCCGCCATCCCCGCTCCTAACTGTTTACACAGTTGCCGGAACGGTAGGTCAGTGACGCCTGCCATTGGTGCCAGGATGACCTGACTGTCAATGGTATGGTTTCCGATCTGAAACATCTGCCAACCCTGAACCTGAAAGAAATAGCATTACCCTGACTGCGTGCAGTCGCGGGTTTCGTGCTGTCTGGAAGGCGGACAATAATACCTTTATGTGGCAGGCGGGCCAAGCAGTTTTTGATGCTTTTTTAACCGTTTATGGTGTTGCAAAGCAGCAAAAAATACGCTTACAGCCGACGGTTTGTCAGGCTGGAGGGGTGCAGGCTGACTTCATAGCCCACTGCAGCACGTCCGGGATTGAGAACATCCAGGTGGACCTGGATGCTGTGTTCGAGCGGCATTCCTGAGGCGTCCAGAGACACTGAATTCAGGTATTCAGCCGGCTGGAATGTCCGTCGGTTGATGATGCTGCCGTTACGGTCGGAAAATGCCAGTCTGATGGCCGGGAAGGCCTGTTCAAATGCCGCCTTATTTCTCAGCAACATACTGATTGTTATCACACCCTGATAGTCCTTGTGCTCCTGCACAATTAACTGCTCGGTTATGATGTCCGGTACATTCTCCGGCACGGCTAACCGGCAGTCGATCTGTTCGCAGACAGGTTTGTAGAGTTTGGTCAGCGCTGGCTGGCGAATCAGGTCGTTACGTTCGAACCACATGAACTGTAGCAGCAGGCAGCTCAGTGCCAGGAAGATAATCAGTGCCTGTGAAAGGGTTTTGCCCGGTGGCTGATGTGTCGCCCGGATCATGACCGGTTCTGTCTGTTGAGGGACGAAGTCGCTGTCTTTATCTTCGGTGTCGGGGTGAAGTGCCAGAATGCTGCTGTGCTCAACGGGTGCTGAAGCGGTAACGGGCTGTGGTGCAGGTGCCGGGTCCGTCGCCGTCAGGGGGTTGCTGGCATTGCGTAACAGCTCCTGCAGTTTTTTTTCAGCCGGGTTCAGGTAGCCGTGTTCCTGGTCTCTGGCCTGATAGCTGGTTTGGTGGCGGTGCAGCGCCTGCCGGATTTTCTCGGTCTGCGCGCTTTCATCTGCCGAACGGGTGTCTTTTAAGGGCGCGGCGTGTGTCTGCTGCGGGCTATCCTGAACACCGGCGGTCGCTGTTTTTCCGGACGGCTCAGGTTGTGAAGGCTGTTTGCCCTCTTGTTGTGTACTGGCAGATTGTTGTTTGCGCTCTGGGCCCGGGGGCTGAGAATGGTTTTGTTCGGCAGGGCTTGCCCGATCGTTGTTTGCCGGCGTGTCTGGCTGCGGCTGGACGGATTTGGCTTGCCTTATATGCAGGCTGACCGGCAGTTCTGAAACAGGCGTTGTTGCTGTCGCCAAAGGTTGTTCTGGCGTTGCGGCTTCCTTTTGTCCGGATGAGTCGGTTGTGACTTTTTTGGGGCTGCTGTTAAACAGTGCCTGCACCGGCTGGTCAAGGTCTAGAGGCTGTGGTGTTTCCGGCTGTACAGGTTTGCGGGCCGGAATAAAGGCTTTGGGAATTGCCGGACGCGACGACGGTTTTTCCTGAGCCGGTGCTACAACGGAGGACTGGGTGGCCGGTTCCGGTGTTTTTGCCGGTTTGGGCTCAGGTACTTTGCACAGTTCAGCATTAAATACTTCCAGACAGGTACCGCACCGTACCTTGCCGTGGGCTATTTTTAATTGTCCGGCGGTAACCTGAAAGCGAGCTTTACAGGCCGGACATGCTGTAATCAGGCGCTGCTGCTTCACGGTTTATCGCTTAATTCCGGTAATGCGGATCCAGCCTTCGCGTTCGCTGACCGGGTCCAGAATAAAGTCGTTGCCGTAGGCTGCCCGGATTTCTTCTTCCTGATGGGCCAGTAAGCCGGATAAAACCAGTTGTCCGCCGCTGCGGGTGTGTTTGCTGAGTGTTGGCGCGAGTTCGACCAGCGGACCAGCCAGAATATTGGCAACCAGTACGTCTGCTTCGTGTTCCGGGGTTTGTTCCGGTAAATAAACCTGCATACGGTCTTCGGTCAGGCCGTTACGGTTCAGGTTATCCTTGCTGGCTGTAAGCGCCTGTACGTCGATATCGACAGCGGTAACACGGGTAGCACCCAGCAGCAGAGTTGCAATTCCCAGAATGCCGGAGCCGCAGCCGTAATCGGTGACCTGTTTGTCATTCAGTTCCAGGCCGTCAAGGAATTCCAGGCACAGCGCGGTTGTTGGGTGGGTACCGGTGCCAAATGCCAGGCCCGGATCGAGCATCAGGTTGACTGCCTGTGGGTCAGGCACGTCTTTCCAGCTCGGGCAGACCCATAAGCGTTTGCCAAACTGCATTGGCTGGTAGTTGTCCATCCATTCCCGTTCCCAGTCCTTGTCTTCCAGAATTTCTGTCTTGCAGGTTGGAAATTCGCGGTCAGGAAACTGATCCTTATGTGCCTGCTGCAGAAAGTTCAGGGTTGCGTCCAGATCATGATCGGCTGAAAACAAACCGGTCAGTACTGTGTTGCTCCACAGGGGTGTAGTGCCCAGATCAGGTTCGAAGATTGGCTGGTCGGCCTGATCAGTAAAGGTAACCGCAGCGCAGCCGGCTGCCAGTAAAAGATCTTCGTAAGGTTCGGCGTTCTCAGGGGAAACATCCAGTTTGATCTGCAACCATGGCATGACGGGTCTTCCTGTATTCGGGTAAGCGGTACCGGTAAGCATATAGTATGGGCTTTAACCGTTACAGCTCAGTTACCTGGGGTGATGCGGTGCGCTGACCGTCATTCGGCGGATATCGCCTGGGGAGGTAACCGGGTTAATGCGTAAAACTGCAGGCAGCGGGTGTCCGCTGCCTGCATATACCGGGATCAGTCGAGTCCCAGTTTCTTTTCCAGATAGTGGATGTTAACCCCGCCTTCAGCGAAGTTCGCATCGCGGACAATATCCTGGTGCAGCGGAATGTTGCTCCTGATACCGTCGATCAGCATTTCATCCAGCGCGATTTCCATACGGCGCAGGGCCACTTCACGGGAATCTCCATAGGTGATCAGTTTAGCGATCAGAGAGTCGTAATGTGGTGGTACGCTGTAACCGCTGTACAGGTGAGAGTCTACGCGCACACCAATGCCGCCCGGGGCATGGAAGTGGGTGATCTTACCAGGGCTTGGCATAAAGGTGACCGGATCTTCTGCGTTGATACGGCATTCCACTGAGTGACCTTTCAGCTCGATATCTTCCTGCTTAATGGTCAGTGGCAGGCCAGAAGCAATGCGCAGCTGTTCTTTTACGATATCCACACCGGTTACCATCTCTGATACCGGGTGTTCTACCTGAACACGGGTGTTCATTTCAATGAAGTAGAAACCGCCGTTCTCGTACAGGAATTCGAACGTACCGGCGCCGCGGTAGTTGATTTCCAGACAGGCGTCGACACAGCTCTGCAGTACCTGAGCGCGGGCTTCCGGATCCAGGTGCGGAGCAGGTGCTTCTTCAACTACTTTCTGGTGACGGCGCTGCAAGGAGCAGTCGCGATCGTACAGATGAATTGCATTGCCCTGGCCATCAGACAGAACCTGAACTTCAACGTGACGTGGGTTTTCAAGGAATTTCTCCATGTAAACCGTATCATCACCGAAGGCGGCTTTGGCTTCAGCTTTAGTGACGTAAATAGCATTCAGCAGGTGCGCTTCGTTGTGAACAACACGCATACCGCGACCGCCACCACCGGCAGCAGCCTTGATGATTACCGGATAACCGATACGGCGTCCGATCGCCAGCACTTCTTCGCTGTCTTCCGGCAGTTCGCCGTCAGAACCCGGTACAGTCGGTACGCCGGCTTTCTGCATGGCTTCGATAGCTGATACCTTGTCACCCATCAGGCGAATAGTTTCAGCTTTGGGGCCGATGAATGCAAAACCGCTCTGTTCAGCACGTTCTGCGAAATCAGCGTTTTCTGCCAGGAAGCCGTAACCCGGGTGAATACCGGTAGAGTCGGTGACTTCAGCAGCGGCAATGATAGCCGGAATATTCAGATAGCTTTGCGGTGACGGAGCAGGGCCGATACAAACGGCTTCGTCCGCCAGGCGAACATGCATCAGGTCACGGTCTGCGGTGGAATGGATAGCAACAGTTTTGATGCCCAGTTCCTTGCAGGCCCGCAGGATACGCAAAGCGATCTCGCCACGGTTGGCAATGACTACTTTTTCTAACATATTGTTAAGATCCTGTGGCTGATTTATACGATGGTCACCAGAGGCTGATCGAATTCAACAGGCTGGCCGTCTTCAACCAGAATGGCTTCAACAACACCGGACTTGTCTGCTTCGATCTGGTTCATCATTTTCATTGCTTCTACGATGCAGACAGGGTCGCCAGCCTTAACGGTAGAGCCTACTTCAACGAATGCAGGAGACGTTGGAGACGGAGAGCGGTAAAAAGTACCTACCATTGGCGATTTAAGTGCATTGTCGTTGCTTGGTGCGGCAGCAACCGGCGCAGGCGCGGCGGCAGGTGCAGCAGCAACAGGTGCGGCAGGTGCAACAGCAACAGGTGCAGCAGCAACCGGGGCAGCAACCAGGTTAGAACCGCGGCTGATGCGTACGGATTCTTCACCTTCTTTGATTTCAATTTCGTTGATGTTTGATTCTTCCAGCAACTCGATCAGTTTTTTTACTTTGCGAATATCCATGCTAATGCAGTGCTCTATTTAGTAAATTCAGATGATTAGGGTTTTTCCAGACGGCTGATGGCCGACTGCAGTGCTAATTCGTATCCCTGGGTGCCCAGACCGCAGATAACGCCAACAGCTACATCAGATAGATACGAGTGGCTGCGAAAAGTTTCTCTGGCGTGTACATTCGAAATGTGAATTTCGATGAAGGGAATTGCGACCCCCAGCAGCGCATCACGTAAAGCCACACTGGTGTGGGTGAAAGCCGCCGGGTTAATAATAATGAAGTCTGTCTGTTCGTCGCGGGCCTGGTGAATCTGGTCAATCAGAACGTGTTCAGCATTGCTTTGCAGAGATTCCAGCTGGTGGCCGCTCTGCAGGGCAAGTGACTGTAAACGCACGTTGATGTCCTGGAGTGTGGTGGTACCGTATACCTCAGGTTCCCGGGTGCCGAGAAGGTTAAGGTTGGGACCGTTCAGAACAAGGATTTTAGCCATTAAATTGCCTTAGTGACGCGTTATTCAGACTTCAAAAGCGTTCAGGGTTGGGGTTCCGGACCCCTTAAGACTGGCTAGTGTGCCGGAAAAGAATGGGGCTGTAAACAGTTCCTGTATTTATTGTGTTTTGTCTGCCAGTTTGCAGAAGTTGTCAGTGCTTTCTGTACATTATTTGACTAGTTGACTGGTTCCGGCGGGCAGTTAAGGCCCTGTTTATACAGATAGAGTTAAGCCTCATGCTGTAAATTTCTGACCGGGTGGACAATTTATGCTGCCGACAGCGTTTAGAGGTGCCTGCCGGTTAACGTTAATAAATGTTAAGGAACATTGACCCGGTGTCGGATATCATAGATATTGCGCGCGATAACGCGACTTATTAAGAGGGCTTCAGGATGGAATGGTTACAGCGGACGTGGTTACGTCTGTGGGATAATATGACCGCAGTTACACTGGGTATCAAAGGCGTTGGGGTCGTTATAGCGGCTCTGGTAGTGTATCTGGTTGTCGCGACCGGTGTAGGAATGTACTGGAGCCTTGAGCCTGCCCCGTTCGATGTGCGCTCCGAAGTGACAGAAGATGGTCAGGCACCGGTTGTGGGCACAGCTACCCTGAATGCGCTGGTGGGAATTACCGAAGTGTTGCTCGATAAGCCGGGCGGATACTTATACAACGACCGTATGCCGCCGGGACTCTGGCTGGATAACATTCCCAACTGGGAGTTCGGTGTGCTGGTTCAGGCGCGGGATATGGCCCGGGCATTACGTAAGGATTTCAGCCGTTCTCAGTCCCAGTCCACAGAAGATCCTGATCTGATTGAAGCTGAGCCGCTGCTACATTTTGACAATAACAGCTGGTTGCTGCCTGCGACGGAATCTGAATACCGTAAAGCCGTAAAAGCACTGTTAGGGTACGAGGCGCGTCTGGCACGTAACGATGATGCTGCACAGTTCTATGCCCGTGCGGATAACCTGCGGGGCTGGCTTGCGGATGTATCTACCCGGCTGGGCAGCCTGTCACAGCGTTTAAGTGCCAGTGTCGGGCAGAAGCGTGTGAACACGGATCTGGCCGGAGATAATGAGGCACGTCAGTCGACTGCAGCAGCAGGCGAACTGGAAATCAAAACGCCGTGGATGGAAATCGATGATGTCTTTTATGAGGCCCGCGGTACGTCCTGGGCGCTGATTCATTTGCTGAAAGCTGTGGAGCAGGACTTTGCGCCGGCGCTTGAAAAGAAAAATGCACTGATCAGTCTGCGCCAGATTATCCGTGAACTGGAGGCAACCCAGTCAACAATCTGGAGTCCGGTTATCCTGAACGGTACAGAGTTCGGTTTCCTGTCGAATCACTCACTGGTCATGGCGTCTTATATTTCCCGGGCGAATGCGGCGATCATTGATTTACGTGATTTGTTATCTCAGGGATAACATAACTTCTGTACTCTGTTCTGTGTCACGGTGATGTGCTGCAGAATCGACTATCCTTAAAGCCGGCTTATTTAACAGCCGGCTTTTTTGTTTTGATCTGACGGTAAAATTCTGACTAATTGGTAAGACATTTGCTGCATTTGTCAGTATCATGCCCGGCTAATTAATGTTACCTGTTTGCTGACTGATAAAGCGCGCCAGTTTTTGCCCTGCTTTCGGGTGTCAGTGCGCTTGCCTGTTTGTATCCGGGCGGAACAGGTAACGGCTGTGTCGTTTAATTTTTATGATTTCTGGTGAGAACAACATGCGTGTTAATGAGATAAACCATCCTCTGGTAAAACCCAAATTGGGCCTGATGCGGGCAGCAAGCGTTAGCACCCGTAGCTTCCGTCAGCTGGCGGCAGAGGTAGGCTGTTTGCTGACCTATGAAGCGACCAAAGATCTGGCTACTGAAACGTATCAGCTGGAAGGCTGGTGCGGCGAAATTACTGCAGAGCGTATCAAGGGTAAGAAGATTACTGTTGTGCCAATTCTGCGTGCCGGCATTGGTATGCTGGACGGCGTACTTGATCTGGTGCCAAGCGCAAAGATCAGTGTGGTCGGTCTGTACCGGGATGAAGAAACTCTTCAGCCTGTGGCGTATTTTGAAAAGCTGGCCCATGACATTGATGAACGTATGGCGCTGATCATTGATCCTATGCTGGCAACGGGCGGCTCAATGAATGCCACCATTGATATGCTGAAAAAATCAGGCTGTACCAGTATCCGTGCACTGGTGCTGGTGGCTGCGCCTGAAGGGGTGAAAGCTGTTCAGGAGGAGCATCCTGATGTGGAAATCTTCACCGCAGCGCTGGACAGCCATCTCAACGAGCAGGGATACATTATTCCTGGTCTGGGTGATGCCGGCGATAAGATTTTCGGTACAAAGTAAGTTTTCTGTGAGCCGGCAGTGGCCGGCTTGCTGAATGAATTTGGTGCGGGGCTCCGGGCCGCTGCATCTGAACCCGGGACAGTTCTGCTGATCCCGGGTTTTTATAAGTTCTGCATCTTCGGAGGCAGAGAATAATAACCGTGGCAAACTGTGCTTTGGCAGTATTGCCCCACAGGATGAGTAAGGTCTGAAGAATGAGTGATTCTAATACCGTGAATCTGGCGCCTGAACCGCTTTGGCGGACAGTGCTGGCCGGATCGCAGATGTTGTTTGTTGCGTTCGGTGCACTGGTGTTGATGCCGTTGCTGACGGGGATGGACCCAAGCGTTGCGCTGTTTACGGCGGGTCTCGGAACCCTGATGTTTCAGTTTGTGACTAAGCGTCAGGTGCCGGTGTTTCTGGCATCATCTTTCGTATTTATCGCACCGATAATTTACAGCACTAAAACCTGGGGTATGGCCGCCACACTGGGCGCTCTGTTCTGTGCGGGTCTGGTATACATGCTGCTGGCACTGATTGTTAAGGTGCGTGGCGCAGGTTTCCTGCACCGTCTGCTTCCGCCGGTTGTTGTCGGGCCTGTGATCATGGTAATCGGCCTTGGGCTGGCACCGATTGCGGTGAACATGGCGATGGGTAAAGCGGGCGATGGCAGCATCGAGCTGTTCCCGTATGCTGACGCGATGATTGTTTCAATGTCTGCGCTGGTAACTACCTTGCTTGTGGCCACTCTGGGTCAGGGGATCTTCCGTCTGTTACCCATCCTGTCAGGGGTTGTTGTCGGTTATACCGTGGCGCACTTTATGGGCATGGTTAATTACGACATCGTTGCGGCAGCGCCGTTCATCGCCGTGCCGGCTTTTGTGATGCCGGAGTTTCAGTGGCAGGCTATCCTGTTCATGATTCCGGTCGCGATTGCCCCGGCCATCGAGCACGTAGGGGATGTACTGGCGATTGGTAATGTGACCGGTAAAGATTACATTAAAAAGCCGGGTTTACACCGGACACTGTTTGGTGACGGTATTGCGACGTCTGCCGCTGCGCTGTTTGGCGGACCGCCAAATACAACCTATTCAGAAGTGACCGGTGCGGTGATGCTGACCCGTTCATTTAACCCGATGATTATGGTGTGGGCGGCGATCTTTGCGATTGCGCTGGCGTTTGTTGCCAAGTTTGGCATCCTGCTGCAGACCATCCCGGCACCGGTCATGGGCGGTATTCTGATTCTGCTGTTCGGCTCTATTGCGGCGGTGGGTATGAATACCCTGATCAAGGCTAAAGTGGATCTGGCACAACAGCGTAATCTGGTGATTGTGGCGACGACGCTGGTTTTCGGTATCGGCGGCATGGTTGTCGGCAAGGGTGAATTCAGCATGCAGGGTGTAAGCCTGTGTGGTCTGGTAGCGATTGTGCTGAACTTGATTTTGCCAATGGGTCAGGTAGCTAATGATCTGAGCGAAGAAAAAGCCGTGGTTGATGATCTGGTTGATCACGCCAAGTAACTGTCGCTAAAGAAAAAAGCGCGCCGGGTAACCGCCGCGCTTTTTTTATGTTCTTTGCCCGGGAGGGGGTGTCAGATGCTACAGCCGCTCATGCCTTTTTTCGCCAGATATTGCTGGTGATATTCTTCGGCCCGCCAGAACTGCTGCGCCGGTTCGATTAAGGTGACTATAGGGTTACCGAAAATACCGCTTTTATCCAGTACAGCAAGGCTTTGCTCGGCCATGATTCGCTGGGTGTCGTCATGATAGAAAATCGCTGAACGGTACTGGTCACCGACATCAGGACCCTGCCGGTTCAGAGTGGTTGGATCATGCATCTGCCAGAACAGGTCAAGCAGGGTGTCATAGTCCGTTATCTGGTCATCAAACTCTACCTGAATCACTTCGGCGTGGCCGGTACCTTTGCGGCAGATTTCTTCGTAGGTTGGGTTTTCAGTGTGCCCGCCCATATAGCCAACGGCTGTGCCGGTGACTCCGGGATGTTGGCTGAAGCGGGCCTCGACGCCCCAGAAACAGCCTGCAGCAAAAGTGGCAGTTGGCATAAATTGATACTCCTGTAATGTGAGCGCCGGGTGACGGGCAGTTGTCGCCTGTATCCCGGCCTCGTCTGTTTTCTTCGTGCCAGTTAGCGGTATACACGATTGTTAAAACTTAATATACCGTTTTGAGCCGGTGCCGTGGCTAAAGTTCGTTGGCCTGACTGTCTGCGCGTATGTATTTATGTGCAGTTAGTATTTTAGCCCGGCCACGGGCGATGTGGTTGAGGAATTTTTGAGAAGCGAAAAAAAACCGCGGTCAGCCAGGCCGACAGCGGTTTTCTGATGGCTTACCGGATTACACGAGCTGATCCAGTTTTTGTTTCAGCAGCCCCTGCACTTGTCCTGGGTTTGCTTTGCCTTGTGAGGCCTGCATGACCTTGCCCATAAAGAAGCCAATCATTTTACCGCGTTTTTCAGGTTCCGCGCTGACGTACTGATCAACCTGAGGCTGGTTGGCGGCGATTACTTCATCAACCATGGTTTCGATGGCGCCGGTATCGGTAACCTGCTTCAGACCTTTGGCTTCGATGACCTGATCGGCATCACCTTCACCGGCCCACATGGATTCAAATACCTGCTTGGCAATCTTGCCGGAAATGGTGTTGTCGCTGATCCGCAGTAACAGGCCGCCGAGCATCTCTGCGGTTACCGGTGCATCGGTAATCGCAGTATCGGTCTGGTTCAGGTGCTTGGATACTTCACCCATGACCCAGTTGGCCGTCAGTTTGGCGTCTTTCGCGGCTGCGGCTGCAGTTTCAAAGTATTCGCTCAGTTTGCGGTCTGCAGACAGGACCATGGCGTCGTAGTCGCTCAGGCTGTATTCGCTGACGAAACGCTCGCGGCGGGCATCTGGCAGTTCAGGCAGAGTGGCGCGCAATTGCTCGATGTATTCTTCATCGATGACGATCGGTAACAGATCCGGGCAGGGGAAGTAGCGGTAATCGTTGGCTTCTTCCTTGCTGCGCATAGAACGCGTTTCGTCTTTGTTGGCGTCATACAGACGGGTTTCCTGGGTGATCCGGCCGCCGTCTTCCAGGATATCAATCTGTCTTTCAATTTCGCCTAAGATGGCTTTTTCGATGAAACGGAAAGAGTTGATGTTCTTGGTTTCGGTGCGGTTGCCGAGTTTTTCTTCGCCCTTGATGCGTACGGATACGTTACAGTCACAGCGGAAAGAGCCTTCAGCCATGTTGCCGTCACAAATGCCCAGGTTGGTAACAATGGCGTGGATTTTACGTACGTATGCGACAGCTTCTGCAGCGCTGCGCATATCCGGCTCAGAGACGATCTCCAGCAGCGGGGTGCCGGCACGGTTCAGGTCGATGCCGGTCATATCCGGGAATTCTTCGTGCAGGGACTTGCCCGCATCTTCTTCCAGGTGAGCGCGGGTGACGCCAACGCGCTTAATGGTGCCGTCATCCAGCTGAATGTCCACATGGCCAACGCCAACGATCGGGTGGAACAGCTGGCTTGTCTGATAGCCCTTTGGCAGATCCGGGTAAAAGTAGTTCTTACGGTCGAACACGGAGGTGCGGCCGATTTCAGCGTCGATAGCCAGACCAAACATGGTCGCCATGCGCAGGGCTTCAGCATTGAAAACCGGCAACGTGCCCGGCAGTGCCAGATCTACGGCACAGGCCTGGGTGTTTGGCTCAGCACCGAAAGCGGTGCTGGCGCCGGAAAAGATTTTTGACTTGGTGGCCAGTTGGGCGTGAATCTCAAGCCCGATGACTGCTTCCCATTCCATTTTTATAAACCTCTTTGTTTGAATGCCCGGTGAGTAATCTCAAACACGGGAATTCAGGGTGCGCATCAGCGCGGAAATTATTCATTGTCGCGAGTGTTACGCGATGCCTTCCGGTGCTTTTTTGTGCCAGTCAGTTGCTTGCTGGAACATGTGGGCAACATTCAGCAGGCGGCTTTCCGCCAGATAGTTGCCGATAATCTGCAGGCCAACCGGTAAGCCGTTGCTGAAGCCGCATGGCACAGACATGCCCGGCAGGCCGGCAAGGTTCAGGGAGATCGTGAAGATATCTTCCATGTACATGGCAACCGGATCAGCGCTCTTTTCACCCAGCTTCCAGGACGGGTGCGGTGTGGTCGGCCCCATGATGACATCAACTTCAGCCAGTGCGTTGGCAAAGTCCTGCTGGATCAGGCGGCGGATCTGCAGCGCTTTTTTGTAATAAGCATCGTAGAAACCTTCTGAAAGCGCATAGGTACCGACCATGATACGACGCTGTACTTCCGGGCCGAAGCCCTCACCGCGGCTACGTTTGTACAGGTCTTCCAGATCAGCCGGGTCTTCGCAGCGGTAGCCGTAGCGAACGCCGTCGAAGCGGGACAGGTTAGACGAGGCCTCTGCCGGTGCCACAATGTAGTAAGCCGGGATGGCCAGGTGGGTGTTAGGCAGGCTGATTTCTTTAACTTCAGCGCCCATGGCTTCGTATTCTTTAATGGCTGCCTGAACCTGTTCTGCGATGCCTGCGTCGATGCCTTCACCGAAGTACTCTTTTGGCAGGCCGATTTTCAGGCCTTTTAATGGCTGATTCAGGTCGGCAGTAAAGTCCGGTACCGCTTTATCCAGGCTGGTGGAGTCTTTCGGATCGAAACCGGCCATTACGTTCAGCATCATCGCAGCATCTTCTGCGGTGCGGGTCATCGGACCACCCTGATCCAGAGAGGAGGCAAACGCGACCATGCCGAACCGTGAAACCCGGCCATAGGTCGGCTTAATGCCGGTGATGCCGGTCAGTGCGGCAGGCTGGCGAATGGAACCGCCGGTATCGGTGCCGGTCGCTGCCGGTGCCAGACGGGCTGCAACGGCCGCTGCAGAACCGCCGGAAGAGCCGCCGGGTACCCGCTCGGTATCCCACGGGTTACGGGACGGGCCGTAGAAGCTGGATTCGTTGGACGAGCCCATGGCGAATTCGTCCATGTTGGTCTTGCCCAGTGTCACTGCGCCGGCCTGATTGAATTTTTCTACAACCGTGGCGTTGTATGGTGAAATGAAGTTGTCCAGCATTTTCGAGCCGCAGCTGGTGCGTACGCCCTCGGTGCAGAACAGGTCTTTATGGGCAATTGGCAAGCCGGTAAATGCGCCGGCTTCACCGTTGGCGCGCTGAGCATCAGCGGCTTTGGCCTGTGCGATGGCCTGTTCTTCGGTAACGCTGATGTAGCTGTTATACCGGCTGTCCTGTTCGTTAATGCGCTGCAGGTAGGCCTGGGTGAGTTCGACGCTGCTGAATTCGCCGCTGTCTAGTCCCTGTGCCAGTTCGGCAAGTGTTTTTTCAAACATGGTAATGGGTGATCCTTAAATCGAAATTCGGGTAACGGGCTCAGTGGAGCTTCTCGTTTCAGAGAGTCTGAGCAGAGGTTATTCGATAACCTTCGGAACCTGGAACAGGCCGTTTTCAACAGCGGGTGCAACGGTTTGCAGGTGGTCGCGCTTGTTCGGTTCACTCACTTCGTCAGTGCGCAGGCGCTGAACGGCATCCAGCGGGTGTGACATCGGTGCCACATCAGCGGTATCCACAGCCTGCATCTGATTAACTAAGTCCAGAATGCTGGAGAGGGTCGTGGTGTATTCCGGGATGTCCTGCTCGTTGATTTGCAGGCGCGCCAGGTGGGCGATTTTTTCCACGTCTGAGCGATCTAGTGCCATGGTTGGATACTCATAAAACTGATTAAAAGATTAGCCCGGGAATTTTGCCTGACCATCGCGGTGAAAGCCATGGGCAAAATATGCCGTTTGCGTTGATTTCAGTCTTGCTTAAATAACCTGAACTGAATGCATTATCTGCTGTCTCCAGCATGGCTGATAGCAGCGAAGCCGGAGGCTTGGATGCGCCTCAGTGTGTATTCGGCAGATTATCTATAGCTTATTGAAAATAAAGCGCTACGTTAACACATTTGTTGCTTGCCCAAAATCCCCGCCATTGCTACAGTGGGACATTTTTAAGAGGAAGCTGCGAACAGCTCCGGAACACCTCTGATAATTAGAGTAAATCTTCAAACTATTTCGCAGGTTTCATAGTCATAGCGCAGTCTTTTTTTTGCGCCGCTAGAGTAAGATATTCAGGTAAGGCGGACAGTCAATGTTTAAAAAAATTCGCGGGATTTTTTCCAGTGATCTATCTATCGATTTAGGGACGGCAAACACCCTTATCTATGTTCGCGATAAAGATATCGTACTCAATGAACCTTCTGTGGTGGCGATTCGCCAGAGCGGTAACGGTGCGCAAAAAGCTGTTGCGGCCGTCGGTACCGATGCCAAGCGCATGCTGGGACGTACCCCGGGTAACATTACCGCTATCCGTCCGATGAAAGACGGCGTCATTGCCGACTTCCATGTGACTGAGAAAATGCTGCAGCACTTTATCAGCAAGGTTCATGATAATAATTTCCTGACACCGAGCCCGCGGGTTCTGGTATGTGTGCCCTGTCAGTCAACACAGGTTGAGCGGCGGGCAATTAAAGAATCGGCCATGGGCGCAGGCGCCCGTGAGGTGTACCTGATTGAAGAGCCGATGGCGGCAGCAATCGGTGCCGGTCTGCCGGTTGAGGAAGCCAACGGTTCAATGGTGGTAGATATCGGTGGTGGTACCACTGAAATCGCGATCATTTCCCTGAACGGTATTGTCTATGCGGAATCTGTCCGTGTGGGTGGTGACCGTTTTGATGAAGGCATCGTGACCTATATTCGCCGTAACTACGGCAGCCTGATCGGTGATGCAACTGCTGAACGGATCAAGCAGGAAATCGGTACCGCGTATCCGGCTGCTGAAACCCGTGAAATTGATGTCCGTGGCCGTAACCTGGCGGAAGGTATTCCCCGCAGCTTTACGCTGAACAGCAATGAAATCATGGAAGCGTTACAGGAGCCACTGTCTGCCATTGTACAGTCGGTGAAAAGTGCGCTGGAACAGTGTCCGCCGGAACTGGCGTCCGATATCGCTGAGCGCGGCATTGTGCTGACCGGTGGTGGTGCATTGTTGCGTAACCTGGATAAGCTGATCAGTGAAGAAACCGGCCTGCCGGTGATCGTAGCTGAGGATCCGCTGACCTGTGTTGCCCGGGGTGGCGGACGTGCTCTTGAGTTGCTTGACAAGCATGCCTTTGAGTTACTGACATACGAATAAATTGCTATGCTGAAAATGAGCTTCAGGAACAGTGCCTGCCTGACTGACGATTTTCAGGAGGTGTGGCATTAGCAGTATCTTCAGAAGCGGGTCCTTAAAGGCCCGCTTTATTATTTTATTAGTCCTTGCAATTGCGTTGGTGGTGCTTGACCTGAAATGGGCCAAGATGAATCAGACGCGCGCATACCTTTCTCTGGCGATTACACCCTTACAGTGGCTGGTGGATACCCCAGCGCAGGTGGCGGATGAACTCAGTGACGTGCTGATTACCCGGACGCAGCTGATCGAAGAGAACCGTCAGTTACGTCAGGAGGCTTTGTTGCTGAAGCGTAAAGTGCTTCAGGTGTCGGCGCTGACGGCGGAAAACGTGCGTCTTCGTGAACTGCTGAATGGCAGTCAGCGTCTGGCCAATGATGTCACGCTGACCGAGCTGATTGGCATTAATCCGGACCCGTTCCAGCATCAGGTTATTCTGAATAAAGGTTCAGAAGATGAAGTCTATGTGGGGCAGGCAGTGCTGGATGCAGGTGGCATCATGGGGCAGATTATTGAATTGTCTCATTATACCAGCCGGGCAATGCTTATTACCGATTCACGGCATGCGATTCCTGTGGAAGTAAACCGTAACGGTTTTCGTTCGATTGCCCTGGGTAACGGTTCTGTTGATGAGCTGGAGCTGGGGCATGTGCCGGATACCGCTGATGTCCGGGAAGGGGATTTGCTGGTGTCTTCAGGTCTGGGTGGACGTTTCCCCCGGGGCTATCCGGTGGCGCGTATTACCAGCGTAACAAGAGATCCGGGACAAACCTTTGCAACGGTTAAAGCTAAGCCCACTGCACGGCTGAATAAGAGCCGGCATATTCTGCTGGTGGATTTGTCCGAACAGCAGCCTGAGCCTTTACCGCTCGCCGGAGAACTTGTTGCTGAGGAGGCTGACGCCGCTGCTCAGCCGGAGTCCTGAAGGTGAGTCAGCAGGAGCCGGGTGGCGGCGCGATTATTTTCGGTACCTTTCTGCTGGGGCTGATGCTCAGCCAGGTGCCTTTACCTACATCGGTTGAGTGGTTTCGCCCGGAATGGGTTGTCATTATTCTGATTTACTGGGTAATGGCATTACCGGAGCGGGTCGGTCTGGGCAGTGCTGTTTTATTAGGGCTGGCGCTGGATATTATTAAAGGTATCCCGCTGGGACTGAATGTGATCGCGCTGCTGGTGGTTGCCTATCTGACACTGATGCTGCACCGGCGTTTACGGATGTTCCCTTTATGGCAGCAAGCTTTCGTGGTCATGATTCTGGTGGGCATTAATCAGTTACTGTTTAACTGGTTCCATGGTCTGATAGGTACCCGCAGTGACAGCCTGATCTTTTTGCTGCCGGCGCTGATCAGCGCCATTTTATGGCCCTGGATGTTTGTGATCCTGCGTGGCCTGCGGCGTACTTTCAGGGTCAGTTAACCAGACAGGTTTTTTCAATGTCCGATCTTATTCTTGCATCTGCTTCACCCCGTCGCCGCGAATTATTGCAGCAGATAGGGGTGCGTTTTGATGTACAGCCTGTAGATATCCCGGAAGTAAAACGGCCGGATGAAAGCGCCGATGATTTTGTAAAACGGCTGGCTGTGGAGAAAGCCACGGCGGGTTGGGAGCGCAGCGGACGGAATTTGCCCGTACTGGGGTCGGATACTGTCGTCGTGCTGGATGATCAGGTCATGGGTAAGCCCCGTAACCGTGAGCATGGCATTGCAATGTTGCAGGCGCTTTCCGGGCGTGAGCACCAGGTTATGACGGCCTTGGCTATAGTTAATAATGAACAAACACAGGTACGTGCAGTCTCAACCCGTGTGCAGTTTAAAGAACTGTCTGACGAGTTATGCCTGAGGTACTGGGAAACCGGTGAGCCGGCAGACAAAGCCGGTGGTTACGGGATTCAGGGGCTGGGTGCGGTGTTTGTTGCCAGTATGAGCGGAAGTTATTCGTCTGTAGTCGGTTTGCCGCTGGCCGAAACTGCAGATCTGTTGAATGTATTTAAGGTGCCGTTTTGGCAATGCGCAGCAGAATGAATGTCATGACAATGTAATAACTCCGGCTGATAGTTTCTGTATAGCGGCAAACACGTAAGGATAGATGATGAGCGAAGAGATACTGATTAACTTTACCCCGATGGAAACCCGGGTAGCAGTCATTGAGAACGGAATGCCGCAGGAGATTTACATAGAACGGGCAGAGCGTCGCGGCATTGTCGGTAATATTTATAAAGGTAAGGTTGTCCGGGTGTTGCCCGGTATGCAGGCGGCGTTTGTTGATATCGGTCTGGAGCGGGCGGCGTTTATCCACGTTGATGAGTTACAGAGACCTGATTCCGCTGATGATTCAGGCAAAGCCAACATTGCCATTAACCACCTGTTACGCGAAGGCCAGCCACTGGTCGTGCAGGTGACTAAAGATCCTCTGGGCACCAAGGGTGCCCGCCTGACCACTAATTTGTCTATTCCTTCCCGTTATCTGGTGTATATGCCGGGTAATGAGCATATTGGTATCTCCCAGCGTATTGAAGACAGCGATGAGCGTGACCGGTTACGTAATCTGGTTGAAAAAGCCGTTGCTGATCTTGGTCAGGACGGCGATACCAATATCGGTGGTTTTATCTTACGAACAGTGTCAGAAGGTGCCTGCGAGCAGGAACTGACGCTGGATATTCAGTTCCTTTGCCGTTTATGGCGTGCCGTTGAACGTAAGATTAAAGAGTCTCCGGTGGCATCGATTATTTATGAAGATCTGCCACTGAATATGCGTGCCCTGCGTGATATGGCTCATGCCGGTGTTGAGCGTATCCGGATTGATTCTAAAGAGACGTTCCAGAAGTCGGTGGATTTTGCTGCGGCACTGGTGCCGCAGATTGGCGATATTCTGGAGTATTACCCCGGCGAACGGCCGATCTTTGATCTTTATAATATTGAGGAAGAAATTCAGAAAGCCCTGGGCCGTAAAGTTGAACTGAAATCCGGTGGGTATCTGATTTTTGATCAGACCGAAGCGATGACCACGGTGGATATTAACACCGGTGCTTATGTGGGCCACCGTAACCTTGAAGAAACGATATTTAAGACCAATCTTGAAGCCGCTACCGCGATAGGCCGACAGCTGCGTTTAAGAAATCTGGGCGGCATCATCATTATCGACTTTATTGATATGGTGGATGAAGACCATCAGCGTCAGGTATTGCGGACGCTGGAACGGGTATTGGAAAGGGATCATGTAAAGTGCAAACTGACCGGTGTATCTGAACTGGGGCTGGTGGAAATGACCCGCAAACGGACCCGGGAAAGTCTCGAGCATGTGCTGTGTCAGCCCTGTAATCACTGTCAGGGGCGTGGCTCGATCAAAACACCGGAAACCGTGTGTTACGAGATTTTTCGGGAAATTCTGCGTCAGCACCGGGCCTATGATACCGATAGCTATCTGGTGCTTGCCTCGGAGTCTGTGGTGGATATGCTGCAGGATGATGCTTCGGATCATGTTGCTGAACTGGAGGCCTTCATTGGTAAATCAATCCGTTTTCAGGCGGAAGCAATGTATAGCCCTGAGCACTATGATGTGGTGCTGCGGTAAAAACCATGTGGTTGCTTAAAACAGGCGTTCGCTGGCTAAACTGGCTGGTGCTGGCTGTTTTGCTGTTGCTGGTCATTGCGATGCTGGCAATCCGGCAGATGATGCCGCTGGTGAGCGATTATCGTGAAGATATCAGCAGTTATCTGAGCCGGCAGCTGAATGCTGAGATCAGCATGCAGCAGATCAGTGCTGACTGGGACGGACGCTATCCGCGACTGTATGTCAGTGATCTGCAGGCCCGTTTACCGGATGAAAATCTGGATGTTCAGGTGCAAAGTCTGGATCTGAGCTTCAATTTTGTTGCCAGCCTGTTACGGGGTGAACCTCTTTTTCAGCGTATAGATGTGCGCGGTGTTCAGACCCGTGTCATTCTGCCGGCAGACCTTGGTGCTGAGGTGCCTGTTGCTCCTGGTTCCGGTTTGCAAACGGAAGTGCCGCAATGGCTCACTCTGTTGCTGAATCAGCCGCGTATTTATGTATCAGACAGCCAGATTTTACTGCAGCCGTCCCAGGGGGACGCGGTGGCTGTACAGCTGCAGTCTGCGCAGTTAGAAAATACCTCAGAACAGCATCAGCTGTCAGTGGGGCTGGAACTGGCGGTTGCCGGTGAACCTGCGAATACCCTGCGGCTGGTTCTGGAAAGCAATGGCCTTAAGCAGACACCGGCAGTGGATTTTTATGTGCAGGCCAATGCGTTATCCACTGGCCTGCTTGATACCGTCAGGCGGTTGCTGCCGGGCGTTGGTGGGCTGAATGAGGTGGATGTTGAGCAGCTTGATGCCGGTATCAGCCTTTGGGGGCGCTGGAGCAATGGCGCGATCAGCCGCTTGCGTACCCGGATGGATATCAGATCGTTGCTACTTGAACAGCCTCAGCCTGTTCATCTGGAAGACTTTACTGCGGATCTGGTGTTTTCTGAAGAGGCCGGCCTGAAGCGTTTGCGGGCCAGTCATCTGGAAGGTGTGCTGGACTCGGCCCGGTTAAGAATTAACGAGGCGGTGCTGCAGCAGCGTCATGACAGCCTGCGTTTTACCATGCCTGAGCAGAATCTTGGTCGTCTGGAGGCCTGGCTGTTACAGCAGTCTTTTATTCCGCAGGCAGTGCGTGATGAAATCGCTTTGCTGGCTTTGCAGGGGAATGTTCGGAATATTCAGGTGGACTGGCCTGTTCTGTCTGACGCTGACCCGGAGGGAGGCGTTGATCTGGCCGCTGTCGGATTACCTGCTTTCAGCCCTCTGGATTTTGCCGCTGTTGCCGATCTGGACCGGGTTGGATTTAACGGCTATGAAGGTGCACCGGCGATGCAGGGTGTGGATGGCCGTCTTGAGCTGGCGTATCAGGATGATGAGCTGAATGGCCGGATTGATCTGGCCAGCGATGATCTTGGTCTGTTCTTTCCGGAAGAGTTTAATGCTGGCTGGCGTTTTGACTATGCCCGCGGCACAACCTTTTTCCACCTGAAGGAGCAGGTGCTGACGCTCAGCAGTGACCTTGTGCGCCTCCGCAAAGAAGGGATAAACGCCAGTGGCCGCTGGAGCCTTTATCTGCCGCTTGATCCTGAGATTCGCAGCGAGCTGACATTGCTGATTGGCATTAAAGATGCCGATGGCCGGTTAGCGCCGACCCTGATTCCCCATAAAGAACTTTCTGACGAACTGAATAACTGGGTAACTGCTGCCGTGAAGCAGGGGCAGGTGACTGAAGGAAGTCTGT
Source organism: Aliamphritea hakodatensis (assembly GCF_024347195.1). Taxonomy (NCBI): domain Bacteria; kingdom Pseudomonadati; phylum Pseudomonadota; class Gammaproteobacteria; order Oceanospirillales; family Oceanospirillaceae; genus Aliamphritea; species Aliamphritea hakodatensis. The sequence continues at coordinate 1,298,968 of NZ_AP025281.1, forward strand.
TGCTTCATACCAATACCCGTTCGGCTTTCAGTGATGAACCGCAGGTTGTTCAGCTGTTCCTGGATGTGAAGGGCGGCACCATTGACTATGATCCGAACTGGCCTGCCGTTACTGGCACGGATGCCACCATGCTGATGCGTGAAGAAGGGCTGGAAATTTATGCCACCGGCGGTCAGTTAAAGGGCAGTGCTCTGGAGCAGGCGTGGGTATATTTACCACCGGGAACCGAAACATTACGGGTATTGGGATGGGCTCAGGGGGATGCTGGTAATATTCAGGATGTGCTGCTGGGCAGCAATATCTTTTCTGAACCGGTTGAAGAGTTGCAGCAATGGCGGGTAACCGGGCAGGCAAAGACTGCCGTGAACCTGAATTTACCGCTGGACGATCCTGAAGCGGTACCTGATGTGGATGTGGCTGTGGATTTATCTGCAGGGCAGCTCAGCTCAGACGCGCGTCAGTTAAGTTTGTCCGGGCTGGTCGGGCGCTTGAATTATAATCAGCGCAAGGGCCTGTCATCACCGTCACTGAAAGGGCAGATATTCGGAGAGCCGTTTAGCGCTACCATTCTCAGCCGGAATACCCGGCAGGGCACCGTTACTTCGACGACGTTAAACTCCCGGGTCGAGCTGAAGAAAATTCAGCAATGGACCGGAGAAACCGTGCTCAGCGGTATGCAGGGCAGGCAGGCGTATACCGCTACGCTGGATATCTGTGCAACGGCCAGTTGTTCTAAGTTGCAGATTGAGAGTGATCTGAAGGACACTGAACTGAGTTTTTTTGCACCGCTTAATAAGCCAAAAGGTGAAAGATTGCCTTCGCGATTCTCTATGAATTTTGCGGCTACGCCGACGCTGACGTTTAACTTAGGTCAGCGGCTGGCGGCGGCGATGGTGTTGAGAGGGGAGGACATTGAACGTGCTAAGTTTGATTTTGGCACGCAGAAAACCTCTTTACCTGCGCAACCGGGGTACAGTCTGTCTGGTTACCTTGACCGTTTAAATATCGACGAATTACAGCAGTTTTTATCGGCTAACGGTCTGGTGAATGAGACTTCGCCGGCCCCGGGCGGTACGGCATCGGCATCGCCGGCGGCGCTTGAGGCAATTGCAGAAATTGATATGACGCTGTCTGAAGTGTCTTTTGGAACCACCCGGCTTAAAGATGTCCGCTTAGAATTGCAGGACCTTGGTGAGCAGCGCCGGATCAGCCTTCACAGTTCCGCAGTGCAGGGGTCGCTCACGATTAGTGATAACCGTCCATATTTGCTGGATCTGGCCTATATCGACCTTGATGCCCTGTTGCCTGAAGATGCCGGTGATAATGCAGCAGAAGCGCCGTTTGTGGATTCAGCCATCAGGCCTGGTCAGTTGCCGGCTGCGAATGTAAAAGTTGGTCAGTTGGTGTACCACGGTAAGCGCTGGGGAGAGTGGGGCTTTAGTCTGCGAACCCAGGATGGCGACAGCGTATTCAGTGACCTGTACGGGCGTATGGATCAGTTGAATATTAAAGGTGATATACGCTGGTCTTCCGGTACGCCTTCGCAGTCAGAACTGCGCCTGAGCTTACGGGGCGATAATGTCGGACAAAGTCTGATGACTGCAGGCTATCAAAAGGTGCTGGAAACCAGAGAGTTTCGTGCGGATACCAAAATGTTCTGGTCCGGTGCGCCCTGGCAGTTCAGTCTGGGACGTGTCAGAGGGGGCGCAGACTTTGTTGCGGAAGAAGGGCGACTGATTGAAAGCGGAACTTCCAGTAACTTTTTGCGTATTTTTGGCATTCTGAACCTGAATACCCTTGGCCGGCGGTTGCGGCTGGATTTCAAGGATCTGTTTGCCAAGGGCGTCAGTTTCGATGTACTTAAAGGCCGCTACCGGATTGAAAACGGTATCGCGTCGAGTGTGGAGCCTCTGACACTGGATGGCCCTTCGGCCGATGTTCAGCTCACCGGTGATATCGATCTGGTGACGGAAACGCTCAATACGGAAATGCAGGTCACCTTGCCGGTGACCGATAACCTGCCGATTGCGGCTGCTCTGTTAGGCGCGCCTCAGATTGCCGGCGCAGCGTTTATCATCGATAAACTGTTCGGCGATGAAATTAAAGAAAAGGTGGCCGCGGTGCGCTACCGGATGCAGGGCGACTGGGGCGATCCGCAGTTCGAACTGATTACTTCCGGAAAAGACCGGACGCAGGGTGTGGTTGAAAACTGACCCGCGTCCTTAGCCGGAAAGATTTAAAGCTGGAAGCGGGACTCAGCCCGTTCCCGGAGGTACTTAAACAGCTTCCGGGCGGCAACCGGCGGTTTATTCTGAGACAGCTCTTTTTTAGCATTGCGCAGCAACTGGCGCAGGTGCTGAATATCGGCACCGTCATCTTCATTCAGATAGGCCTGCAGGTCAGCATTGTCACCCTCAATCAGGCGGTCACGCCAGCGTTCCAGTTTATGGAACATCTGTGCATGTGCCTGTTTGCCCGCTTCAAAGCGGTCCAGGGCGGCTTCAATGGCTTCTGTGTCTTCGCTGCGCATCAACCGGCCGATGTATTGCAGGTGGCGGCGAATCGCCTCTGAACGGGGCTGAAGGCGGCCTGCTTCAACGATGGCAGCACGCAGCTCCTCACTCATTGGTACCTGTTCAGCCTGCTCTTTGTTCAGCGCGGTGATTTTGGCGCCCAGATCCTGTAAGGCTTCCATTTCGCGCTTACGCTGGGTTTTTGAAACCCATTCTTCATCATCGTTAAACTGTTCGTCGGCGTCCGGGAAATATTGGTTACTCATAATGTCCACTTAACTTAAGGGGGTTAGCGGGTATGCCACTAACTATAGAAGAAGGTTGCCAGACCGAGAAAGGCAAAGAAGCCTACTACATCGGTGATGGTTGTCAGTAATACGCTGCCGGCCAGTGCCGGGTCGATTCCCCAGGCTTTAAGAATAATCGGTAACAGCGTGCCGGCCAGCGCAGCAGCTATCAGGTTGATGACAATGGCACAGCCGATAATAAGGCCGATGGTGGTGTCCTGAAACCAGAGTACCGCAATCACTGCAACCACAATGGCCCAGAGGATACCGTTGGCAGTGCCGACCACCAGTTCACGGTTCAGCAACCAGCCGGCGTTAGACCGTTCAACGTGGCCCAGAGCCTGACCCCGGATCACCAGCGTTAATGCCTGGCTGCCGGCAATGCCGCCCATACTGGCGACAATGGGCATCAGTACCGCCAGGGCAACCACCTTATCGATGGTGTCTTCAAATATGCCAATGACCGCTGAGGCAATGAAGGCCGTAATCAGGTTAACCCCCAGCCATACCGCTCTGCGGCGGGTGGTTTTCATAACCGGGGCGAAAGTATCTTCGTCGTCGTCCAGACCCGCCATACTCATCAGCGAGTGGTCGGCGTCTTCACGGATGACGTCGACCACGTCATCGATGGTGATACGGCCCAGCAGCTTGTTATTTTCGTCTACCACAGGTGCGGATACCAGATCTTCCTGTTCGAACAGTTGTGCGACCTTGTCATCCGGCATTTCTGCTTCAATGGGTTCCGCGTCGGTGGACATGATTTCCCGGACAGTGATGCTCGGGTCGCTGACCAGCATCCGGGTCAGCGGCAGGTTGCCGATGTATTCATCTTTCCGGTTAACCACGAACAGGCTGTCGGTCATATCCGGCAGCTCGTCGTGCCGGCGCAGGAAGCGTAACGCTGTTTCCACGCTGATATCCGGGCGCACCGTGATGGTGTCTGTGTTCATCAGGCCGCCGGCGGTATCTTCCGGGTAAGACAATACCGCTTCCAGACGTTCCCGGTTCTGGCTGCCCATTGAGCGCAGAATTTCCCGGGTCAGGGTTTCCGGCAGTTGCTGGATGACGTCGGCCATGTCATCGGTTTCAAGGGCTTCGGTGATGGCCAGAACTTCCTGCGCGTCCATCTGGCTGAGGATTTCGGTCCGTACATCATCCCCCAGATCCTGCAGTACATCGGCTTCCAGTTCCTGGTGAATCAGACTCCAGAGCAGGCGCCGTTCTTTCGGTGGCGATTTTTCCAGCAGGTGAGCGACCTCAGAGGGGCGCAGGGTATTGTTGAGGGTATAACGAATCTGTTTGAACTCACCACTTTCCACAGCTTCTGAGAGTTTATCTAGATCTGTTCTTTCAGTGGTTTCGATCATTCAGGGCCTCAGCAATTCCGGAAAAAGTGACGGGCAGGCATAACCGGCTTATCACCGGTGAAAGGCTATTATAGCGGATTGTTTTTCAAGGGATAAGGGATGATTGCGGCAGGAGCGGGTGTGGCAGGCTTATTCTGCTTCGTCAAAACGGTTATTTATCAGCTCAACGATTGCGTTCAGTGCTTCCTGTTCATCTTCACCGTCGGTACTGATCGTCAGTTCGGTGCCTTTGCTGGCTGCCAGCATCATGACCGACATAATGCTTTTGCCATCAACCTGACGGCCATCTTTTGCCAGCTGAATATCACAGCTGAACTTGCTGGTGAGGTTAATCAGCTTAGCGGCGGCCCGGGCGTGCAGGCCGAGTTTGTTGATGATGGTTAACTGTTGTTCCTGCATAAGTCCTGATACGCCTCCGTTGTTTACAGTGTCAGGGTGGGGGCAAAGCTGTTTGCCGCTTCAGGGAAGTTCCCTGTGCCTGACATGAACATTATCCATAGTTCGTCTGAAATGGCTAGCTAACTGCTCGGCGATAAACACTGAGCGGTGGTGGCCGCCGGTACAGCCGATGCCGATTGTGACATAGCTGCGGTTATTTTTTTCGAATACCGGCAGCCATTTTTCCAGATAACCGGTGATGTCCGCCAGCATTTCACTGACTTCTGTTTCCTGGCTGAGGAAATCGATAACCGGTTGTTGCAGGCCGGTATACTCGCGCAGGGGGGGCAGCCAGTATGGGTTCGGCAGGCAGCGGACGTCGTAGGTAAAGTCCAGATCCAGCGGCAGACCGTATTTGAAACCGAAAGATTCAAACTGGATAGACAGCCCCTGTTCCTGTTTCTGCATGATGCGCAGTTTGATGCTGTCGCGCAGCTGATACAGTGACAGGCGGGTGGTGTCCAGACGCAGATCTGCCAGTTCCGCCAACGGGCCAAGCAGCTCGCGCTCATACTCGATAGCGTCTTTCAGGCTGCGCTGTTCGTTAGAAAGCGGGTGCTTGCGCCGGGTGGCACTGTAACGTTTAAGCAGCACTTCTTCGTTGCTGTCCAGATATAAGAGCTCACAGCTGATGTTCTGTTTTTCCCGCAGTTTTTTCAGAATTGCCGGAAACTCTTCCAGATTACTGAGCGGGTTACGGGCGTCAATACTGACCGCCAGCAGGGTTTGCGGTGCATCGTTACTGGTTTTTTCCGGGGGGCGGGTGATCAGTTGGGGTAACAGGTGGGCAGGCAGATTGTCGATGCAGTAGAAGCCAATGTCTTCCAGCGCCTGCAGAGCGGTACTTTTACCCGAGCCGGAACGGCCGCTGATCACTACCAGTTTCATGTCAGTTATTCACCTTGTAATGGGTCGCTGCCTGCAGTAATTCTTCGCCGGAGGAAGCACTGCGCAGCTGTTGACGAAATTCGGTCTGACTGAACAGTTCTGCCAGGTTGCCCAGCGTTTGCAGGTGTTTATCACAGGCGTCAGTGGGTACAAGCAAGACAAACAACAGATCAACAGGCGCGCCGTCGATGGCGTCAAAATCAATGGGATTGGCCAGCTGAACGAGGCATCCAACCACCTGATTGTAGTGGTCCAGTCTGCAATGGGGAATAGCGACGCCTTCTCCGATACCGGTACTTCCCAGGCGTTCCCGGCCGATCAGGCCTGAAAAGATGTCTTCTTCTTCAAGGTCGTCTGACTGTTGGGCGATGGTTTTACTGATGAGTTCCAGGGTGCGTTTTTTGCTGCCGCCCTCAAGAGCGTGGAGCACTCTTGAGGGGGTAAGTAGATCTTTGATTAACATAAGGTTTCAGAAACGTTGCTATTTGTGATTCTTTAGTTTTTCTTTATGTTTGATAACCTGGCGGTCGAGCTTGTCGATCAGGCCATCAATTGCGGCATACATGTCATCGTGTTCGTGTGTGGCGAACAGTTGGCCACCGGCTACATGAACATCACCTTCGGCTTTTTGCCGGGTTTTTTCAATGCTCAGTGTGACCTGGGCGTTGGTGATGTTGTCGAAGTGACGTTCCAGTTTGCTGAATTTGCTGTGCACATAGTTGCTCAGTGATTCTGTCAGTTCGACGTGGTGACCAGAAATATTGATTTGCATGGCAATCTCCTTGTTAGTGCATTACGGATGTTATCCGTAATTTCATTAAACCAGACGCTTTCGTTCATTTGAAGGTGGAATATTCAAAGACTCACGATATTTTGCGATGGTTCGGCGGGCGACTTTGATTCCCTGCTCATCCAGCAACTGGGTAATTTTATTATCACTCAGCGGCTTGGCAGGGTTTTCAGCAGCAACCAGTTTCTTTATCAGCGCACGGATTGCGGTGGAGGAACAGGTTCCGCCTCCGTCCGTGCTGACGTGGCTGGAGAAGAAATATTTAAGTTCGAAGATACCTCTCGGGGTATGCATATACTTTTGGGTGGTTACCCGGGATATGGTTGATTCATGCATGTCGACAGCTTCGGCAATATCATGCAGCACCATTGGCCGCATGGCTTCTTCGCCTTCTTCCAGGAAGTCCTGCTGGCGGGCGACGATCTCACGGGTGACCTTCAGGAGGGTTTCATTACGGCTGAGAATGCTTTTAATGAACCAGCGCGCTTCCTGCAGATGGCTTTTGAGATAGGTGTTGTCAGGGCTGTTGTCAGCCCGTTTAATCAGGTCTGCATAGCTGTCATTGATGCGTAACCGGGGAGAGGCTTCAGGGCTGAGTTTTACCTGCCAGATACCTTTGTCCTGGCTGACAAATACGTCAGGTATGACGTATTCAGAATGGCTGGTGGTGATCGTGGCACCGGGCTTCGGATTCAGCGACTGAATCAGGGCGACCACGGCCTGTAACTGTGGTTCTTTGAGCCGGGTTTTACGCATCAGCAGTTTGTAGTCATGGCTGCCAAGAATCGGCAGGTACTGGCTGGCGATCTTACGGGCTTCTTTGAGGTACGGGGTGTCAGCCGGTAACTGATCCAGTTGCAGTAACAGGCATTCACTCAGGTCGCGGGCAGCAACACCCGGCGGGTCAAATTGCTGCACCCGGCGCAGCACCGCTTCAATCTCGTCGAGTTCGGTTTCCTGCAGGCGTGAATCGTCCTGGCTGGTGAAGTGCTCGTGAATGGCTTCCAGTTCAATGCTCAGGTAGCCGTCCGGGGTAATTCCATCAATGATATTGGTGGCAATTAACTGATCCAGCTCGCTCATTGGCGTCAGGTTCAGCTGCCAGTTCAGGTGATCCTGCAGGGTTTCTACCGCCGTATCATTGGCTTCAAAGTTGCTGTCGCTGAAGTCATTATTGCTGGTCGATGCCGGCGTGGCCGTCTGAAAGGTATCTTCCCACTGGCTGTCCGTTGACAGCTCATCCGGAATGTCTTCATTCCAGTCACTGTCTGCTACATGGGTGTCTTCCGGTTCAGCACTGACTGTTTCAGTGGTTTCCTGCCTGGCTGGTGCGTCGGCGTCATGCTCGACTTTCGCTTCAGTGTTTTCGGCTGCTTCTTCTTCACCCACTTCTAACATAGGGTTGGAGTCGAGGGCTTCCTGGATTTCCTGTTGCAGGTCAAGCGTTGACAGTTGTAACAGCCGAATCGCCTGCTGCAATTGCGGGGTCATCGTAAGGTGCTGGCCAATCTTCAGTTGTAACGCCTGTTTCATATAACTGCTTGTACCTGTCAGAGAATGGAAAGGGAGAAAACTACAGGCGGAACTGCTCGCCCAGATATGCCTGCTTCACTTGCTGATTACTCAGTATATCTTCTGGTGCGCCAGCGGCAAGAATATATCCTTCACTGACTATATACGCCTGTTCACAAATATCTAATGTTTCACGCACATTATGGTCAGTAATCAGGATGCCGATGTTTTTGCTTTGCAGGTGTTTAATGGTGGCTTTTATATCGGTGACCGAAATAGGGTCCACGCCTGCGAAGGGTTCATCCAGAAGAATGAAGCTGGGTTCTGTTGCCAGGGCGCGGGCAATTTCAACCCTGCGGCGTTCGCCTCCGGATAAAGCCATCCCCAGACTGTCAGCCAGATGGGTTACATGAAATTCTTCCAGCAGTTCGGCCAGTTTTTCTTCGCGCTGCTGTTTGTTCAGTTCCGGACGGGTTTCAAGGATCGCCATAATGTTATTCCGTACGCTGAGCTTACGGAAGATGGACGCTTCCTGTGGCAGGTAGCCGATGCCTTTGCGGGCACGGTTATGCATGGCCTGTTTGGTGAGGTCCTGATCATCGAGCAAGATCGTGCCCTTATCAGCGTCTACCAGTCCGACAATCATATAAAAACAGGTGGTTTTGCCTGCGCCGTTAGGGCCCAGCAGGCCGACAATCTGTCCACGCTCGATATGCATGGAGACATCTTTTACAACGGATCTGCCTTTGTAGCTTTTAGCCAGATTTAATGCTTTGAGACTGCTCATTAATTGTTGCCGCTCTTATCATTGCTTTGAGCTGCTTTTGGCTGAATAACCATAATCACCCGTTCATTTGAAGCTTTGTCGTCGCTGAATGCTTCAATGGTACTTTTTTTCATGTTGTACACAATCCGGTCACCGGTGAAGACATCTCCGCCCTGCGTGACTTTAGCTTTCCCGGTAATGACCAGTATTTCAGCGCTGGTATCGTAATCCAGCTTGTTACCATACGCATGGGTAAGCGGTTCCTGCTTATTGGGCTTTTGTTCATAGTGAGCCGGGCTGCCCAATGCTTTGATGTTCGTGACGCCGCCGTTTTTTTGTTGTAACTCGACAGTGCTGCCCTCGATCTTCAGGGTGCCCTGCTGAACATTGACGGCACCCTTGTATACCGTAATCCCGGTCAGCTCATTCATATTGGCGCTGTCTGCGGCAATATGGATGGGTTGTGATTTGTCTTCAGGCAGAGCGTTTGCCAGCCCGGAAAACAATGCTGACAACAGGATGAGTGGTGTTGCAATACGGCTAATTGACATAGTGAAGCCCTTTTACTTGGGATTGCAATTCGACAGTGTTGGCGTTGAAATCAGCTTCCATGCCAACACCTGTTGTGCGGCCTGACTGATCAGATATTGTGACTTTTGCGGCGGTTTGCGCAAGCTTTTTCTCGGTATAAACCGTCAGGGTTTCCGTCTTCAGTGTCTGTTGCTGCTGAGGTTGCTGAAGATCCCGGACAATAACATTGCCGATAAACTCTACGTGTTTGTTTTTATCCGGCATTTCGGCCTGATTACTGGTGACTGACTGCGTGATGTTGCCGTCTGTGTAAAATTGCAGATGAGGGTTCTGCAGTTCAAGGCGCTGCTTTGTCGGCAAGTGCTCGGTGAATTCGGCGGTCAGGGACTGGGTTTGTAACCCGTCGGTAGCAAAGTCTTTGACGTGACTTTGCTTGATGAAGTAGTCCGCCTGCGGGTGTGCCGGCTTATCGGATTTTTCCGCTGATTTCTTAGTGCTGTCCTGCCAGCCCAGATAGAAGACGCTGATGCTGACAATGATGACGGCGCTGAATATACGCAGGCGGGAACGGATGCTCACAGGTATTCAGCCCAGATTGCATCAAGTTTATTCTGCGCGGCCAGAATGGTTTCACAAAATTCTCTGCCGGCGCCCTGACCGGCCTGACGGCTGGTGCACCAGTCGGCATGCTGGCGGACAAACTGATGGCCGCCGTTGACGGTTGCACCAAAAGTAACCGCCCGGATAGCAGCCAGATCTGGCAGGTCATCGCCGATGTAAGCGGTATTTTCTGCGTTAAAGCCGGTATCTGCCCACAGGTCCTGAAGTGCGGTGAGCTTATCTTCCCGTCCCTGATACAGGTAGGAAATGCCCAGTGATTTTGCTCTTTTTTCAACCTGAGGAGAGCTTCGGCCAGTGATGATTGCCGTTTGAATGCCTGCTTTTTGCAGCATTTTGATGCCAAGGCCATCCAGCGTGTTGAAGTTTTTAATTTCGCTGCCGTCGGGCAGAAAGTTCAGTTTGCCGTCGGTCAGTACACCGTCGACATCGAAAACCGCGAGCTGTATGTTTTGCATCTGCCGGATAAGTGCTTCAGAGATATTGGTCAGCATCAGATTACTCCGGCCTGTAGCAGGTCATGCATGTTCAGTGCGCCGACAGGTGTGCCTGCTTCGTTCAGTACGATCAGGGCATTAATTTTATGGCTCTGCATGATTTGCAGGGCTTCAGCTGCGAGCATTTCTGCCTCGGCCGTGGTGCATTCGCGGGTCATCACCTGGCTGATCGGGGTGTGTTTAAGGTCGACATTCTGGTCAAGGGTACGTCGCAAATCACCGTCGGTGAAAATGCCGATGAGTTTACCGGTTGCATCCTGAATACCGGTCATACCCAGACGTTTACGGGTAACTTCCAGTAAGGCGTTATCCAGTGACGTATCAGGGCTGACCAGCGGGATTTCATCGCCACTGTGCATGATGTCAGCTACTTTCAGCAACAGCCGCCGTCCCAGGCTGCCACCGGGGTGAGAAAACGCAAAGTCTTCAGCGCTGAATCCGCGGGCTTCCAGTAACGCAATGGCCAGAGCATCGCCGATTACCAGTGCAGCGGTGGTGCTTGATGTGGGTGCCAGTCCGAGAGGGCAGGCTTCTTCTGTGACCTGTACATTCAGGTTTGCACTGGCAAACCGTGACAGGGTTGAATCCGGATTTCCTGTAATACTGATCAAAGGCGCATTCATGCGCTTGATTAACGGCAGGAGTGCGGTTACTTCACTGGTTTCACCGGAGTTAGACAATGCAATGATCAGGTCTTCCGGTGTCATCATGCCCAGGTCGCCGTGGCTGGCTTCCCCCGGGTGGACAAAGAATGCTGGCGTGCCGGTGGATGCCAGGGTCGCAGCGATTTTCTTACCGATATGACCGGATTTTCCCATGCCGGTGACGATCAGCCGCCCTTTGCAGTTGAGTGCCAGTTGGCAGGCGGTATCGAAGTCACCGTTTAAATGTGCTTCCAGATCGGCAATTGCGGCCTGTTCAATCTGGATAGTGCGCCGCGCTGAAGCCAGAAAATTAAATGTGTCTTGCATTACTTAAACGCTCATCTTATATAGCACACCCAGATACGCAGCATAGCCGATTAGCAGCAATGCGCCCTCCGGGCGGCTGATGCGGGGTGGCTTTTGCCACAGTGCCAGTACCAGCAGTAACGCGGTAAGGCCAAGGGTAACTCCATAGTCACGCCATACTACGACCGCATCAAACGCAATTGGTGCCAGAAAACCTGGTACTGCCATCACCGCGGCAATATTAAAGATGTTTGAGCCGACAATGTTACCGATCGCGATATCCGTGTGGCCTTTAAGCGCGCTTGCAACGGAGGCCGCCAGTTCCGGCAGGCTGGTGCCGATGGCAACAATTGTCAGGCCAATCACCAGATCGCTGACGCCCAGTTCCAGCGCAATTTCGGTGGCACCCCACACCAGAGCCCGTGAACTCGCGGCCAGCAGCGCCAGGCCCAGTATCAGCCAGAACACTGCTTTAGCCGTTGTCATATCCGGCAGTTCTTCCTCTTCGCTGGCCAGCTCATCATTTTCGGCCGACTTCTGGAAGCGGGCAAACATGAACAGGCTGAAAATCAGCGCAGCAGCAAGCATCAGGGCATCTGTCAGCCCCAGATACTGATCGAAAAGAACCAGCCCTGCCAGCAGGGTCACACCGAGTAACAGAGGGATTTCCCGTTTGAGTACGCCGGACTTTACAGGCAGCTGGGTAATCAGGGCTGTAACCCCCAGAACGAGCCCGATATTGGCGATGTTTGAGCCCAGGGCATTACCGATTGCCAGACCGCCGGCGCCACTGGTTGAAGCCATTGCTGATACCAGAATTTCCGGTGCTGAAGTACCGAATGAGACAATGGTTAAACCAATCAGCATCGGCGACATACCAAAGTTTTTGGCAGTGGCGGCGGCACCGTCAACAAACCGGTCAGCACTCCAGACCAGGACAACAAAACCGGTGAGCAAAGCAAGAATAGGGTAAAGCATCAGTTTTTGGGACTCGAACATGAAAAAGAATGAGCCGCATATTTAATGAAGAATCGGACGGATGTGCAAGGCCTGTGTAACGGCAGGCTGATTTTATTGGCTTTTTCTGCGGGATTTTTTTGGTGGCGGGGTTGGTGCTCTGGTATAGTGCGCGCTATTCGTTGCTATGCTGATGTGATTTTGGCTGACTGAGTCAGAGATCAGGGAATATCGGACGGTTTGCGTGTATTTCTTATGACAGGCGCCAGATCCTGTATCTGTTCTTTCTATATACCGAAATAACTGAACCGTTAGCCAAACTTTGACGGGGAATTGCAGTCAATACACCCACTGCACAGCTTGCCGGTGTATTAACCCTTTTTTTACCTGGCTGACGTTAGCGTCAGGCTGCACATTCTCAATATATTGCCGAAGTAACTCTGTGGGGAGTTCGAGAGTTTAAGATGAGTTATCTTGACGACAGTATTATCGATATTAAACAGTTAAGTTTTGCGCGGGGAGACCGGGCAATCTTTGATGGCGTTGATATTCGCATTCCCCGGGGGAAAGTGACTGCAGTCATGGGGCCAAGCGGCACGGGTAAAACGACCTTGCTTCGTCTGATCGGCGGTCAGCTGAAACCGGATAATGGCGAGATTCTTCTTGAGAAAGACAATATCCCGGCGCTCTCCCGCAAAGACCTGTTCCGGGTACGGGAAAAAATGGGCATGCTTTTTCAGAGCGGTGCACTTTTTACCGATATGACAGTGTTCGAGAATGTTGCTTTTCCAATCCGTGTACATACCGACCTGAGCGAACAGATGATCCGTGACGTGGTGCTGATGAAGCTTCATGCAGTCGGATTGCGCGGCGCTGCGGATATGATGCCCAGTGAACTGTCGGGTGGTATGGCGCGGCGGGTTGCGCTGGCCCGGGCGATCGCGCTCGATCCGGATCTGGTGATGTATGACGAGCCGTTTACCGGACAGGACCCGATTGCAATGGGGGTGCTGGTGAATCTGATTGCCCGCCTGAACAAAGCGCTGGGGCACACCAGTATCATTGTTTCCCATGATATCAACGAGACACTGGCCATTGCTGATTATATTTACCTGATTGCCGACGCTAAGGTGTTGGCGCATGGCACGGCAGCTGAGTTACGCGAAAACGATTCTCCCCAGGTACGTCAGTTTCTGGATGGTCTGCCGGACGGGCCGGTCCCATTTCATTTTCCGGCTGATGATTATCTCGATCAGCTGATGCAGGGTTAACTAAAATGTTTGCAAAAATTCAGGCGCTGGGGGCTGCCGGGCTGAACAGGGTGGAAGCATTTGGCCGTTCCGGCATCATTCTTTCACAGGCGGTCTTTGCGATTCCGGGCCGTCAGGCGTGGCCGTTATTCATTCAGCAACTGTATTCAGTGGGTGTACTGTCGCTGATCATTATCATTGTATCCGGCTTGTTTATCGGCATGGTGCTGAGTCTGCAGGGGTATACCATTCTGGTTGATTACGGCTCTGAGCAGGCGGTGGGGCAGATGGTGGCCCTTAGCCTGGTACGTGAATTGTCGCCGGTGGTGACCGCACTGTTGTTTGCCGGACGGGCCGGGTCTGCACTGACCGCTGAAATAGGGCTGATGAAGGCCACCGAGCAGCTGTCCAGCCTCGAGATGATCGGGGTTGATCCGTTACGCCGGATTATTGCGCCGCGCTTCTGGGCCGGTATGCTCAGCCTGCCGCTGCTGTCCATGATATTCAGCGTTGTTGGAATCTGGGGCGGTATGCTGGTGGGGGTCGACTGGCTGGGCATTTATGAAGGCTCTTTCTGGTCTAATATGCAGAACTCTGTGGACTTTTTTGAAGACGTTGTAAACGGGTTGATCAAAGCACTGGTTTTCGGTGTGGCGGTCACCTGGATCGCGGTTTATCAGGGCTACGACTCTGTGCCGACGTCTGAAGGTATCAGCCAGGCAACGACCCGCACGGTGGTGTATGCGTCGCTGGCGGTACTTGGGCTGGACTTTATTTTGACTGCTTTGATGTTTGGAGATTTATAAGATGCGAATCCGGGGACTGGAATTAGCAGTAGGCTTTTTTATGCTGGCCAGTGCGCTGGCGCTGCTGGTGCTGGCATTGAACGTAAGCGGACTTACTCTGTCTGAGAGTAACCGCAGCTATAAAGTCTATGCATTGTTTGAAAACATTGGCGGTTTAACCTCCCGCTCCAAGGTAACCATGTCCGGGGTTAAAATTGGTCAGGTAACGGCAATTGTTCTGGATGAGGATCAGTTGATGGCCCGGGTGGAGATGGCCATTGATTCGAATGTAAATTACCTGAGTCTGGACAGCTCTGCGTCTATCCTGACGTCCGGCCTGCTGGGTGAAAAATATATCGGGATTACGACCGGTGCTGATGAAGAAATGCTACAGGACGGAGATTTTATTGAAGATACTCAGTCCGCGCTGGTATTAGAAGAACTGATTGGTAAGTTTCTGTTTAATGAAGCGACCGAATAAAGAGAAAAATTATGCGTAAATTATTATCTGTTTTTAGTCTGGCGGTACTGGTTGCTCTTAGCCCGGTGAGCCTGGCGTCATGGCAGGCTGCCAGTGAGCCGGTTGATAAAGCCAGTGCTGAAATGATCAGTGTTCTGGGTGACGGAGGGTTGTCTGCCGGCGATGATGTGACGCCACTGATGGCAGAAATTGAGCGGCTGCTGGTGCCGGTCGTGGATTTTGACTACATCGCCAAGCGGGTGATGGGTAAATATTACCGCAAGGCAACCACTGAACAGCGGGCAGAGTTTACAGGTGTTTTCAAAAATACCCTGATCAGAACCTATGCCAAAGCGCTGGTGGGCTTTGAAATTACCGGTTATGAACTGTTGCCTGAAGGCCGTCCGAGCCCTAAGCCGAACAAACAGATCGTCAGTGTTAAGGTGCGTTCCGGAGGCAGTGCTACATACAAGCTGGATTACTACATGCTGGAACAGCCCGAAGGCTGGAAGCTGGTAAACGTTCATCTGGACGGTATTAACCTGCGTCTTAACTTTAAGAATCAGTTTGCTTCGCTGGTGAAGAAAAACCGCGGTGATGTTGGCGGTGTAATTGCCAACTGGAAAGCCCAGGTAGAAACGGATGTAAGCAAATAAATGGCACCGTTCAGTTGTAAACCGCACGCCCCGGATACCCTGGTGTTAAGCGGTGATCTGATTTTCGCGACAGCCGAACATGCCCGGCAGGTGACAGAAGCCCGTCTGGCTGAACGCACTGGCCGGGTCGTGATGGATTTTTCTGAAATTTCCCGTGTCGACAGCTCCGCGCTGGCATTCTGGCTAAGCTGTCAGCGTCTGGCTGAACGAAATGATCTGTCGCTCGAAGCTCTGCATTTCCCGGATGAAATGGTGCAAATGGCGGAGCTGGTCGGGCTGTCGTCCAGCCGGATCTGGAAATAACCTTCCTGAGATTGCTTTGTCTCAGGAATTCCCCGCTTCGGTGTATCCTTCCGTCGCCTTTTATATCGTAATCGGCTATCATTTCATCTGTTATTTTTCCTCCCAAATTTAAGCGGTATTTTGCATGCAAATCGAACAAGTTAAGCAGTTACTGGAGAGCAAACTGGAAGGTTGTGTTGTCTATCCTGAAGGTGAAGGCTGTAATTTCCAGGTAACCGTTGTCGGTGAGGTTTTTGAAGGCTTACGTCCGGTTAAAAAACAGCAGATGGTTTCCCAGTGTCTGGCTGAAGAAATCGCTAATGGCAGTATTCATGCGCTGACTATCAAAACCTATACGCCTGCACAGTGGGCTGAGTTACAGAACTAATTTGATAAGGCAAAGCGTCGATGGATAAACTAATTATTACCGGTGGAAGCCGGCTGAAAGGCGATGTAAAAATCTCCGGGGCAAAGAACTCTGCGTTGCCTATTCTGGCGGCAAGTCTGCTGGCCGATGAACCTGTTACTATCAGCAACCTTCCTCACCTGCACGATATCACGACCATGCTGGAGCTGTTACGCCAGATGGGGGTGGATCTGACAGTCGACGAAAAGCTGAGTGTTGAAATTGACACCCGCACCATCAATTCAACTGTTGCGCCATATGAGCTGGTGAAAACCATGCGGGCGTCCATTCTGGTACTGGGACCGCTGCTGGCTCACTATGGTCATGCGGAAGTGTCTCTGCCCGGTGGCTGTGCAATCGGTAGCCGTCCGGTGGACCTGCACATTAAAGGCCTTGAAGCCCTGGGTGCAACCATTGTACTGGAAGAAGGTTTTATCCGTGCTACCTGTGACGGACGTCTGAAAGGCGGCCGGGTATTCTTCGATACTGTGACAGTAACCGGTACCGAAAATATTCTGATGGCGGCAGCGCTGGCTGAAGGCCAGAGTGTTATCGAGAACGCGGCACGGGAACCTGAAGTGGTGGATCTGGCTGAGTTCCTGATTGCCATGGGTGCTGATATTTCCGGTCACGGAACGGACACAATTACAGTAAACGGTGTACCGTCGCTGAAGTCCTGTCATTTCCCGGTGGTTGCTGACCGTATTGAAACCGGTACCTATCTGGTCGCCGCTGCAGCGACCCGCGGTTCTATCCGGGTTAAGAATACCCGTCCTGATATTCTGGATGCGGTTATCCAGAAGCTGGAAGAAGCCGGCGCCGAAATTAAAACCGGCAAAGACTGGATTGAACTCGATATGCACGGTAAACGGCCGAAGGCGGTTAACCTGGTGACGGCTCCTTATCCGGCTTTTCCAACCGATATGCAGGCGCAGTTTGCAGCCATGAATGTTGTGGCCGAAGGTGTCAGCCGCATTAAGGAAACGGTATTTGAAAACCGTTTCATGCATATGCAGGAAATGACCCGCATGGGTGCCAAGATCACCATCGAAGGTAATACGGCAATCATGGAAGGTGTGGATAAGCTGACAGCAGCGCCGGTTATGGCGACTGACCTGCGGGCATCTGCAAGTCTGGTTATTGCTGCAATTCTTGCCGAAGGTGAGACCATCATTGAGCGGATTTACCACATTGACCGTGGTTATGAGTGCATTGAAGAAAAACTGCAATTATTGGGCGCTAAGATTAAGCGGGTGCCGGGTTAAGCATTTTCTGCCAGCAGACTTTTTATTTATTTTCAGCAGCGCTGTGGCGCTGCCCTCTTTACGGATTGTCAAACAGCGAACATGAAACAGCAATTGACTATAGCCCTGTCGAAAGGGCGTATTCTGAAAGACACGTTACCGTTGCTCGAAGCGGCGAATATCCTGCCTGCAGAAGATATCTTCAGCAGCCGTAAACTGATCTTTGATACCAACCATGACAACATTAAACTGGTTGTGATCAGAGCCACTGACGTGCCAACGTATGTTGAACATGGTGGCGCAGACATGGGTGTGGCAGGTAAAGACGTGCTGATGGAGTACGGCGCCAAAGGTGTCTATGAACCGCTGGATCTGGACATTGCCCGCTGTAAGCTGATGACTGCATCTCTGAAGGACGCGCCGCCGGTATCCGGGCGGATTAAAGTTGCCACCAAGTTTGTCAATGTCACCAAAGAATACTATGCCCGTCAGGGGCATCAGGTAGACATCATCAAGCTGTACGGTGCGATGGAGCTGGCGCCGATTATGGGGCTGGCTGACCGGATCGTGGACATTGTGGATACCGGTAACACCATGCGTGCCAACGGTCTGGTACCGCTGGAAGAAATTGCTTATGTCAGTTCCCGGCTGGTCGTCGGTAAGGCTGCGATGAAAATGAAGCATCGTCAGATTCAACCGATTATTGAGCAGTTAGCCGCCGCAGTAGAAGCAAGAAAGAGTGAAGGTAAGTAATGGCTGAGTTAAATGTATTACGGCTGGACAGCCAGCAGGAAGATTTCGCCACGCAGATGGACAGTCTGCTGGCCTGGGAAGCGGTTTCTAACAAAGAAGTTAATGCCATTGTTGATGATATTCTCCTGCAGGTAAAACAGCGTGGAGACGCAGCAGTTGTTGAGTTCAGCAACCGTTTTGACCGCCTTAATGTTTCTTCAATGGCTGAGCTTGAGTTCTCTAAAGAACAGCTGCAGGAAGCGCTGGCTACCTTGCCGGCGGATCAGAAAGAAGCGTTGCAAACTGCCGCTGACCGGGTTCGCGACTATCACGAGAAGCAGCTGGGTGAATCCTGGCAGTACCGTGAGGCTGACGGCACTTTGCTGGGCCAGAAAGTCACGCCAATGGATAAAGTGGGTCTTTACGTGCCGGGTGGCAAGGCATCTTATCCGTCTTCTGTGTTAATGAACGCGATTCCTGCAAAGGTTGCCGGTGTTGAAGAACTGATCATGGTTGTGCCGACGCCGGACGGTGAGGTCAATCAACTGGTACTGGCGGCAGCGGCGTTATCCGGTGTAGACCGGGCGTTTTCCGTAGGCGGTGCGCAGGCGGTAGCCGCACTGGCGTACGGAACCGAAACGGTGCCTAAGGTCGATAAAATTGTTGGCCCGGGTAACATTTTTGTTGCCACGGCGAAACGGGCAGTATTCGGTGCGGTGGGCATTGATATGATTGCCGGACCTTCTGAGATTCTGGTGATCTGTGATGGTCAGACTGATCCTGACTGGATTGCCATGGATCTGTTCTCTCAGGCTGAACACGATGAAGATGCACAGCCTATTCTGGTTTCGCCGGATGCAGCGTTCCTGGACAAGGTAGAAGCGAGCATTAACAAGCTGTTGCCGACTATGGAGCGTGAAGCCATTATCCGTGTATCTATGACTGATCGTGCTGCTCTGATTAAAGTACCTGATCTGTCTGCTGCTGCCGTTGTCAGCAACCGGGTAGCGCCGGAGCACCTGGAGTTATCAATCGCTGAGCCTGAAGCCCTGTTACCTGAAATTAAGCACGCCGGTGCGATCTTCATGGGACGTTATACTGCAGAAGCACTGGGTGACTATTGTGCAGGCCCCAACCACGTGTTGCCGACCTCCGGTACCGCGCGCTTCTCATCGCCACTGGGGGTGTATGACTTCCAGAAACGTTCATCTCTGATTATGTTCTCTGAAGAGGGGGCGTCAGAAATGGGTAAGGTCGCATCTGTGCTCGCCCGTGGTGAAAGCCTGACGGCACACGCCCGGTCGGCAGAGTATCGGATCAAAGACTGATCCCGCCCTATCGTTTATAAAAAAGCCCGGTACTGTTACCGGGCTTTTTTTTGTTTTACAGTGGCCTTTCACAAGGCTCAGACGGCAGGACATTATGAAGGTAGTATTTTATGCCCGTGGTGAAGATTTTTCAGACTGGTTGCCCTCTGTAACAGAATTGTTACCCGGTGCAGACTGCCGGTTATGGTCGGAGACAGAAATGCCGGACTGGCAGGCAGACTATGCGCTGGTCTGGCAGCCACCGCAGGCGCTGTTTGAACGTCATACCCAGCTTAAAGCCATCATTAATCTCGGTGCCGGTGTGGATAAGTTACTGGCGTTACCGGGGCTGCCGGAAGGTGTGCCGGTGCTGAAATTACGGGACGCCGGTATGGCCACCTGGATGACCGATTACGTGCGGTACGGCTTACTGCATTTCAGCCGGGACTTTGATGCCTATCAGCGCCAGCAGCGCCGCAGTGTCTGGCAGCCGGAAAAAATTGATGCCCGCAGTAACTGGCCTGTGGGCATTCTGGGCATGGGAGCGATTGGTTCTCAGGTTGCCCGGCGACTGTCCGATGATGGCTATATCGTGCGGGGCTGGAGCCGCACAGAAAAAGTGGTTGCCGGGGTGGAAAGTTTTACCGGGCAGGATGCTTTGTCTGCATTTTTACGGGGCACCCGGGTACTCGTAAACCTGTTGCCTTCAAGCCCCCATACTCAGGGGCTGGTAAACGGCCCGGTGCTGGAACAGTTGTTACCGGAGGCGGTTGTGATTAACGTCGGCAGGGGAGAAGTGGTTGATTCCCCGGCCCTGATAGATTCGCTGCGTAAGCAGCGTCTGCGGGGGGCAATGCTGGATGTCTTTGAGTACGAACCTCTGTCACAGGATTCTCCACTGTGGTCGATGGATAATGTCATTATCACGCCACACATCGCGGCGCCGACATCCATCAGGGATGCGATTGAGCAGGCAAAAGAGTATATCCATGCCATCGGGCTGGGGCTGCCGGTGAAAGCCGTTGACCGTACGCTGGGGTATTAACCCGGATTTCTTACAGAAAAAGCCAGCGTATAGCTGGCTTTTTTGTCTGAGCAGAAGAGCGGATCAGATGCGCAGTGCGCCATCGACCTCAATGCAGCGGCCGTTGATGTAATCGTTTTCCAGAATAAAGGCGACAGTGCTGGCGATTTCTTCCGGCTTACCCAGGCGTTTGGCAGGAATGCCGGCAGCAATTTTTTCCAGTGCTTCCGGTTTCATGCTCATTACCATCTCGGTACCGATATAACCGGGTGCAATTGACGCTGCCCGGATGTTGTAGCGGGCAAGCTCTTTCGCCCAGGTAACCGCCATTGCCTGTACGCCGGCTTTCGTCGCCGTGTAGTTGGTCTGGCCCATGTTGCCATTGCGGGAAATGGAAGAAATGTTGATGATGCAGCCTTCACAGCCAAGTTCGATCATCTTAACAGCCGCTTCACGGCCACACAGGAAGGTACCGGTCAGGTTGACATCCATGACCAGATTCCAGTTATCCAGGCTCATTTTGCTGACGACTTTACCGTCTTTCACTTTAATGAACAGCCCGTCGCGGGTGATACCGGCATTGTTGACCAGACCGTGAATGGCGCCAAAATCCTGCGCAATGTCATCAAACAGTTCGGTAACGGCGTCTTCTTCGGCGATATTAGCAATGTAACCCCGGGCTTCAGTACCCAGTTCCATGCACAGGCCGATGGTTTCATCCAGACCTTGCTGATCAAGGTCAACCAGTGCAAGTCTGGCACCTTTTGCTGCAACCTGAAGTGCCATGGCGCGGCCAAGGCCTCGGCCGCCTCCGGTGATAACAATGACTTTATCTTTTAATTCCATCTGCGGACTACCTTAAATGATGTTGTGTTTTTGTTTTTATATGTGCAGTGCAACAAAGTTTTCTAAAAGTTATACCGCAAATGCGTAAAAGTCCATGCCTTCCTTGATTAAATTTATAAATCTATTTTATATCAATTAGTTATGATTATTGTTGTTGTTTGTTGATAGTGCTTTTTGTCGGGTTTGTTGCGCGGCGCAAAAAATATAACGTACTGACAGCATATTTTATGCTGCAGGTTTGTCGGTTTTGTTCAGGTGCAGGCAGGGTAACCCGTTCAGGACGGAATGGTCGCGAAATATGAACAATCATAGTAGCCTGAATCACGGGACTAAACCGGGTTTGCCGGTGTAAACTACAGGCAGTCTCAACATTGAGTTTTCTGACAGGTTTTTGTTATGCGCTTTTTATTTTTGTTGTTCATCATAGTACCGATTATTGAAATTACCCTGCTGATCAATGTCGGGCAGGCGATCGGTGCCTGGAATACAGTTGGTCTGGTGCTCTTGTCTGCGTTTATTGGCGTGAACATGCTGCGCTACCAGGGGTTCTCAACCCTGCGCCGCGCTCAGGGCAGAATGGCTACCGGTGAGATGCCGGGTCGTGAAATGGTTGAAGGGATTGTGCTGGCCGTCGGCGGCGCACTGCTACTGACCCCCGGATTTGTGACAGATGTTATCGGTTTCCTGTGTCTGATTCCGTTTACCCGCCAGCGTTTTGCCGATCTGGTATTAAGTAAAGTCACCCTGATTAATCCGGCGCAGGGGTTTCATCATCATGCCGGCCCGGGAGACTTTCACCAGGCAGATCCCCGCGATCCCCGTGATTCGTCTACTCTGCATAAGGGCGATGTGATCGACGGCGAGTACCGCCGGGAAGACTGAATCCGGGTTTACTGAAAAAATCACACTTTTTTTAATGATAAGTGTTGAAAACCGTTTTGCCGGCCCCATCTAGCTAAACATCATCATTTATTAGGTGATACAGAAGATCACTTTGTAAACATGTAAAACATGCTCTGCTTCGGTCTGAAGTTATTATTTTTCAAAGGCTTCAGAGCTAAAAGAGCGGTTTAATAACTATAAACGACTTTTTTTGATCACAAGGATCAGGAGAGATATTCAATGAAAATTCGTCCACTACACGACCGTGTTGTTGTTCGCCGTAAAGAAGAAGAAGCAACTACTGCTTCCGGTATTGTTCTGCCAGGTTCTGCAACTGAAAAGCCTAACCAGGGTGAAGTAGTTGCTGTTGGTAACGGCCGTGTAACTAACTCCGGTGAAGTTCAGGCTTTAACCGTTCAGGTTGGTGATCAGGTTATTTTCGGTCAGTACGCCGGTTCTAACGTTGTTAAAGTTGACGGTGAAGAACTGCTGGTAATGAGCGAAAGCGAAATTTTTGGTGTTCTGGAAGCGTAATTGCTGCCAGCCCCGGTAAGAATTTTTCAATCTATTTGAATTGAATACAGGATTTTCAAAATGGCTAAAGACGTATTATTTGGTAATGACGCGCGTCAGCGCATGCTGGCTGGTGTAAACATTCTGGCAGACGCAGTTAAAACTACACTGGGCCCTAAAGGCCGTAACGTTGTACTGGATAAAGCATTCGGTGCGCCAACTGTCACTAAAGACGGTGTATCTGTTGCTAAAGAAATCGAACTGAGCGACAAGTTCGAAAACATGGGTGCTCAGATGGTTAAGGAAGTTGCTTCCCAGGCCAACGACGTAGCCGGTGACGGTACTACAACTGCAACTGTTCTGGCGCAGGCGATTGTTAACGAAGGCCTGAAGTCTGTTGCTGCCGGCATGAACCCTATGGATCTGAAGCGCGGTATCGATAAAGCAGCTGCTGCGGTTGTTGAACAGCTGCAGGCGATGGCTGTGCCATGTGCAGATACTAAGTCTATCGCTCAGGTAGGTACTATCTCTGCGAACGCTGACTCTCAGGTTGGTGACATCATTGCTGAAGCAATGGAGCGTGTCGGTAAAGAAGGTGTTATCACCGTTGAAGAAGGTACCGGTCTGGAAAACGAACTGGACGTAGTAGAAGGTATGCAGTTCGACCGCGGCTACCTGTCTCCTTACTTCATCAACAACCAGGACAGCATGAGTGTTGATCTGGAAAACCCGTTCATGCTGATCGTTGACAAAAAGATCTCTAACATCCGTGATCTGCTGCCAATCCTGGAACAGGTTGCCAAGTCTTCCCGTCCGCTGCTGATCATTGCTGAAGACGTTGAAGGCGAAGCGCTGGCAACTCTGGTTGTTAACAACATGCGCGGTATCGTTAAGGTTGCTGCTGTTAAGGCGCCTGGTTTCGGTGACCGTCGTAAGGCAATGCTGGAAGACATCGCTATCCTGACCGGTGGTACTGTGATTTCAGAAGAAGTGGGTCTGAACCTGGAAGGTGCTTCTCTGGAGCAGCTGGGCCAGGCGAAGCGTGTTTCTATCACTAAAGAAAACACTACCATCGTTGACGGTGTTGGCCAGGCTGCTGCGATTGAAAGCCGTGTTCAGCAGATCCGTGCGCAGATGGAAGAAACCTCTTCTGACTACGACCGTGAAAAGCTGCAGGAGCGTGTTGCTAAGCTGGCTGGCGGTGTTGCTGTCATCAAGGTTGGTGCTGCGACTGAAGTAGAAATGAAAGAAAAGAAAGCCCGCGTTGAAGATGCTCTGCATGCAACCCGCGCTGCGGTAGAAGAAGGCGTTATCCCTGGTGGTGGTGTTGCCCTGATCCGTGCAATGGACAAGGTTGGTGAACTGAAAGGTGACAACCACGATCAGAGCGTCGGTGTGGAACTGGCTTTCCGTGCACTGGAAGCGCCACTGCGTCAGATCGTTGGAAACGCCGGTGCAGAAGGTTCTGTTATCGTTTCTAACATCCGTGAGAAGGGTGAAGGTAACTTCGGTTACAACGCGGCTTCCGGTGAATACGGCGACATGCTGGAAATGGGTATCCTGGATCCGGCTAAAGTTACCCGTTCTGCACTGCAGGCGGCAGCGTCTGTTGCGGGTCTGATGATCACCACTGAAGCGATGATCGCTGATGCACCTGCTGAAGGCGGCGCACCTGCTATGCCTGACATGGGCGGCATGGGCGGCATGGGTGGCATGGGCGGCATGATGTAATCATCCCCCGGCATCTGCCGGCTGTTAATCAGCCGGTTCGCTGAAGAATCCCCGGCGTCTGTAAGGACCCCGGGGATTTTTTATGGATACCTTAAAAGAAGGCCGTAATATAAGAGGAAAAGATAACCTCTCGAAAGTGCTGGGTAAAAAAGAAATATTTCCCTGCCGTTGGAAAACGAAAGTGCTCTTTATCTGCAGTTTATCCCAGCGGCAAACACGCTACATTGCTATACGCAATGGACATGCCGATAAAGCGGCATACCAAGATCAAAGCGGAAGCTAATCTGTTTGACCCGAGCTTTGAAACTTACTTTGAGTAACGTCTTGAATATAAGTGGAGAAATTCAGAACAGAGCAAACGGAAAACCTACGCGCTTTGGAAACGTCAGTAGAAACGCTGCCCGATGTGCAATCAGTACATCACGTTTGAGACTGGGTAGAACATCCACCATATAAAGCTTCGAAAGATGGGCAGTAGTGACAAGCTGGGTAACTTTGTATTGTAGCATCCCAGCTGTCATTGAATGTTACACAATTAAGTATGGGTTTTAAGTGTTTTTACTAGAAAGGGTTGAAAATTGGGTTGCTTGCCCAATATATAAACTCAAATAAATTAAACTCGGTTTTCAGGGCCCATCCAGCCCTGAATTGTCTCTCGGGAGAGGGGCTAAAGGACTTTGGAAAGATACAGCT
This sequence comes from Aliamphritea hakodatensis, assembly GCF_024347195.1. NCBI lineage: Bacteria > Pseudomonadati > Pseudomonadota > Gammaproteobacteria > Oceanospirillales > Oceanospirillaceae > Aliamphritea > Aliamphritea hakodatensis. The sequence continues at coordinate 1,323,893 of NZ_AP025281.1, forward strand.
TACTTCTGCAACAGCAGCAACGGCCCGCCAGCAACGTTGGCCGGACGGAGTGGGTTGTGTATGGATATTGTCCGATGTTGAGGGGGATACTAGTAATACCCTGATGCGACCGCTCTGGCTTAAGCGGTATATAAATCCAGGTTTCTATTAATCTGGGCGCCCAGATCGATAAATTGAGGCATTGGCCGATGAATTTTGATCTGACTGTTACGGTAGTTTTTGAAGTTGCACCAACGTTAATGGCACTCAGTGTCTTTCTTCAGGTGTGGTGGTCTCGAAATAAGTAACGACCATAGGCGGGGGGATACCCCCGCCGCTTTTAATCGAGTAGGAAGTTGTACTTTTCACCGCCGACTCTTAATTCAAAGAGTTTATAAAGACTTGAAGCCGTATACGGGGAAAACACGCACGTACGGTTCTTGGGAGCGGGGGGGGAGTAATGGCTGCTCCTTACTTAACATCATCGAGCCCCCGTTCTACCGAAGCACACAGTGTTTCAGGAAGCCCGTAAAGCTTAGCTTTACGGGCTTTTTTATGTGGCCCGTTTTATATTCCTACCAGCGTAAATTAGGATTTATTCCTATATCTTCATTCAGCAATCTGTTTATGTTTTGAACAATGCGCAATTGAAGCTGAGTGGAGTGCTGTTGCGTGTTTGAACAGACAGGATGGTGCGTCACAGAGTATTAACCGGCATTCGCGCATCACAATCCATTGTTTCCGGGGGGCTATCCGGAAATGTAAGGCAGGTTCTGATCTGCGCTGGTGTACCTGCCGGGTGTTTATGCCGGAGGTTGCCAGGTGTTTTGTCTGCGTTGTTCGGCATAGGAAGCTGTGGTTTCGCAAGGTCAGTAGAAATGACCGTCAGATTATGCATATACCCAAGGGAGTGAGTATATGAAAGCTAAGCATGGTAACGCTTTTTTAGCAGGCCTGTTATTGATGGCATTGTCTGCACAGGCACACACGTCTGCAAATGTTGTTGGATTCACTGGCTCAGTTAAGGGGAGTGTTGATTCTTACTCAGAGGGTCGGCCAGATAAAGTTGCTGCAAATTTATTAGTTGCAGCAGGAACATTGGGGCAGATTGCTAATAAAGTTCCTATTGCATCAGGCGAAAGTATTGTTGGTGGCAACGGTTATAAAGCTCGGGATGAAACTGGTTTTTGTCACGAAGAGTACTTGCAAGCATTAATCATAAACAGGGCATAAACCATGGCTAAGCAGGTAAAACTTAAGCGTGGTCTATATGCTGACTGTATGAGAATGTCATTTTTTCTTTTCCCTTTGATATTTGTTCTTATTTCGGACATGGGGCGTCGCTATTGGTCACTGAACGATGAAATATTGCCGTTCAGCCAGTTGGAAAAAACATCCGGTTATTTATATGTAACCAAGCGTTCCAGAGGCTCAAGAGGGTTCAGAGGAACCCAGATCGGTGTTCGTTCAGAACATGGAAAAACCTGTTGTTTTCGGGTTGTTACAAGCTGGATCCCTGAGAGCAAAGAAGGCCGAAAGGTAGATGTTTACTGGCAACGCTCAGCTAATCTTCTGGCCCGGTTAAATGACCAGAAATATGTATTACATATGGATGTATATAAAGATGACGGTACTTTGGATTATCCTGGAGTGCGTTATAAATCGTCCTTAGAACGGTATAAAGAAGCGTATTTAGAGGAAGAGTACCCGGCCCTTGGCTGGTACGGCTTTGCTGTGCTGGTGATTGTGATGGGGTATTTTATGCACCGTGCCTTTAAACGAAGGCACGGGCTGATGTAACTGAAATGAATCGAAAGGGAGTTTTGATTTATGTTTACACAGGTTATTAAAGCAGGGAAGCAATCACGTGAATTGCTAAGCGAATCGGTGGATCAGGCGGGTTTTGTCGCGTCAGCAAATGCTGCGGATGAGGCATATGTTGAAGGTGACACGTGTAAGTTAGCAGTGTCTGCGTTGGTACATGTGGTGAAAGCGTTTGCCCATATCAATCGTCAACAGGGCATAAACCATGGCTAAGCAGGTAAAACTGAAGCGTGGTCTATATGCTGACTGTTTGAGAATGTCGTTCTTCTTTTTACCTCTAATTTTTGTGCTCATGATTGATATGAAAATTAGATATTGGGCGCTGAACGATGAAATATTGCCGTTCAGTCAGTTGGAAAAAACATCCGGTTATTTATATGTAACCAAGCGTTCCAGAGGCTCAAGAGGGTTCAGAGGGACCCAGATCGGTGTTCGTTCAGAACAGGGGAAAATCTGTTGTTTTCGGGTTGTTACAAGCTGGATACCGGAGAAAGAAGAAGGTCGAAAGGTAGATGTTTACTGGCAGCGTTCAGCTAATCTTCTGGCCCGGTTGAATGATCAGAAGTATGTATTACATATGGATGTATATAAAGATGACGGTACTTTGGATTATCCCGGGGTACGTTATAAGCAATCTTTAGAACGATACAAAGAAGAATACTTAGAGTACGAATACCCGGCCCTTGGCTGGTATGGCTTTGCTGTGCTGGTGATAGTGGTGGGGTATTTCATACACCGTGCTTTTAAACGAAAGCACGGGCTGATGTAACTGAAATGAATCGAAAGGGAGTTTTGATTTATGTTTACACAGGTTTTTAAAGCAGGGAAGCAATCACGTGAATTGCTAAGCGAATCGGTGGATCAGGCGGGTTTTGTCGCGTCAGCAAATGCTGCGGATGAGGCATATGTTGAAGGTGACACGCGTAAGTTAGCCGCAAATTTACTGGTGGCAGTGTCCTCATTAGCACAGTTGGCTAATGTAATCCCTATAGTTCCGGGAGTGGGGATTACCAGTGGCAGTCTGTATCTGGCCGAAGATGACTTAACTTCTTTACAAAGAATCGCATCGGGAGAAGAGAGCCCGGATTCGGATAAAATTGCTTCGCTGATTGGTAACATCGGCGGTGTGGTCGCCGGGGTGTCTGCCACGGTTATAAGTGCCGCTGCCATTGGCCTGGTGACGGTTACCTCACCGGTTTGGGCCACAGTGGGGCTGGTTGCAGGTGGTGTGGCGGTGGCAACCTTTGCCTATCAGGCCATAACAGATACTCAGGTGCCTGAAGACATCCAGAAAATTTATGATTCCTACCGGCAATTAGTGGGTGTTATACCCGCCTCAGCCTCACAGTCTGCTTTTGAACTCTTTGTGACCGATCTGTTTTCTGATTATGAGCTGGATAACGGTGGTCAGATTACCGGGGGGCTGGCGTTGCTGGTGGATTTTTTTACCCAAATAGATCCTGAGTTTGACCATGAAAGTGTCCATTCCCTGATTCAGCGTGCCGATAATCTGGGAGCTGAAACCGGGATTGAGTCGCTGGTTAATCAGTTGGAAACAGTGGCCTATGGCGAAAGCCGTGGCGGCATTAACGACGAAATAGCCCTGTTCGAAAGAGTAGTTGAGCTGGGTAAAAGCCTGGGTTACTACGGCGGGGATGGCGCACCGGCTACTTATCAGGTTGTTGATTACTCACAAAAAACAGCATCAGAGATGCTGGCGCTGGTTCGTTCAGATAATACTTCTGAGTCTGCCGCCGCCAGATACGCCCTGTTGCATCTGCAGGGTTTTGCACTGGTTGGTGCGCCGTTATATGCCGAATATAGTTTTAATGAGGCTTCTCTGGGGTTGAGCGGTGCTGAAGATCAGTACTGGGAAGACCGTATCAGCCTGTTACACAGCCTGTTAAGCAGGAATACTGAAAATACAGCCTATCCAACATCGATCAGTCATAAGAATATATTTTTCTATAACGGTGAAACCGGGCAGGAGGTTTTTGCCGGTCAGATTCCTTTACCTAATACTGCCGTTGCTTTAAATGAATTTGAACATACCCGCATTCTGTTCGGTAAGCATGACGCCAAAAATACCCTGCACGGAGGCGAGGCGGATGACCGCCTTTACGGCGGCAGAGAGAATGATTATCTGGTAGGTGGTGCCGGAGCCGATTTACTTTATGGCGGTGATGGCAGCGATATTCTGTTTAATTCCGATGAGATGAATACTGCCGATAATGCCGCTGATGTTTTAACCGGCGGCAATGGTCACGATTTCTATTATCTGGGCGCCGGCGATACCGCCACAGACAGCGAGGGTGACGACGCTTACCGGGTGACAACCGGCTCTGTGAATCAGAAAAGAATCATTATTGATGATTACGACGGTAAAGGTGAGTTATTCATTAATGGGGTAAGCATTACGCATGCTGCATGGGTTGGTGACAACCTGTGGGCGTCAGAGTCTTTCAGCCTCACACGGGAAGGTACGTCATTAATCATTAGTGATGCGCAGGGCAACGATGTTGAAGTTCAGATGTTTGAAGAAGGGGATTTGGGCATCAGTTTAGGGGGGGATATTACCGGGACTGCCCCACCACCAGAACCCCAAACTTCAAACACATTACATGGCGATTTCTCTATAAATGTGTTTGACGATAAAAAACAGAACCTTCGCGATGAGTGGGGTAATTATCCAAGAGATTTGAGCCGGCCTTTGCCTGATCTTAAGGATGTATTGCGTGATACAGATGCAAATGATGCCATTTTTACCGGCGGCGGAAATGACCGGGTATACATGAAGCAATCCGGTGACGACATCGTATTTCTGGGGGCAGGGGATGACTCGGTTACCGTTGGTTATTTTCCCGACAGTTTTTTTGCAGACTCAGTGCGGGAAGAAGGCACTGTTCATGCAAAAGGAGAAGGTGGCCGGGATGTTTTACGCGCTAACGGTACACAGGTTGTTTTTGAAGGAGGTGCCGATGGTGATCTGATTCTGGGCAGTGAGAAGAATGATTATGTATACGGGGCGCAAAAGACCGGCTTTTCTGATTTTCTGGCGCAGGGAAGAAAGGCCGGGAATAACCTTCAGGGTGATCTGATTGACAGTGGCGATGGCGAGGATACGGTTTTTGGCAGCCATTCAAAAGATTTGTTGTCCGGTGGTCTGGGGGATGACACTGTTCTTGGCGGCGGGGGCGGTGATCTTATTTTTGGTGATGCGACACTGGAGCCTGAAAAATATGATGCATCGCTTGATAACAAGTATTGGCCAGACTGGGATTTTAACGTTGGGCCGGATGACAAAAATAATCGGTTTACGTTTAAGGAGCTTAGCTACGTTTATGGAACTGAGTATACGCAAGGGGGCGGAAACGATCTGATTTATGCAGGAAGCGGCGATGATTTTGTTTTCGGAAACTCAGGTAACGACGCAATGTATCTGGAAGAGGGGAACGATCTTGCCTCGGGGGATGGCGGTGACGATCTTTTAGACGGTGGTGCCGGTGATGATTCCCTGGTGGGAGGGGAAGGCAATGATGCTGTCTATGGCCGTGAAGGGGACGACACTCTTTACGGTGATTATCTCGATCTGCCCAGTGGAAATGATTATTTAAACGGGGGCAGTGGTGATGACATTCTCAACGGCGGCGATGGCGCGGATACTCTGGAAGGCGGTGCCGGTGATGATCACCTGTATGGTGGCGCGGGGAATGATACCTTCACCGGCGGCGAAGGGCTTGATGCGTTTTATGGCGGGGAAGGGGATGACATCTATCATTTTAATTCCGGGGATGCACTTGTTCAGAATGGTGTGGCAAACACGATTTTGGAATTAACCGGGGAGAATAACAAAATTGTATTCGGCCCGGGTATCCGGTTTGAAGAGTTTTCTTTGCAGACGCTGGGCGACGATCTGATCATTAGATATCAGAAAGAGTATATTTATCTGGAGAACGGTGTACTGGGCACTGTCAGCCAGTTTGAATTCACAGAAACCGGTGAGGTTGTCAGCCTTGCAACGCTGATGGCAACGCAACTGATCAACCGAGTAAATACGCAAGGTACAGATGCTGATGATGTATTGACAGGCGGAAAGCTGAATGATGTTCTCCGCGGAGGTGCCGGTAATGATACCTTTACCGGTGGCGGGGGACGTGACATTTTTGCCGGTGGAGAAGGGCGTGACACTTACCACTTCAGCATTGGAGATGCTGTACTTGTAGACGGTAAGCCTGAATATATTGAGGATTTCCCCGGGGAAGATAACAGACTTGTTTTTGGCCCGGGTATCCGTGCTGAAGATCTGATTCTGCAAACCCAGGGGAGCGATCTGATCGTTCAGTATCAGGAAGAGTATATTTATCTGGAAAACGGTGTACTTGGCAGTATCAGCCAGTTTGAGTTTACGGAAACCGGTGGGCTTTACAGCTATGCACAGCTGATGGGAACGCAGCTGATTAACCCGGTTAAGGCTCAGGGGACAGATGCTGCAGATGTGCTGACAGGCGGAAAGCTGAATGATCTTCTTCAGGGGGGCGCCGGCAACGATACTTTCAGCGGAGGCCGGGGGGCTGATCTGCTGATCGGTGGTGAAGGAGATGATACTTACCGTTTTAATATTGGGGATGCGGTAGCTGAAAATGGTGCGGCAGACAATATTCATGATTTAACCGGGGAAAACAACAAGATCGTATTTGGCCCGGGAATCCGGGTTGATGACCTGAGTTTAGAAACAGACAGTAATACTCTTTTTATTAAATATTTTGGGGAAGGTATTGCACTGACTTACGGTGTGCTTGGCAGCATCAGCCAGTTTGAATTCACAGAAACCGGTGACGTGTACAGCCTTGCAGCACTGCTGAAGGATAAACTGATTACGCCGGTCGACGCTGAGGGGACTGATGGCGATGATGTGCTGTTGGGCGGAAGGTATGACGACACGCTGTCTGGCGGAGAAGGGAATGACCGGATTGATACCGGTAAAGGTAATGACACGGTGTGGGCCGGTGCCGGTGACGACCTGATTATTGCCGGAGAGGGCAATAATCTGCTGTATGGCGGCGGGGGTAATGATACCTACCGTGTTACCCTTGGCGAAAATTCTCATACGCGGATCGTTGATCACGAAGGGTAAAATAGCCTGGAAGTTAAATCGGCTTTTACAGGCGAAGCCGGGTTTAACTTAGCCGGGGATGATCTTGAAATCGTACTGGGTGATGCAACGCTTATTATTGAAAACTGGAAGGCTGCAACGTTTAAAAGCATAACACTGCCTGATGGCAGTGTTATGAGCCAGACCGAGGTAACCGCTGCGCTTAACTTTGCACCCGTGGCGCAGAATATAGCGTCATTGTCTGTCGATGAGGATTCAGTATTTACGCTGCCCGTCGCAGATTATTTCACAGATGAAGATCCCGGATCACTGACCTTTCAGGTAATGCTTGCAGACGGTTCGCCCCTGCCGGCCTGGCTGACCTTTGATGGAGCTACCCAGGTGTTATCGGGCATACCTGAAAACCATGATGTGGGTGATGTATCCCTTAAGGTTATTGCTACAGATAATGGCGGCCTAACGGCTGAAAACCAGTTTAATATACAGATCAAAAACACTAATGATGCCCCCGTGGCCGTAGATGACGTGCTGGTACCGGCGGAGTCTGCGTCACGTAAAAATTATACAGTGCAGCTGAAAAGTGATCCCGGAAAACCAAGGTTCGGAGATTTCTGGATAGAAAAGCAGGGGGATGACACCCTTGTTTTCTGGCAGGGAGAGACAAACGGTTCAAGCATTGAATGGCATTATCAAAAACTGGCGACAGATGTTTCTGTTGCTTCCGAGGTGAAAACCTTTGATTTACCTCATGACAGTTATTTAATCCGTATTTATCAGGAGAACGGCAAAGTAAAAATCCTTACCAGGCAGAAAGGTGCTGAGAGTGAACCCTATGAAGGCCGTTATAGTTTTTATGAACGGACAGTTAATGATGATTTAACTGTGTCTGATAGAAGTTATGTTGCTTACCAGGACAGGAGTATTTATTTCCCCAATGCAGATACTGCGGAAGTGGTCTGGTCTGAGGGAGATCGAAAAGGGGTATTGTGGGAATTTTCCCCTGACCGGAATACTTATGGTTATACCGTTAGTGATACTCAGACTTTAACTCAGAAATCGATATATGCCGGAGGGGGTTATGGTTATATCGACGACTCGGTCATCAGGGTCTCTGATAACGAGGTTGCCCTGCTTATGGGCACTAATCAGTCATTATCGGTGCAGTTGATTAATCAGAATCTTGGTCCGGATTCTTCTGATTCACTCAGCGATTACCGCTATGAGATTGACTATCCGGAATTAGGCCTGGGGTACAATGAGGGGTATGTATTCAGGCTGTCAGATGACAGACTGATGATTATCATCGATTTTGGTGAAGGCCTCTTTAATGAGGGGCGGGAATTTCTTTCCCAGCTGTATTCTTACGGAAGTAAAACCCAGTTTACAAATCGTCAGTGGTCCGGATCTCAGTTGTATTATACCGTCGTTAATACTGCGGACGGCATTTATTCAGATCTGAAACGGATGTCAGAATTTTCTGATACACAGAATATTATTGATGTGGACTATGTAGATAACCCGGGCTCTGGTAATGCTGTGTTTATTACCTTCAGTGAACAGAATGACCAGGGTTTATATGAAATAAAAGGGCGTTTTATTTCTGCTATCGGTGAGCAAATAGGTGACGATTTACTGTTATCGGCGCAGCCCGTGAACAGTTATGGGGTGTTTATTGATGATTATTATGATGCGATGCATCCTTGGAGCGGTGATCCGTATCCTGATGCCGGTGAGTATGCTTACAATACTATTGTGAGAGGTGATGAGGTGCTCTCGGTATGGAGTTCTCCCGGGGTGTTGCATGTGTCTTCAGTGTCTTATGCGGCAAAGTCTTCCGACCGTTTTGAATACAACCCGCTGGTGAATGACTATGACCCAGACTCAGTGAATGTGCCGGATACCCTTGAATTAGTTTCGGCGCGGATATTAGAGGGTTATGGTCAGGTCAGCGTTGCAAACGGTAAGGTGCATTATGATGCCAGCGGGGCCTATGATTATCTGCCGGATTCTGAATCGGAACAGGTGTTAATTGAATATACGGTTCGGGACAGTTCTGGCGCTGAATCGGTTGCCACCATTACAGCAGATATGAATGGCCAGTTAGATAAAGCTTCGTTTGATAATTATGTTGTTTTTAACCCGTCGAATAAAACAGATAGGGTGTTATCACTGTCTGACAGGAATGATTACATCAGTATCGACCCTTCCACATTTACGGATACAAGCCAACGGCAAAGCTATACGGTGAATACCGGTGGCGGTAATAATCATATTGCTTTCAGATCGCCCCGCCGTTATATCACGCTTCGCCGCAGAATTTACCGTGATTTCAGGGTATACAGCGGAAAAGGTTCTGATTCATATTCATTCAGCGATATCTTAAAAAATAAATATTATATTTCTGATTTGGGAGGCTATAACAGGCTGATTTTTAATACTCCGTACCGGTTTGGCATTCGCCCTGCGTTAAATCCGTCGCTTAGTTACGGGTCATTAAAAATTACCTTTGCGGGTATGGAAGGCGAAATCCATCTGGTCAATTTTGACCGGGATGATGTGCTCGGTGGCCACCGCGATATTCACTATTTCGAATTCAATGGCGTGGGCTATACCTATGAAGAGCTGGTGGCTTTAGGATTTGACCTGAAAGGGGATGCCGGTGATAACACCATAAAAGGCACTTCCGTGGTTGACCGGATTACCGGTGGGGCAGGTAACGATCACCTAGCCGGTGGTCAGGGCAACGATACTTATTACTTTGCTTCAGGAGACGGTGCCGATACCCTTTCGGACAGTGAAGGCGTAAACACCATTGAAATTACCTCTGAAATTGCTACTGATGCGTTGTTATTTGAAACTGAAGGAGATGATTTAATCATTAAGCTTTCGGCAACGGATTCTATTCGTGTGACGGACTGGATGACTTTGCGGGCAGATGCTGTTGCCCGGATCGTGACGAATAACGGCGAAATAACCGCACAGGATATTCAGGCACAGCTTAACGCTGTGACACAGTTGCCAACAGGCCCTGGCAGAGTGACCGACAGTGACAGCGCCGATAACGCCGTGGATGAAAACAGCCCGGTGGGCACTAAGGTAGGTGTGACTGCCCGTGCAATAAATGCGGATACTTACAGTCTTGTGGATGATGCCGGCGGCCGGTTTGCCATCGCCCCCCGGACCGGTGAAGTCACGGTGGCAGGCAGCCTGAACCATGAAGCAGCCGACAGCCATACCATCCGGGTACGGGCCAGCGGTGCCGGTGGCAGCGCGGAAGAGGATTTCACCATTGCAGTGCGGGATGTGAATGAACCGCCGGTGATTATCTTTGATGTAGCGCCGGGTCCGCTAACCGACAGTGACAGCGCCGATAACGCTGTGGATGAAAACAGCCCGGTGGGCACTAAAACAGGTGTGACTGCCCGTGCAATAAATGCAGATACTTACAGTCTGGTGGATGATGCCGGTGGTCGGTTTGCCATTGATGCCCGGACCGGTGAAGTCACGGTGGCAGGCAGCCTGAACCATGAAGCAGCCGACAGCCATACCATCCGGGTACGGGCCAGCGGTGCCGGTGGCAGCGCGGAAGAGGATTTCACCATTGCAGTGCGGGATGTGAATGAACCGCCGGTGATTATCTTTGATGTAGCGTCGGGCCCGCTAACCGACAGTGACAGCGCCGATAACGCTGTGGATGAAAATAGCCCGGTGGGCACTAAGGTGGGTGTGACTGCCCGTGCATTAAATGCGGATACTTACAGTCTGGTGGATGATGCCGGTGGCCGGTTTGCCATCGACCCCCGGACCGGTGAAATCACGGTGGCAGGTTGCCTGAATTATGAAGCGGCCGACAGCCATACCATCCGGGTGCGGGCCAGCAGTCCCGGTGGCAGCGCGGAAGAGAATTTCACCATCGCCGTGCAGGATGTGAATGAACCGCCGGTGATTATCTTTGACCTTGCACCGGGCCCGCTAACCGACAGTGACAGCGCCGATAACGCCGTGGATGAAAACAGCCCGGTGGGCACTAAGACAGGTGTGACTGCCCGTGCAATAAATGCGGATACTTACAGTCTGGTGGATGATGCCGGTGGCCGGTTTAGCATCGATGCCCGGACTGGCGAAGTCACGGTGGCAGGCAACCTGAATTATGAAGCGGCTGACAGCCATACCATCCGGGTGCGGGCCAGCAGTCCCGGTGGCAGCGCGGAAGAGGATTTCACCATCGCCGTGCGGGATGTGAATGAACCACCGCAGATTATCTTTTTTGATGAGGGTGGTAACCGCGGTGCGAATGATGCTGACAAAGGATTGGAAATGAGCACAGATACCGGCAGTGACGAAGGTTATTATTTCGCCAGAGGCGATGGGCAGGATGTAATTGCTCAGGCTGATGCCGCAGGCCACGATACGCTGATTTTTGACCGTGATATAACGGCAGATGAACTGTGGTTTAGCCGCCACGGTGAAGACTTGCGAATCAGTGTTGTCGGTACTGATGATCAGGTAACGGTGGATGACTGGTATACCGGCTCTGATGCTCAGCTGGATCAGATCGAAACCGATGCTGCAGTGTTACGTCACAGCCAGGTAAATCAACTGGTGAATGCAATGGCTGCTTTCGCTGCGCCGGAAGGAGACGGGGGTGTGATTCCCCAGCCCGTAAGAGATACTTTACAGCCGGTGTTGGCTGCCAGTTGGAAAAGTCACTGACAGAGTTCCCCGTTTTAAGTGTTCAGTGCGTTAAAGCGGGGGCTTGCAGAGAAAGGAATCGATGCAGCAGGTAAGGCTTACATGGCTAATATACTGATTGTCTGGGAGTTTGGTGACGGGCTTGGTCATATCAGGCATCTTGCGCCGTTTATTCATGTACTCATTGAGCAGCATAACGTAACACTGGTGACCAAAGACATGGGGTAGTTGCCGATGTTCGGTTTTTCCGGGAAGTTAAGGGTGCTTCAGTGCCCTTATATACTGGATCAGAATAGCAGGCCTGAAGTTACTGCTTGTTTGGGGAGTATTTTGCTGGGCAGAGGTTATGCTGCGCCACAGACATTACAAGCCCTTTTACAGTCATGGCACAGCATGTTTGATTTAGTTAAACCTGATCTTGTTATGTTTGATTATGCCCCGACACCACTGATTGCATCAAAAGGTTATTCATTTAAAAAAGTGCTGGTTGGTTCGGGGTTTGCTGAACTGAAACCTGATTTGCCTTGCAGAGTTTTACTGCCCTGGTCTGTTCATGCAAAGCGTGATGCTGCTCAGCATGAAAGCCATGTGGTAGATGTGATTAACAGTATTTTGTTACCGGATACCAAACCGGTTAAATATATCAGTGATCTTTTTAATGCCGATCTGACGTTGCTGACGACACTTCCGGAGCTGGATCATTATCAGAGAGATCCGGATAAAACGTTATACATAAAGCCTGACCCCCACAACCAAAACTTTCAGCGCGTGGCCTGGAAAGATAAGGGTAAACCTAAGGTATTTGTGTATTTAAAAGCACAGGTTCAGGCGACCAAATCAGTTATTTACGCTTTGCAGAATTTGAATTACGACGTTATATGTTGTTGTCCGGATATGACAGATAAGGTCAGGAACAGGATAAGTACAGAAAACCTGAGAGTCTTTAGCCAGCCTGTTTATGCAGGGGAGTTGATTGAAACTGCAGATTTGGTCATTAATCATGCGAGTAAAGAGCTTGTTTATGAAACGTTGCTGGCCGGTGCCCCGCAACTGGTATGTCCGTCTCAGCTTGAGCAGACAGAAACTTCACGGATGATTGAGCAATTGGGAGTAGGAGTAACGTTGCCAAGAGCTGCTTCGGTTGAGCAAACCATGTACCTGATCATGTCTGTGATCGGGAATGCGTCATTCAGACAAGCCAGTCAGTTAATCGCTGGCCGTTATAAAAACAGTACCCGGTTGTTCTCATATAGTCAGGTGATCCGTTCTGTAGAGAGGTTGGTTCATCAGGCTGGTTGACAGAGCTGAAATCATCCCCCTGGCATCTGCCGGCTGTTAATCAGCCGGTTCGCTGAAGAATCCCCGGCGTCTGTAAAGACCCCGGGGATTTTTATTGCCTGTCAGAAACTATGGCTGCGAGTTTAGTGGGCTGATTTTTATTTATCAGTAGGTATATTAAACCGGGTTGCAAATGAGAGGTATTCGCAAATATAATATATGTTATATCATAACATTATTGGAGAGTGTGATGAAAAAGGGTATTCACCCCGAGTACGACTATGTCATTTTTCGCGATACCAGCTGCAGCCGTGACTTCCGTATCCGTTCGACGTGCAAGAGTAATCAGACGGTGGTGTGGGAAGACGGTAAAACCTATCCGCTGATTAATCTGGATGTTTCCAGCGCTTCACATCCGGTGTATACCGGGGAAAAACGTAAAGTGCAGTCTGAGGGCCGTATTGCTCAGTTCAATAAGCGTTTTGGTAAGCGTGCCGGTAAGGCCTGAAAGGAGGATATATGCAGGTTCTGAATTCGCTGAAGTCAGCAAAAAAGCGTCATCCGGATTGTCAGGTGGTTAAACGCCGGGGGCGTTTGTACGTGATCTGTAAATCAAATCCACGCTTTAAAGCCCGGCAGGGGGCAGCCAAACAAGGCTGATCAGCAGGGTTTTACTGTGATTATGCTTTGCCGGCAGGCAGAGCATTCTTATATCAGACAGACCGGGTCTCAATTGTTAACGGCAACTTTATTGCTGCTGTTCGCGGACCACTTTCATAAATATTTCCACCCACTGTTTGTCAAAATCAACGCCGGCTTTGTTGCTGATTTCGAGCAAAGCCCGCATCAGTGGGCGTTTGTGCAGGGAGGTGCTGGTGTGGCCGTGGGTGATGGCTTCAAAGGTATGGACAATGGCGATAATTTTGGCGCCGGTACAGATCTGGTTACCGCTCAGACCTTTGGGGTAGCCGCTGCCACTTAACAGCTCCTGATGTTGCATCAGCATGGTGCCGGCGTTCTGAGAATCAAACATTGAGCGCATCAGGTGTGCCGACACCTGAACATGCTGGCGCATCAGTTTTGTCTGATGGTCATCCAGTGAGCTTTGCTTGGTCAGTAAAGACGTTGGCAGAAATGCCATGGCAATGTCGTGGGTGAAAAGCGAGGCCGCCAGCGCATTGGCATCTACCGGGCTGCCGCCGGCTTCATTGACGGCCAGGGCAAGTTTAACCACCCGGTCGGTGCGGCCCTGCCAGTAGCCCACACGCTGTTCGCAGGCTTGTGCCATATTGTAGAGAAAACTGAGATCAGCACTGGGTTCAGTAAAGGTATCCAGCCAGTGTTTTTCTTCAAGGGGAACCTGACGGGTGTTCGGGTCTACCAGTGCGATAATGTTCACCAGCAAGGGAGCGACCATTTCAGGTGGCGCCATGGAAAGCCTTTGCAGGCCAGCTTTGACGGCCTCATAGAGGGCATCGTCGTATTCGACTTGCTGAGCGCTGTGGTACTGTTCCATGAAATCACGGGCTTTATCCATCAGCAGTAATACCAGATCACCGGCACGGTCAGAGAACGGAATCTGTCCTTCCCGGACCAGATCCAGAACATTTTCCAGTTCCTGAAGAATGATGACCATTGGCGCAAAGCTGAGCATGCTCGAGTTCGCTTTTACGGTATGCACTGTGCGGAAGAGGTCATCGAGCAGTGCAGCGTCTTCCGGAGAGTGTTCCAGATCAACGATGCTGGATTCACATAGCCGGTACTGCTCGAGAAATTCGTCATAGGCCTCAGCGAAGAGTTCATTATCCAGAGAGCCTCCGAGGGAGAACGTGGCCATCGTGTGATCCTTTTCCAGCGACAGATAAATCTAAGAAATATCCACAAAGTATGCAGTGTTTTGAAACTATACATGATGCATAACGTATGGGAACCGTTTTATCTGTCACAATGATGACTTTCGCGTGGTGCATTAAGTTTATGATTATAAAACCTAAAACGGACTGCAAAGGCAGTCCGTCGGGGGGCCGGTTCAGGTAGCAGAACCGCTGAATGTATCCGGGCTATTTGCTCCCGATGGCATTCCCTGCACCTTCCGGTACAGGCAAGTCGGCGTGGCTGTTAAATACAGCGGCAAGCTTAGCCTGTACAGTCTCTGTTGCCGGGCAGGTTTTTCCGGCATTGATGTCCACGTGCAGCAGCATGTGTTCGCCGGTGGCGATCAGTGCGCCGGTCTCCCGGTTATACATAAAGTGGAACAGGTGCATTTTTTTCGCGCTCTGGGCGATCAGTTGGGTACGGACTTCAACGCCCTGCCCCAGCTTTATATCGTCCAGGTGGCGAATATGCGTCTCTACGGTGTAGTAACTCTGGCCGGCCTGGATGTAGTCATCATCTACGCCGACAAACGCCATGAAGTTGTCAGTGGCATCACTGAATACCCGCAGATAGTTTGCTTCATTCATGTGGCCGTTGTAGTCGATCCATGCGGGCAGTACTTTACCGCTGAACATTGGCAGGGGCTCGGCGCTGATTTCAGGTGCAGCCTGTTCCGGGGTCATTGCCTTCAGCCGCTGATCGTGCTCGCGCAGCATGGCACCCACACCCCAGTCGGCATTTTTCTGAACCCGCATGATACCCACCAGGTTGTCGTCCCGGATCTGTTCCAGCTGGCGCAGGTCGTACATACCGGACTGCGCATCTGACTGATCAGCGATCTTCTGAATCAGTTCATCGGTCAGTTCCGGTACGTCCATAAGCTTGGTCCATGGCCAGGCCAGTGCCGGGCCAAACTGGCCAATGAAGTGCGCCATGCCTGCTTCACCACCGGCGATCCGGTAAGTTTCGAACAGGCCCATTTGCGCCCAGCGCAGGCCGAAGCCAAAGCGGATAGCGTCATCAATTTCTTCAGTGGTGGCGACATCATCGTTGATCAGCCAGAGGCCTTCCCGCCATACAGCTTCCAGTAGCCGGTCGGCGATGTGGGCATCAATTTCTTTGCGAACAACCAGCGGTTTCATGCCGATGCCGTCCAGAATATCTTTAGCAGCTGCAACCTGTTCCAGCGAACACTTCTCGCTTGGGACCACCTCAACCAGCGGCACCAGATAGACCGGGTTAAACGGGTGAGCGACCATGATCTGGCCGGGATTTGCCGCGCTTTCCTGCAGTTCCGACGGTTTAAACCCGGACGTGGAGGAGCCGATAATGGCATCAGTACGGCAGGCAGCCTGAATGGAGGCCATCACCTTGTGTTTCAGGTCAAGGCGTTCCGGCACGCTTTCCTGAATCCATTGTGCTTCACTGACAGCTTCTTCCAGTGTGGTGCAGAGCGTCAGAGTGCCTTCTTCAGGCATTGCAACATCTGCCAGTGCTGGCAGTGCGCGACGGGCGTTACTGATGACTTCGTTAACTTTGCGTTCGGCATCCGGCGCCGGATCAAACAGGCGGACATCCCAGCCGTGTAAAAGAAAACGGGCGACCCAGCCGCCACCGATAACACCACCGCCTATACAGGCTGCAATTTTATTCATATCTGTCTCTTTCTATCTCGGGCCCAGTGGGGCGGTCAGACAAATCAGCAGCCCGGTGGCTGCTGATGTTCAGGCGGTTTTACAGTGCCAGCGGGGCGCGCTTGGTCAGCTGCATTTTTTCCCGTACTTCCGCCGGCGTCATCAGGGTAGCCCCCATGTTGGTGACGATCGTCGCGGCTTTTTCTACCAGTTGGGCGTTGGTTGCCAACTGGCCTTTACCCAGCCACAGGTTGTCTTCCAGACCGACGCGGATATTACCGCCGGCCAGCATGGCGGCAGCAGCAAACGGCATCTGGTTACGGCCAATAGAGAAAGCAGAGAAGGTCCAGCTTTCCGGAATATTGTTTACCATGGCCATGAAGGTGTTCAGATCATCCGGGGCACCCCATGGGATGCCCATGCACAGCTGGATCATGACCGGATCTTCGATGATGCCTTCGGATACCAGTTGTTTGGCCAGCCACAGGTGACCGGTATCGAATGCTTCGATTTCCGGACGCACGCCCAGATCTGTCATCATTTTACCCATTGCCCGCAGCATGCCCGGGGTGTTGGTCATCACGTAATCGGCTTCGGCAAAGTTCATGGTGCCGCAGTCCAGGGTGCAGATTTCCGGCAGGCACTGGCGTACGTGTTCCATACGCTCGGTTGCGCCAACCATATCCGTCGCTGCTTCGTTCAGTGGGAACGGCGCTTCGGTGTTACCGAATACGATGTCGCCGCCCATACCGGCAGTCAGGTTCAGAACAACATCCACTTCCGCATCACGGACCCGTTCGGTCAGTTCGCGGTACAGTTCAACCCGGCGGCTTGGCTTGCCGGTGTCAGGCTCACGCACGTGGCAGTGAACGACAGCGGCACCCGCCTTAGCGGCATCGATACAGTCGTTGGCGATTTGCTCCGGGCTGCGCGGTACATGAGGGGAACGGTCCTGGGTTCCGCCGGAACCGGTTACGGCACAGGTAATGAAAGGTTTGGTATTCGGCTGTAAAGGCATAGCGGGCTCCGCGTATATCAGTCTTAACTGGATTATTGTTGTTTGCTGGAGCACAGGGATTGTTCCCGTTGTTGTGCACCGGAATATGCCAATAATTGCACGGGGTATGCCTGTTTAGTTTGCACTTAGCGAATATGATTTGATATTTTGCGCAAAAGACGGGTGTTTTTTTGCGATTTTAATGGGTTTTCTTTCTGACCGGAGTGGTATTTATGAGCTTGTTCAGCCCTGCTAATGACAGTCTGAATGTGGTGATTCTGCTGATGCCGGATTCATCCCTGATGTCACTGGCGTCGACGCTGGATACCATGCGGGCGGCTAACCGGATTTCCCGGCGCACGTTATTTTCGTGGCGGGTAATTACTCTGGACGGGGAGCCGGCGGTGTTGTCCTGCGGGCAGCCGATTCATCCACAGGGCTCAATGCAATCGACCATGCAGGACACAGCGTTGCAGCGTGATCTGCTGATTTGCATTGCCGCGTTTCACCATGAGAAGCATATGGATAAACAGCGGCTGGCCGGATTCAGACAGTTTGCCAGGGATTTCTCCTATGTGGGCGGAGTAGAATCCGGCAGCTGGGTGCTGGCAAGGGCCGGGCTGCTGGAAGGTAAGAGTGCGACGACGCACTGGGAAGATCTTGAGGATTTCAGGGACCGCTATCCAAGGGTAGAGGTACGCCCTGACCGTTATGTGGTGGATGGCCGGATTTTTACCACGGGCGGGGCGGCACCAACCTTCGATCTCATTCTGTATCTGATCCGCAGCCGTTACGGGCATACCCTGGCACTGGAAGTGGCCAGCGCCTTTATTTATGACGGTAAAGCTCAGGCAGATTCACCGCAACCGCTGGTATCTCTGGGAGCGCTGGAACAACATGAGCCGCAGCTAAGTGCGGCGGTGCGGATGATGGAAGCGCATCTGGACAGCCCGTTAAAAACCCAGGAAGTGGCGGATGCCCTTGGCTTCAGTGTGCGCAGCCTGGAGAACCTGTTCCGGCGCCGGCTGGATATCAGCCCGCATCAGTATTATAAGCGTCTGCGGCTTCAGGCTGCCCGGCGGCTGGTGGTGGACAGCCGTCACAGTATGCAGGAAATTGCGGTGCGTACCGGCTTTAATTCACTGGCGGTGTTTTCCCGGGAGTTCAGCAATTTTTACGGTGAGAGCCCCAGCCGTTACCGGCGTGAGGCCCGCAGTCGATAGCTTATTGCCGGCATTCAGCAAACAGATCCAGCGAAGGGGTGTAGACAGATGTTGTCACGTCCATGATCCCCAGCATGCTGTGGAATACATTGTCATGGGAATAGCTGCCTGACTGGGCCTGTTTCTTCAGGCAATCAGTACTGAGGTTCTTCTGACGCAGGAAACCGTCTGAGAACCAGGTGATCAGAGGGACTTTTTTCTGGGTCTCCGGTGCCAGAAGATAGGGAATGCCGTGCAGGAACACACCGTTTTCTCCCAGCGATTCCCCATGATCAGAAATATAAAACAGTGCCGTGTTGTACTCTGATTCAAGTGCCTTCAGTTTTTCAATGGTCTGGCTGATGACATAGTCAGTGTAGAGCAGGGTGTTGTCGTAAGTGTTGACGATTTCGCTGATCTCACAGTTCTCTATGTCGCTGCGGGGGCAGTCAGGGGTAAAGGCTTTAAACTCTGCCGGATAGCGCTGGTAATAGGTCGGGCCGTGGCTGCCGATCAGGTGCAGGGCGATCAGCCGGTTGTTTTTCAGGCTGCTGACATTATTCGAAAAGTTATCCAGCAAGGCCATGTCGTAGCAGGTTTTACCGTTACACAGCGGATGGCTGCTGCCCCGCTCGATGACTTCGCTTTTCACCCGGTCAGCGACGCCTTTATCGCCACCGTCATTTTCTTTCCAGAGTATATCGATGCCGGCCCTTTGCAGAATATCGAGCAGGTTATCCTGATTAGCGGCTATCTGTTTATCGTAATCTTCGCGGTTCAGGTTTGAAAACATACAGGGCACAGAGAGTGCTGTGGCGGTACCGCAGGACGTGACGTCCTGAAATGAAATGACGTTCATATCCCGGGTGTAACGGTTGGTTGCCCGGGGGTAGCCATTGAGTTCATAGTTTTGTGCCCGGGCGGTTTCGCCCAGTACAAACACCATCAGGGTGGGTTTTTCGCTGCGGGTGGCGGCGGGTTTTTGCTGCGCATCCGTGCCAATCTGCGTATGGCTGACAGGTTCGGTCAGGTAGGTTTGATTGACGTAGTTGGCGGTGCTGTAGATGTATTCGGTGGGGACAATCATCTTTTTCAGGTAGTGATTGTTACGGCCAACCGAGCTGTAATCCTGATAGTAGAGCCAGAAGATCACCAGAATAATGCCCACTGCTGTGGCAATCCCGAGGCATTTTTCCAGCAGCAGTGAGAGGATCGTCTGTTTGCGCCGCCGGGTGCTGATCAGCAGCAGCGCCGGAAGGATGCCCAGCAGCAATACCCAGCAAGCTGAATAGAGACTGACATAGGCACTGGCTTCGGCAGTATCGGTTTCAAAGATATTTTCCACCATGCCGTAGTCGATATAAATGCCGTAGTTGTACATGGAGTAGCTGACCATGCTGGACGTGATCAGAATCAGGCTGAACAGTGGCTTGGTAATGTAGGGCCAGACCGCCAGATTAAACACCAGATAGATAACGGCAAAAATGAAGAAGGGGATGGATATGACAAAACCGGTTTTCACCGCATCAGCGGCAGAAAGAATACTGTAGAACTCCCTGAAAAGGGGCAGGTTAAGTATCAGCACATAATAAAGTGTCAGGCAGAAGGTCATCTGAGCAATGCTCAGTTGCGGCAGCCTGAGGCGTTGCAGAACAGCTGGGTATGACATCTTAGTACACCAGAGGCAGTAACAGAGTTATCCAGAGGGCGGCGGTACCGAGCAGGCAGACAAACACTGCCGCTGAGCCAATGTCCTTGGCGCGGCCGCTCAGTTCATGGTGTTCCGGACCAATCCGGTCGACCACCGCTTCAACGGCTGAGTTGAGCAGCTCGGTAATCAGCAGAATAATCAGGCTGCCAATCAGCAGGATCCGTTCGGTCTGGGTGACCGGAAGAAGTACCGCAACAACTGTACCTGCGAGTAGCAGTAGGGTTTCCTGGCGGATGGCGGCCTCGTGTTTCCAGGCCGCGATCAGTCCTTTGATCGAATATCCGGTAGCAAAGCAAAGCCGTTTCAGGCCTGTATAACCGGGTTTCATAGTGGTCTCCGGGTGGTTAAATGCAGGCTATTATCGGGACGGGCTGTGGAAAAAATGTCGAAGTGCTGGCCTGCCCTGGAGGAGCAGGCGGCAGCGAGTGTCAGGCAGGAGGTAACGCCGGGCAGTAAGCTAATGCTCAGCCGGCGGTTGACCGGGAGACAGGGCGGTCAGGGTGGTCAGATATTCATTTTAATTCGGAACGCAGGCGTCACTGAAAAGAGCTGCTGATCTCTGCTGCTTCACTGTATTGCAGCGGCAGGGATCAGCGAACAGCTCTTTGGCGGGTGTTATCGTCAGGGGGCGCTACTGATGCGCCCCGCGTCTCAGAGGTTTTTCTGACACAGCGCCAGTGTGTTATCCAGCATCCGGTTAGAGAAGCCCCATTCGTTGTCATACCAGGCCATGACTTTAACCAGCCGGCCATTGGTCCGGGTTTGGGTAGCATCAAATACGGAGGAGGCCGGGTTGTGATTAAAATCGACTGATACCAGCGGCAGCTCGTTAACTTCCAGAATCCCTTTCAGGAAACCGCCGGCGGCTTCTGCTATAAGACTGTTTATTTCTGCAGTGCTGGTGTTACGTGCAGCAATAAAGTTCAGATCCACCAGAGAAACATTAATGGTTGGCACCCTTACCGCCATACCGTCCAGTTTGCCTTTCAGTTCTGGCAGTACCAGCCCGACGGCAGAGGCTGCGCCGGTTTTGGTCGGAATCATCGACTGGGCGGCAGCCCGGGCCCGGTAAAGGTCAGTGTGATATACGTCGCTAAGTTTCTGATCGTTGGTGTAGGCGTGAATGGTTGTCATCAGGCCACTTTCAATGCCAATGCTGTCATTCAGTAATTTGGTAACCGGTGCCAGACAGTTAGTCGTGCAGGATGCGTTAGAAATGATTGT
The DNA here is from genome assembly GCF_024347195.1 of Aliamphritea hakodatensis. Lineage (NCBI taxonomy): Bacteria > Pseudomonadati > Pseudomonadota > Gammaproteobacteria > Oceanospirillales > Oceanospirillaceae > Aliamphritea > Aliamphritea hakodatensis. Next base: position 1,345,422 of record NZ_AP025281.1, read on the forward strand.
CTGGCTGCCATCCAGCAGGTGATCATTAATGCCATACACAATGGTGGCATCCACGTCGCTGGCCGGGGCGGATATGATGACTTTACGGGCACCGGCCTGTAAATGCGCAGCGGCGCTTTCCCGGCTGGTGAACAGGCCGGTACATTCGTACACCACATCGACCTTCAGTGCCTGCCAGGGTAAGTCTGCCGGATTGCGTTGTGAGCATATCCGGATTGGGTCTCCGGCAACGGTGAGCTGGTTTTCTTCGACGGATACCGGCTGGTTAAAGCGCCCGTGAACCGTGTCGTACTGTAGCAGGTGGGCATTGATTCCGGCATCTCCCAGATCGTTGATGGCCACCACCTGAATTTTATCCCGGTAGCCGGATTCGTACAGTGCCCGCAGGATATTACGGCCAATGCGGCCAAAACCGTTAATCGCGACCCGGATTGTGTTCATAAGTGACTCCTCAGGTTCAGGGTTACAAAGCTTACTTGATGGGGTGCCAGGGGGCAGAAGTTGGCATTTATACCCGGTATGCATGGCAGGATTTCTGCCAGGCATACCCGGTTTGTATCTCAGGTTCAGGGACTTAGCGTAATGCCTGCATCCTGACACAGCTGTTTCAGGTTATTCGCACCCATCGTGGCGTATGTCAGGGGGTGGGCAATGGCGGGGTCCTGTTCGGCTTCCACAACCAGCCAGCCGGAATAGCCGGAGGTCTTCAGGGCCCGGAACAGGGTCGCGTAATCAATGCAGCCGTCCCCGGGGACGGTGAATACACCATTCAAAACAGCATCGAGAAAGCTCATGTCCCGGTTCTTTACATCGGCCAGCACACTGGCGCGAATATCTTTACAGTGCACGTGGTTGATCCGGGCGGCATGGCGTTGCTGCACGGCGATGGGGTCGCCTCCGGCATAGGTCAGATGGCCGGTATCCAGTAACAGGCCAACCGCCGGACCGGTATGTTGCATCAGCAGGTCTATTTCCTGTTCGGTTTCAATGACAGTGCCCATGTGATGATGATAAGCAATCTTTACCCCCCGGGAGCGGGTATACTCAGCCACCTTTGTCAGCTTTTCCCCGTAGCTTTGCCACTGATCCGCCGGCATGCGTGGACGCCGGGACACCGGTGTTTGCTGGTCGCCGTGAATACAGCCGGTTACTTCACAGTACACCATGGCGGTAGCTCCCAGGTTTTGCAGCAGGGTCAGATGGTCTTCGATGGCGGCAAGTTCTTCTTCAATACTGCGGGTCAGCAACTGGCCGCTGAACCAGCCGGATACCAGCTGCAGGCCGTGATTATCCAGAATCGGGCCCAGTACGTCAGACTGGCGGGGAAACTTATTCCCCAGTTCAAAGCCGGCGAAGCCTGCCTGTTTACCCTCGCTCAGGCAGGTTTCCAGCGGGGTTTGCGCACCCAGTGACGGTAGGTCGTCGTTGGTCCAGGTCAGGGGATTAATACCGATACGGACGGTCATGTCTGTGTTCTCCAAAAAAATACTCGTATTCAGTAAGGCTGTTTACGCTTGGCATCCTGATAATCTGTATGTGCCCGGTTCACGCTGTCGCGGGCAGACACTTCAGGCACTGCAACATCCCACCAGTACCCGCCTTCTGAGGTGCAGTACGGATCGGTGTCCAGGGTAATAACGTATGATTGTTCTGCGTCGCGGGCACGCAGCATCGCTCTTTCCAGTTCTCTGATGCCGGTGACTTTTTCAGCCAGGGCGCCCATGGCCTGGGCATGGCCGGCAAAGTCCAGTTTAGGGGCACCCTGTTCGGTGCTCTGGCAATTTTCCAGCAGGTTGTTAAATGCCGCGCCGCCGGTGGCGTTTTGCAGACGGTTGATGCAGCCAAAACCCCGGTTGTCCAGAACAATTACGATGATTTTCAGGCCGAGCATCACGCTGGTGGCCAGTTCTGAGTTAAGCATCATGTAGGAGCCGTCGCCGACAACCACGATCACCTCACGTTCCGGGCTGGCCATCTTGACGCCCATGCCGCCGGCAATTTCATATCCCATGCAGGAGTAGCCATATTCCAGGTGATAGCCCTTCTGATGGTCGGTGCGCCACAGTTTGTGTAACTCTCCCGGTAAACCTCCGGCGGCGCAGACGATGACGTCTTCCGGACTGCCTGCACGTTTGACTGCTCCCAGTACCTGAGCGTCGGAAGGCAGGCCGGTGTGTGTTTCTATGCCTTCTGCGGCGGTTACTGTGTCGTAATAAGCGTTCCATTCAGCAATTGCCTGCTGGCCGGTTTGCAGCCAGTGGTGGCCGGCTTGCCAGCTTTGCAGCTGATCACTGAGCATATGCAGACCCAGCCGCGCATCGGTCACCAGAGGCTGGGCGTTATGTTTGATGGCGTCAAAGCCGGCGACATTCAGCTGGATCAGCGGCTTATCGCTGAACAGGGTACGGGAGGCGGTAGTGAAATCTTGTAAGCGGGTGCCGACCGCCAGAATAAGATCGGCTTCGTCGGCCATTTTGTTGGCGGCAGCGGCACCGGTCACGCCAATCGCACCCACATAGTTGGGATGGTCCCAGGCCAGTGCACCTTTGCCTGCCTGGGTTTCAGCTACCGGGATATTGTGTTGTTCAGCGAATTGCTGCAGTCGCTGGCAGGCGTCGGAATAGTGCACCCCGCCACCGGCAACCAGCAGCGGCTGTTTTGCCTGTTGCAGCGCTTTAACAGCATCCGCCAGTTCCTGACTATCCGCTGGCTGACGGCGCAGGCGGTGGACTTTCAGGGCAAAAAAACTTTCCGGGTAGTCGTATGCTTCAGCCTGTACATCCTGACTCAGCGCCAGGGTGACCGGGCCGCATTCAGCCGGGTCAGTCAGTACCCGCAGTGCCTGTGGCAGGCTGGTAATGATCTGTTCCGGGCGGGTGATGCGGTCGAAGTAGCGGGAAACCGGCCGGAAACAGTCGTTGGTGGAAATGCCCGGGTCGGTGAAGTTTTCAAGCTGTTGCAGAACCGGATCAGGGGTGCGGTTGGCAAAGGTGTCCCCCGGCAGGAAGAGGACCGGCAGGCGGTTTACATGGGCCAGCGCGGCGGCGGTGACCATGTTGGCAGCGCCGGGGCCGATTGAGGTGGTACAGGCCATCATCCGCTGGCGGTTGTTTGCCTTGGCATAGGCGATGGCGGCATGGGCCATTCCCTGTTCATTATGGGCACGCAGGGTGGGCAGTTGTTCACGTACCTGATACAGGGCTTCCCCGAGCCCGGCGACGTTACCGTGGCCAAAAATCGCGAACACGCCGGCAAACAGGGGCTGCAGCTGGCCATTGATTTCAGTGTGCTGGGCGGCCAGATACTTTACCAGTGCCTGGGCCATCGTCAGACGGATGGTGCTCATATGTGTATTCCTAATGCTGTCAGTTAACCGGTCTTGTCAGACCGGTGCTTTGCGGTTCCGCCAGAAACCGATCAGTTCTACATAGTTGGCGGCCACCGCATCAATCAGTTGCTGGTCGTTAATGTCGCCGTTTAACCACTGGCGGCTGGGCTGCACAAACAGGGTCCGGCCTACGGTGAAACCTTTACAGATATCGAAGCCTGCGGCCTGATCAAAGCCCGCCTGCAGTTCTGCGGCCGGTGCATCAAGGCCGAGCATAACGACGCCGCGGCAGTGAGGGGAGCGGCTGGCAATCAGGTCACTGACTTTCTGCCAGGCGTTACGGGACATACAGGGCAGTTTCCACCAGTCCGGGCGGATGCCTAAGTTGAACATACGCTGCAGGGCGTTGGCCAGGGTGTCGTCAGTGACCGGGCTGTCCTTCGGCGGAATGATTTCCAGCAACAGTTCATGGCCGCTGTTACAGCAGGCCCGGTAAAGTTCCTGGGCCTGACGTTCCTGTTGCAGACGCAGTTCATGACTATCCTCCGGGTTATAGAAGATCAGGCATTTAACCACGTGTTCCCGGGGCCAGGTTTTCAGACGGTCACCGATGCTGCGGCCACCTTCCAGCTCAATTGGCCGGGATGAGGGCAGCTCAACTGGACGGCCGATCCACCAACCGCGGCCGGTAATGTCATTGAGGGCATCCTGACCATAGGTATCGTCGATCAGTACGCCGATATTGTCTTCCAGTCCGGCAGTCAGGGCGCCTTTTTCAGCGGCTTTTACCAGTAACTGCTTAAGGTAGGTAATGTGTGAGGGATCGGCACCGGTGTCACGGGCCAGATCGAAGAACTGGCGGCGATGATCGAATGCCAGACCACAGATTTCCTGCCACTGTTTCGGGTTCCGGGTGGTTACCCGGTGCAGGTAGTTGAGTTCGTCATCAAGGTCCGGACGGGGAATATCTGCTGAGTTGGCAATGTAGTAATCCAGTTCTTCGGCTGACGGAATCGCCGGCGCGCAGCCGTGGCGGGAGACCACCAGCGCGCCACAGGCATTGGCGTAGGTACAGCATTGCTGATAGCTTTCCCCTCTCAGCCAGCCCCGCAGGAAACCGGATATAAATGCATCTCCGGCACCCAGTACATTCAGCACATCGACTCTGACGCCGGTGAAAACGTCAAAATCATCGGTGCTGGCGGGAATCTTTCCGTCCAGTACGGTACAGCCCAGCGGGCCCAGCTTGAGCACAATGGTTGCGTCGCTCAGGCTGCGGATTGTGCGCAACGCGGTGAGGGTGTCTGTGCTGCCGCCGGCGATGTGTATTTCTTCTTCGGTCCCGACGATCAGGTCGCAGTCCGGCAGAATGGTTTGCAGGTGAGCAGATACGCTGTCATCGGAAATAAAACGGGTTTCGCCGTCACCGGGAGTGGTCAGGCCCCACAGAACCGGTCGGTAGTCGATATCAACGATTACTTTAGTGCCGGCCTGTTTGGCACAGGCAATTGCCTGTTTGCTGGCTGCACAGGTTTGCGGGGTGGAAAAATGAGTGCCTGTGATCAGCAGAGCCTGGCTGGAGGCGATAAATTCCGGTGAGATATCTTCGGCACGGATTGCCATATCGGCGCAGTCTCTGCGGTAGAAGATCAGCGGAAAGGTCTCCTGATCTTTAATGCCGAGGATTACCAGCCCGGTGAGCCGTTCCGGGTCGGTGGTAATCTGGCTGACATCAACACCGCCGCGGGCCAGCTCTTCAGTGACAAAGCGGCCCATGTGTTCGTTGCCCACCCGGGTAAGCATGGCTGACTTCAGCCCCAGACGGGCGGTACCGAAGGCAATGTTCCCTGAGGAGCCACCCAGATATTTGGCAAAGCCGGACATATCTTCCAGCCGGCTGCCAACCTGTTCACCATACAGGTCGACTGCCGCCCGGCCCAGACAGATGACATCCAGTGTTTTTTCATGACTCATAGGTGTAAAGCTCCTCAGTGCCCGAATACAGCGGGCGACAAAAAATGGTATTGATCCCGGTGTACCGGGCTGTTGTTATTCGTGTCTGTTCAGTGTGATCCAGCGACCTTCAGCGTGTGACTGCTCGACTGCATCCTGCAGACGGTTTACTTCATAAGCGGCACGAAAATCCGGCCACATGGGTTTATTGGCCAGAACCCCTTCGATCAGATCCCGGACTTCCACCGCCTTCATGTCGTTGAAGCCCAGGCCATGGCCGGCGCTTACACAGAAGTGTGCATAATCAGGATGTTCCGGCCCGGTAAGAATCCGCCGGAAGCCCTGCCGGTTACTGGCGTCGTCAGCCGTGTAAAGTTGCAGCTCTGAAAGGCGTTCCTGATCGTAAATCAGGCTGCCCCGGGTACCTGTGACTTCAAACCAGAGGCCATTTTTACGGCCCCAGGCAATCCGGGAGGATTCCAGTGTCCCTATGGCACCGTTGGCAAAGCGCACCATCATGTGTACCTGATCATCATTTTCTACCGTGCCGGTGCGGCCCGGCTGATCCGGGACTGGCCGCTGCTGGTGGACCGTTTGCAGGTCCGCACACACCTGAGTAATTGGGGAAACCAGGAATTCCGCCATATTAATAATGTGGGAACCCATGTCGCCCAGGGTACCGGAGCCGGAAAATTCCCGCTGTAAGCGCCAGGTAAAGGGTAATTGTTCATCGGCCAGGTAATCTTCATTGAAGGTGCCGCGAAAGTGCACGACTTCGCCGATCTCGCCGTTGCTGATGATTTCTTTTGCCAGCTGAACCGTTGGGTTTTTCATATAGTTAAAACCGACCAGGGTTTTAACGCCGGCTGCTTCTGCCGCTTCGGTCATTTCCAGCGCATCGGCGGCATTCAGGGCCAGCGGTTTTTCCGAGTAGACATGCTTACCGGCTGCGATGGCCGCCAGTGCCATATCTTTGTGCAGGAAGTTGGGTGCGCAGATATCAACCACATCAATGGCCGGATCACTGACCAGTGTTTTCCAGTCGCCAGTGGAACGGTTAAAGCCAAACTCTCCGGCCTTGGCTGCTGCCAGTTGAGGGTCGACTTCTGCCAGCATCTCGCAGACGATTTCTCCGCTAAGGGGAAAAACGGCCGAGGCTGTTTTATAGGCAATCGCATGGGCTTTGCCCATGTAACCTGTGCCGATAAGTCCGATGCGAACCTGTTTCATATAGCGTGTTCTCTCATGGTTGCAGAAAACTGCAACAAACTGTTTTTATCAGTGATGGGCGTTCTGTGCTGCTGAGGCTGCTTCAAAGGCACTGCTTTCGCCTGCTTTGGCGGCTGCATCTGTGCGGGTAAATTCCGCCAATTCACTTTCCAGATCTTCCAGTTCCTGCCCTCCGGCCATCATTTCCAGAATTTCTTCACGGGAGACATCTTCTTTCAGCCAGGAGCCTAAACTCTTACCCCGGTTGAGCAGAGTGAAGCGGTCGGCAATGGGGTAAGCATGATGTACATTGTGGGTAATCAGGATGACCGCCAGACCACGGGCCCGGGCCCGGGCGACTACTTTCAGAACGTTGGCAGACTGTTTTACCCCCAGAGCGGCGGTCGGTTCATCAAGGATCAGGACTTTGGCACCGAAGTGAATCGCCCGGGCAATGGCCAGACACTGGCGCTCACCGCCGGACATGGTGCCTATCGGATGTTCCGGGTCGCGGACATCAATGCCCATTTCTGCAAGTCCCGCACGGGCGATTTCGTTGGCCCGTTTGGTATCAAACACACTGAACGGGCCGATCTTTTTGGTCAGTTCCCGGCCCATAAAGAAGTTACGGGTGACGCTCATCAGCGGGACCAGTGCCAGATCCTGATAAACGGTGGCAATACCGGCATCCAGCGCATCCTTGGGGGATTCAAATTCAGTGGCCTGACCGTCCAGCAAAAATTCACCTTCTGAGGGCTTGTGTACCCCGGCCAGGGTTTTGATCAGGGTGGATTTACCCGCTCCGTTATCTCCGAGAAGGCAGTGAACTTCTCCGAGCTTTACCTTCATGTCGATGTCTTTCAGGGCAATGACTGAACCGAAGTAACGGCTGACCTTCTTCAGTTCCAGTATGTAATCGCTCATTGTGCTGCTCCTAATATGTTTCAGTCCGTGTCAGTTCAGTTACCGTGCGCCGGTTACTTTTTTACGAATGAAGTTGTTGAACAGCACTGCAATCAGCAGCATGACCCCAAGGAATACCCGGAACCAGTCCGAGTCAATGCCGGTGAAGAAGATGCCCATCTGCACCACGCCGAATATAAGCGCACCGAAACAGGCACCGATCACGGAGCCGTATCCGCCGGTGAGCAGCGCTCCGCCGATTACTGCGGCAATAATGGCTTCAAATTCTTTCAGCAGGCCGCGGTCTGCAGCAGCAGAGCCGAATTCGAATACCTGACAGGCAGCGAATACGGTGGCACAGAAAGCGGTGAACATGAAGAGCATGATTTTTACCCGGTCGGTGGGTACCCCGACGTTCTTAGCGGCTTTTGCATCGCCGCCGGAGGCGAAAATCCAGTTACCGAAACGGGTGCGCAGCAGGACAAAAGAACAGATAACCGTCAGCAACAGCCACCAGACGATGACCATGGGGATACCTGTTACGATCGGTGTGCCGTCGGCATAGACTTCTATCCAGCCGTTTGTTCCCAGCCAGCTAAACAGGCTTGTGCCTATCTGGCCGCCGAAAGCAGCCGCGAGAATATCGCCTTCGGCGACTTCAGAAACACCGGACACAATGGTTTTGTTGGTAAACAGAATAGACAGGGCAATGGTCAGTCCGCGAAGAATAAACAGGAATGCCAGCGAGACAATAAATGAAGGCAGGCCGGTTTTTACCACGATATAGCCGTTAATAAAGCCGATGAGCATGGCGCCGGCGAAGGCAAACAGGATTGCTGTCCAGACCGGCCAGCCCCAGTACAGGGCGGGAATGGAGATCATCATGCCGGCGAAGCCGATCATTGAACCGATCGACAGATCGAATTCTCCGGCAATCATCAGCAGGCAGGCACCAATGGCAAGAATGCCAAGCTGCGCTGAGACGGTTGTCCAGTTCATGATGCCGTCGGCATTAAACATGCCGGAGTCACCGGCAACGATGGCGAAGAATATGAACATCAGAATCGCGCCTGAAACTGAACCCAGCTCAGGGCGGGTAAGCAGTTTTTTTAATGAGGATTCTGTACGTATCCGTTCGTCCCGGGGGGGGCTCTTCTGCGCTTGCTGCGCGGGTGTGGTCATTGTGGACATAGCTTAGTTAACCTGTTTTTTTTCAGATCTGTTTTCCGGCTGGAATCGCAGATCATTTTTATTTTTTGTCGTTACAGCAACCGTTCTGTACAGGCAGTACGGTTGAATGGTCAGACAGGTCTGGAATGACGATAGAATAAAAATTCTATTTTTGCAATTAAGTGGAATGAAAATTTTTTAATGTTATGTTTTTTGCATTAAGTGTGTTCTTGCGGCCGGTCAGAAATCTGCAAGTTACGCGGCGCGGTTGTGGCATTTTTCTGCTTGACAAGATGAACGGGAAAGCTCATTTTAAAAAATAGAACAAATGTTCTATCAAATTAAAAATAAGAATATCAGGTTTGGATGAGTGAAGTGACCGGGGCGTCATAACCGGCAAAGACTTTGCAATATGCTGAGCCAGGAGGCGAAAATGAAAAAGCTACTTACTACCACGAAGGCCTTCGTGTTTGCAGGCCTGGCAACCGCCGGTGCCATGATGACACCTTTTACTGCTGTACAGGCTGCCGATGAGCGATTCGTGCTGGTGAGCCATGCTGATGACTCTGATTCCTGGTGGAATACCATCAAGAACGCCATCAAAGAGGCGGGTGATCAGGTAGGGGCAAAGGTTGAATACCGTAATCCACCAACCGGCGATCTGGCTGATATGGCCCGGATTGTTGAGCAGGCCGTTGCCTCTAATCCGGATGGCCTGATTGTGACGATTGCAGATTATGACGTACTGCGCGGTCCGATCGGTAAAGCGGTTAAAAAGGGCATCCCGGTCATTACCATTAACTCGGGTACCCAGCAGCAGTCTGAAAAACTGGGTGCATTACTGCATGTCGGTCAGCCTGAATATGATGCCGGTTTTGGTGCCGGTAAGCGTGCTAAAGCTGAAGGTGTGAAGAGCTTTGTATGTGTGAATCATTACATCGAAAACCCGGCCTCTGTTGAGCGTTGTCAGGGGTTTGCTGATGCACTGGGTGTTGAGCTGGGCAGCCAGATGATTGATGTGGGTAAAGATCCGTCTGAAATCGAAAAGAAGGTGCAGGCATATTTACGTCGCAATGATGATACCGGTGCCGTCCTGACATTGGGGCCGACGTCTGCCCATCCGACACTGCGGGCACTTGAGAAAACCCGTAAGGCGGGCAACATCTATTTCGGTACTTTTGACCTGAGTTCTGAAATTGCCGGGGCGATTAAGTCAGAGGTAATTGATTTTGCAATTGATCAGCAGCCGTATCTGCAGGGCTATGTACCGGTTATGACGCTGGCGCTGTACAGCCGTTACGGGATTGCGCCGTCTAACCATATCAACTCCGGCCCGGGTTTTATCACTAAAGATAATATCCTGCAGGTTGAGAAACTGGCCGGTGAAGTCCGTTAACGGTTTACCTCTAATATGAACAGATAAGGATGTCGTGACGTATCACAAAGTAGTCAGAATGCAGGTATACGCCGCCATGGAATGGTGCGCAGCCGGGGATCACGGCCCCGGTTGCGGTTTTTGTGTTAAGCCAGTGATTAACTGATTTTGGAAAATTTATTCCATTTTCCTCAGGGTTGAGGAAAAATATGCAGCCTGAGTCCTGTGAGTGAGAGCGATTATGCTGTTGGAAAAAGCCCCTGAAAGTCTGGTTGAACTGAAACAAGCGATTACGGAATGCCATCCCCGGCTGAGTAAGCGGTTGCGGCAGGTTGCTGAGTATCTGGTGGATAATCCCAGTCAGATTGCATTTGATACTGTGGCGGTTATTTCCAAGGATGCCGGGGTGCATCCTTCAACCCTGGTGCGTTTTGCCAATTCATTCGGTTATACCGGGTTCAGTGAGATGCAGCGCCTGTTTCAGCAAAAGCTGATGCAGGAAGCGCCGAGTTATCAGGAACGGATCCGTATTGCCCGGCAGGAGTCCGGTGATACAGGGGAGGCACCGGATCAGTTGCTGGAGCAGTTTGTCCGGGCGAATACGCTGGCGCTGGATACGTTAAGTAAAACGACGGATGGCGCAGAAATGGAACGGGCAGTGGAAATTCTTGCCAGTGCAAAAGCGACGCACATTGTCGGTGTGCGCCGGGCCTTTGTGGTGGCCAGTTATTTTGCGTATGCGTTGCGGCATATTGATCACCGCGCTTACCTGATTGATGGTGTCGGCGGGATGTACCGGGAACAGGCAAGTACCTTTGCCGCCGAAGATGCGGTGGTAGCGATCAGTTTCCATCCGTATGCGGGAGAAACTCAGGATGTTGCTCAGGTAGCCGTTGAGCGCGGGGTTCCCCTGATCGTCATCACCGACAGCCAGCTGAGTCCGCTGGCGTCGCAGGCCACGGCCTGCTTTGTGGTAAAAGAAGCCGAAGTGCATGCGTTCCGTTCACTGGCTTCTTCCTTATGTTTGGCACAGTCATTATCGATAGGTCTTGCTTATCGGTTAGATAAACAGCAGGCGCTGGATATCGTCTGAATCCGGGCGATGGCGGCACCTGTCAAAGAGAGTTTTATATGATCAATCTTTGTCTTTTTGGTGCCGGCCGGATTGGCGCAATTCATGCCGCCAACGTTGCCCGTCACCCGCAGGTAAACATCAAATATATCGTTGATGCGTATGCTCCGGCTGCGCAGAAACTGGCGCAGTTGTACGGTGCTGATGTGGTCAGTACGGAACGGGCGCTGGCAGATGCAGAGCTGCACGGGGTGATTATTGCCAGTTCCACCAACACCCATGCTGACCTGATCGAGTTATCAGCCGCCGCCGACAAGGCGATTTTCTGTGAGAAACCGGTGGATCTGGACGTTGCCCGGGTAGAAGCCTGCCTGGCCAGCGTGGAAGCCAGTGGCGTGGTGTGTTCCATCGGGTTTAACCGCCGCTATGATCCGCAGTTCAGTAATCTGCAGCGTGCGGTTCGTGACGGCAGTATCGGTACGCTGGAAATGCTGACGATTACCAGCCGTGATCCGTCGCCGCCGCCGGCTGAGTATATTGGCGTTTCCGGTGGTTTGTTCCGTGACATGATGATTCATGATTTTGATATGGCCCGCTGGTTGCTGGGAGAAGAACCGGTGGAAGTGTATGCGACCGCCAGTTGTCTGGTTGATCCGGCCATTGGTGAAGCCGGTGATGTGGATACCGCACTGGTGACCCTTAAAACCGCCAGCGGCAAGTTATGCCAGATCAGTAACAGCCGCCGGGCGAGTTATGGCTATGATCAGCGCATTGAGGCTTTCGGGTCTGAAGGCATGGTTCAGGCGAATAATCAGTTGGAAAATACCGTTGTTGTGACTGACAGTGCCGGTTCCCGGTCGGCCAAACCACAATATTTTTTCCTGGAACGCTATGAAGCAGCGTACCGTCTGGAGCTGGATAATTTCATTGCCTGTATCGGCGGTGATGCTGAGCCTGTCGCCAATACCCATGATGGCCTGCAGTCATTACGGTTAGCGGAGGCGGCGGTTGAGTCGTTGCGTACCGGTGCTGCAGTACTGCTTTAATTCAGGGAGAGGATGATGTCGAAATTGCTTTCTCCGGTGACCGCACCGGATAACAGCGGGTGTATTCAGAGAGTTACCCCAGCCTCAGCGGGCTGGCAGTATGTCGGGTTTGAAGCCTATCAGCTGAAAGCCGGTGACCGTCTGGCACTGGCAACGGAAGATCAGGAAGTGTGTCTGGTGCTGGTCAGCGGAAAGGCTGATGTCAGCACCAGTGCAGAACACTGGTCCGGGTTAGGGCAGCGTATGAGTGTTTTTGAGCAACAGGCGCCTTATGCCGTGTATGCACCGCCTGAAGATGAATATCAGGTCACTGCACTGACAGATCTGGAGCTGGCTGTTTGCCGGGCGCCGGGCAGTGGCCGGTTTCCTGCACGGCTGATTACCCCGGATATGTGTCAGTATGAGACCCGCGGCGTGGGCACTAACCGCCGGCACGTCTGCAATATTCTGTTCGGTAATATGGAGGCGGAAAGTCTGCTGGTTTGTGAGGTCATCACGCCGGGCGGAAACTGGTCCAGTTATCCGCCCCATAAACATGATACGGATAACGTGCCTGAAGAAACCCATCTGGAAGAGACTTACTACCATAAGATTAATCCGGGGCAGGGATTTGTTTTCCAGCGGGTGTATACCGATGACCGCAGCCTGGATGAAACCATGAGTGTGGAAAACGGTGGTGTTGTAATGGTCCCGGAAGGCTATCACCCGGTGGGTGTGCCCCATGGTTACGAGTCTTACTATCTGAATGTTATGGCGGGGCCGTCACGGAACTGGATTTTCCATAATGACCCGGATCATGAATGGATCATTGAGGCAGACCGGCAGACATGATGACCGACTGTGCCTGACACTGAAAAGCCCGTCATATGACGGGCTTTTTGATGGAGGCTTTTCAGGTGTCAGATACCAGGCTTACGGCGTTGCTGGCTGCGTTTGTAGATAGTCAGCCCCAGTACTGCCAGAGCAAGTACCAGAGTGATCAGGTTTGCCAGCAACATTGGCAGGTCATCCACAATGATGCCGTAGGTCAGCCACATGGCGACGCCGCAGGTGAAGATGCTGTACATCAGCAGGGAAATGCCATCGACATTGCCGGTCCGCAAAATCTGAATAACCTGCGGAATAAAAGCAGCGGTGGTACAAAAAGCGGCAGTCAGGCCAATCAGGGTAGTGGCGTCCATAGGTGTTCCGGTAGGTGCTAATGTTGCTGTAGCAACCGGGTAATGAGGTGGCTGCGAAGCATTTTCAGTTATCAGAGGGCGGCGATTATAGGGAGTGATGTTGCTGTGCACAAGATACGGCAGGGCAGTTTTATATGAATTATTGATGACGTTCTGCAGAGGCGAACGCTGGCTGGCTGACCGGATGTTTTAACGGGAGAAGGCTTCCCCTGTAACGGCTTGAAATATTTAATAAAAGAAAGCTACCGGAACCGGTGAGGAAGGTCCGGTAGCTTAAAGGGGCAGGTGACAGCCAGTATCGTCACCGGCCGGAAAAACGAACAGGTTTACAGCTGTTTGCTGATCAGTTCCATGATGGCTTCGTACTGTTCCTGCACCGAGGTGCGGTCTGTGTTCAGGCTCAGTTCCGCATCACCGGCATTAAGGTCCACATGATAGGCTCCCTCAACATTTTCTCTGGCGCTGATCAGGACAATTAAACCCTGCTGATTCAGTAAGTTGGCGGTTACTTCTGTGTTATCGCCCAGTTCATCAGCGTTCAGTGTGACCACTGCGCGTCCCTGACGGAACAGGTTTTGTTCCACCGCGTTCAGCAGCTGGCTCCGGCTCTGATCATTTTCACCGGTGATCACCAGGCTGAACGGCTTCTGGCCGAAGCGCTGAGCTTTTGCTTCGCCGGTGACCGGGCTGTGGGTCAGTACCGATTCTTCTTCTGTCTGCTGGTCGCTGACGATCATGCCGGCAGCAACTGTGGCATTGGTTAAACGGTCGATAACAATGAATGAGCCGGTGCCGGCAACCTGCTGATAATCATCAGCGATGATTGCCTGTTCAAGGGTGATTTCACAACGGCCGATTTCATTCAGGCTCAGGCTCGCCGCCGGCTGATGATCCTGTGTATTAACATCTACCCGGTGGCGGATACTGCTGATTTTGCCGGTCAGGGTCTGGGTTGCCAGCTTGATGTCATAGTCACGGCCGGTTTCCAGTTGAGCGTCGGTCAGCCATACCAGATTGGCATCGAAACGTTCGTGGGTATCCGGGACGGCTTCACTGTGCACCAGGGTGTCGCCACGGCTGATATCAATTTCATCTTCAAGGGTCAGGGTGACAGCCATCTGGGCGCTGGCGGATGTCAGTTCGCCGTCCATTGTAATGATGGATTTAACCGTGCTGTGTTTGCCGGATGGCAGGACGGTGACCTGATCACCGGGCTTCACTGAGCCGGCGGCGATGGTGCCGCAGTAGCCCCGGAAATCAAGATTTGGCCGGTTTACATACTGCACCGGGAAGCGCAGATCCTGCTGGTTGTTGTCTTCTTCAAGTTCAATATTTTCCAGAATTTCCATCAGTGAACCGTCACTGTACCACGGGGTTTGTTCGCTGGCAGTGACCACGTTATCGCCATTCAGTGCCGACATCGGCACAAAGCGGATGTCCTGCAGGTTCAGGTTGGCGGAGAAATTCAGGTAGTCCTGTTTGATCTCTTCAAAGCGTTCCTGACTGAAATCCACCAGATCCATTTTGTTGATCGCCACCACGGTGTGTTTGATGCCCAGCAGAGAAGCAATGAAGCTGTGACGCTTGGTTTGTACCTGAACACCGTAACGGGCGTCGATCAGGATAATGGCCAGATCGCAGGTAGATGCGCCTGTCGCCATGTTACGGGTGTATTGCTCGTGGCCGGGGGTGTCGGCAATGATGAACTTACGCTTATCGGTAGAGAAGTAACGGTAAGCAACATCAATGGTGATGCCCTGTTCCCGCTCTGCCTGCAGGCCGTCAACCAGCAGGGCAAGGTCAAGTGCTTCACCGGCATTACCCTGTTTGGCGTTATCGGCGTGCAGGGCTGCCAACTGGTCTTCATAGAGCATTTTTGTATCGTGCAGCAGGCGGCCGATCAGGGTGGATTTACCGTCGTCTACGCTGCCGCAGGTCAGAAACCGCAGCAGTTCTTTGTTTTCATGTTGGGTCAGATACGCATTGATATCTTCAGCGATCAGTTCAGATTGATGGCTCATGGTGCTAATCCTGATATTCCATCTGCGCGTCTGTTACGCAAATGGTTAAAAATATAAAAAGTGTATGGCCGGTATCAGAGATGACACCGGCGTCGCCCGCCGTCAGAAATATCCGGCAATTTTCTTTTGTTCCATGGAGCCGGCACTGTCGTGATCGATCACCCGGCCCTGACGCTCTGAGGTCGTACTGAGCAACATTTCCTGAATAATGTCCGGCAGGGTTGTTGCCTGAGATTCCACGGCGCCGGTCAGTGGGTAGCAACCCAGTGTACGGAAGCGCACCATCTTGTTTTCAGGCACTTCGCCAGGGTTCAGGGGCATACGGTCGTCATCAACCATAATGTCTACGCCGTCACGGTTAACCACCGGGCGTTCGGCTGCGTAATACAGGGGCACGATTGGAATGCTTTCCAGATAGATGTACTGCCAGATGTCCAGTTCCGTCCAGTTGGATAGCGGAAAGACACGAATACTCTCGCCCTTGTCGATACGGGTGTTAAAGGTATTCCACAGCTCCGGACGCTGGTCTTTCGGGTTCCAGCGATGGTGTTTGTCCCGGAAGGAGAAGACCCGCTCTTTTGCCCGGGATTTCTCTTCGTCACGACGGGCGCCGCCGAACGCTGCGTCAAACTGGTACTTATCCAGTGCCTGTTTCAGGCCCTGAGTTTTCATGATGTCTGTATGTTTGGCAGAACCGTGTTTAAACGGGCTGATATCCATATCAACACCTTCCTGGTTGATATGTACCAGCAGATCCATACCGGCTTCGGCAGCCATTTTGTCACGGAACTCGATCATCTCTCTGAACTTCCAGGTGGTATCCACGTGCAGTAATGGAAACGGTGGCTTACCCGGATAGAAAGCTTTACGCGCTAAGTGCAGCATGACCGCCGAATCTTTACCGACCGAGTAAAGCATGACCGGATTTTCAAACTCGGCAATGACTTCACGGATGATATGGATACTTTCGGCTTCAAGCTGGCGCAGGTGGGTCAGCTTGTGGGGTGATACTAGGCTCATCGCTGTGTGCTCAATCAATGTTCAAAGGAATGTGTCTTAGACTAAAGAGTGCCAGGTGGTTTGTTTTCACCGGTTGACTCGTTGTTGTAATTATTATTTCAATAAAATTTATCAAACATAAAAGAATAAATAATTATTTTTTATTTCTTTTTGGAATATAGGGCCTCAATCACTGGTACCATCAACTTATTCGTTTTGGTTATTGAAGTTAATTTAAATATTATTTCATGGAATAAGGGGTTTGTGAGTAATATGAGGTATTAATTTTTCAATAGTCGGTTTTGATAGTGTTGATACCGGGTATTGTGAAAATGTTGCTGAAAGAGACACACAAGTGAGCGGTGAATGGAAATTGGCTATGTGATCGCTGGCGCCATTGTTGGAGTGCTGGTGGGGTTTACCGGGATTGGTGGCGGTGCGCTGATGACGCCCATGCTTATACTGGGGTTTGGGGTACCGGTTGTTACCGCCGTCAGTACGGATCTGGCCTATGCCGCGATTACCAAGTTTGCCGGAAGTGTTGCTTATGCAAGACAGCGGCTGGTGGCCTGGCGGGTAGTAATTCTGATGCTCTGCGGCAGTGTGCCGGGCAGTCTGTTTGCATTGCACTATCTGAGCACCGCTGAAAATTTGCAAAGTCAGGTGGCGCTGGTCAATCTGATTTTAGGGATCAGCCTGGTACTGACCTCTGTGGTGCTATGCCTGCGGGGAAGAATTCAGCGCTGGCAGGCAAGCCGGCAGGCGGACGTTGAAAATACCTCAGAGCCGGCGGTTGGCTTTGGTCCGAAAGATCTGATTCTGATTGTCTCAGGCTTTTTGCTGGGAGGGCTGGTCACCTTGTCATCTGTCGGGGCCGGTGCGTTAGGGACGGCATTACTGATCCTGCTGTTCCCCCGCATGAGCATGCGCAAGGTAGTCGGTACGGATCTGGCCCATGCTGTGGTTCTGACAGCCGTTGCCGGCAGTGGGCATTACAGCCTGGGTAATCTGGATTTTGTGTTACTGGGGTATTTGCTGCTGGGCTCTGTTCCCGGGGTGATTTTGGGGAGTCAGTTAGCTAAGTATCTGTCTTCCGCAGTATTGCAACCGGTGATTGCGGTATTGCTGTTTGGCATCGGCGTACGTTTTATGCTGGTGTGAAAATTGATAAAGCATGTCGTTGAACATGTGATAAGAGCAATGGTGAGAAAACGTGAGTGATTTAATTTCCCCGCAGTTGGCGGCTAAAGTAGAGCACAGCCTGAGTGTTTTACAGCGGGCTGCAGCTGAACACGCTTCCGGCGTGGTATTTGCCAACAGTCTGGGGGCAGAAGATGTGGTCATAACCGACCTGCTGCAGCGTGCCAAAACCGGGATTACCAGCTTTGTGCTGGATACCGGGCGTTTGCCGGAAGAAACCCTGACGCTGCTCGAAGCGGTGCAGCAGCGTTATCCGGAATTACCGGTAAAGGTTTACTATCCGGTGGCGGAACAGGTCGAAACCTATGTTGCCAGCCATGGTGTGAATGCATTTTATCGCAGCCAGTCATTGCGAAAGTCCTGCTGTGCTGTGCGTAAACTGGAACCGTTAAAGCGGGCGCTGGCAGGTAATTCCGCATGGATTACCGGATTACGCCGCGAACAGTCAGTTACCCGTGAAGAAGTGGGTTTTAAAGAATATGACGCCGGTAACGGCATGGATAAGTATAATCCGCTGGCCGACTGGACTGATGCCGAAGTATGGGCATATATCCGTGCTTTTGACGTGCCTTATAACCAGTTACATGATCAGAACTTCCCAAGTATCGGTTGCGCACCCTGTACCCGTGCTGTGAGTCAGGGGGAAGACATCCGTGCCGGCCGCTGGTGGTGGGAAAACCCGGAGACCCGTGAATGCGGTTTGCACCCGGGGACACCTGATCAGCCAGCAGCGGAAACATCGACAGGTGTTGCAGACTTTCTGCCGGACTGACCCGGTTCAGCTACCCGCCCTGTGCGTTTCAGCGACAGGGCCGGGTCAGCATTTTCATACTTCAGCTGGCTTTTTATAATGACCAATGGTCAAGGCTACGCGCTATGTTGTCTGAGCGCGTCTGCGCCGGATTAATCCTTCGGCGGTGAAGATCACGAGGGCCAGCCAGATCATGACGAACGTGATCAGGCGGTCAGAGTCCAGCGTTTCGCCGAAGTAAAATATGGCAATCAGAAATGAAATACTCGGTGCGATGTACTGCATCAGACCAATGTATAGCAGGCTGAGTCGCTGAGTAGCAGAAGTAAAGCAAAGCAGTGGCAGACTGGTCACGATACCTGCTGCCAGCAATAAGAGACTTAACCCTGCACTGGCGTTGAGTAATACCAGTTCGTTATAGCTGGCCAGCCAGATCATATATCCGATGGCAAAAGGGAAGAGCAGCAGGGTTTCGGTAAACAGGCCAAGAATAGAGTCTACCGGAATGGTTTTTCTGAGCAGCCCGTAGAAGCCAAAACTGAATGCCAGGCTCAGCGCTATCCAGGGAAGTTTGCCTAACAGAATCAGCTGATAGCTAACGGCAGCCAGTGCCAGCAGAATCGCCAGCCACTGACCTCTGCGCAGGCGTTCACCGAGAAAAATCATGCCAAGAAAAACACTGACCAGCGGGTTAATGTAGTATCCCAGTGCGGCTTCCAGTATTTGTTCCTGTGCAACAGCCCAGATGAATATCAGCCAGTTGGCAGAAACGATGACTGCTGTCAGTGTCAGACTGAGCAGCAGTTTGGGCTTTTTCAGCAACTCGAGGATGTCTTTACTCCGTTTGCTGATAAGCAGTATTGCTGCCAGAAAGGCCAGTGACCAGGCGATACGGTGTGCAAGGATCTCCATCGCAGATACGCTGGCGATGGCATGAAAGTAAATTGGAAAGATGCCCCACATACCATAGGCGGCGAGGGCAAAATAAATGCCTTTTTTCTGTTCCTGTTCAGCGTGCACCGGAATCTCCCTGTGTCGTGGTCGGGACAACCACGTTGTGCATTAAGTAGCGTTGTTTGAATGTATCGCTGCAGGCCTTGAGTAAGCGCGTCATGATGGCGATAAAAATCAGGCTGAATGCCAGCCGGGCCCAGAGAATACCGGAATGGTCTGCGCCCAGCGTCATGATGAGCAGGGTATCTTCAATAATACTGTGACACAATCCAAGCAGACACAGCGCGGCGAAACAGTCCTGTGGTTCAATGTTGCCGCTGCGCGCTTCTCTGATCAGCAGGCCGCCCCCAAAGGATAAGCCCAGTGTAATACCTATGATGGTCAGAGAGGTTGCCTTGGGGCTGATACCGAGAATTTTCAGTACCGGTTTCAGCAGCCAGATCATCAGGCGTTCTATATGCAGCCAGCGCAATAATCGCAGCAGGCTCAGCAGTACAGCAATAATCACCAAAATCATTGCAAAGCTTTTTATCTGGGAAACGGTCCAGGTTAGCAGGCTGTTATCGGTTTGCGCCGGTGGTTGCCAGAGTAATTCGACCGGTTGCTGTAACCAGTTTCCCCAGCTGTATATATGATGGAGGATGATACCCAGTATCAGCGCACAGATGATGCGTAATCCCAGTGCAATGGCCAGACGTACGCCGGCCTGCTGAACAATCCGTACCTCAATGGGCAAGCTGTGTGCAATCAACATCATGCTGCCGAGCACTGTCACCTGAGCGACGGTCAAAACCTGATCATCCGCCATCTGAAAGAAAATGATCATACCGCCGTAAACATTGGTGATCATGGTGGTTGTCCAGACAATGCCCATGTTTTCCGGTAAGCCGACCAGCAGCATCAGTGGCTCCAGCAGGGCGCTGATATAAGGAATGGCACCCATTTCTTCAAGTATTTTGACAATAATGATGACCGGAAGCGTGAGCTTAAACAGCAGAAAGAAGACATCAAAAATTTCTTTCGTCAGGTCTGGCAGGGTATGTTTCCAAAAGGAGTGCCATATTTTATGCATGGTTGAGCCTGTTACTGCATGGTTGTGATTGTCGGCTGATCGGTGCCGGGAAGGCATATAGTGTAATTCAGTGGGGGCTTTTCATATTTTGTATTTGTGGTTAGTAGGTTAATTAAATTTCTCAAATTGATATATTCGGATAATAAAAAAACATATACAGAGAATTTTATGAAACTTCAGTTGGATCGTACCGACCGGCAGATACTCAATATTTTGCAGTGTAATAACCGCATCAGTAATTTGCAGCTGGCGGAAGAAGTGAGTTTGTCGCCCCCGGCGTGTCTGAAGCGGGTAAAGCGTTTGCGGGAGTCTGGTGTCATCGAGGCGGATGTGGCCATTCTTGATGCCAGAATATTCGGCAAGATGCTGAATATCATTGTCGAAGTTGAAATGATCCGTGATCAGGCAGATCTGGCGGATGCATTTATGCGTAAGATGCAGCAGGCTAATGAGGTTACTCAGTGTTATCAGGTGACAGGGGAGGTCGATTTTCTGCTGGTGGTCATGGTGCCTGATATGGAGGCGTATGAGGTGTTTGTGCGCCGTGATCTTTCGAACGATCCGTATTTGCGTAAGTTCCGTACACTGATTTCAATGCGGCGGGATAAGTTTACAACCCGGGTTGAAGTGTAGGTTTGCGGTCAAAAAAAAGAGAGTACTCAGTTCCCCTTGAGTACTCTCTTCAGCCTGGCTTTCCTTGTTCCTTGCGGAGGTGTCGGCGTCCTGCCTTCTTCCATGATTCCCTTTCCGCGTTCCAGCCATCCTTTCTTCGATCCATGAAGCGTCTTGCTCCATGGCATTCATTATGCGGAATCAGATTCTGATTAATATAGGAATAATTCTTATTTTCAGGATTTAGTACAGAGATAAAACTGAGAGGTGGGGGCAGAAAAAAAAAGAGAGTACTCAGTTCCCCCTAAGCACCCTCTTCGCGTTGGCATCCGTTTTCCGTGCGGTTAATTTGCATCCTGCTACCATCCATGACCCGGTCCGCGAGCGTGGCCTTCCTTTATTCTGTCCCTGAAGTTTGATGATCCTGAAGCACATTATCCACGTTATATTTTTTATAAATATAAGAAAAAGTCCTATTTTTCGCCTGAGGCTTATTAGACTTTAGATGTAGTGGCTAGCTTTGTTTCCTGAGCACTAGACTTTCTGACGAGAGTTAGTGCCATTCAGGCAGGCCTGTCGGGTGGACAGCGTAAACATGTCATCCTACACTAGGTCGCAATATCTTGGTCGGGGTGCCCTGAATGGGGCTGAGAGCTGTTCGATAAACAGTGACCCGCGAACCTGATCCGGCTAATACCGGCGTAGGAAATCGAGATAAACCGTCATTATATTTCCTTTCTACAGGGTTCTTGCGGTTTAGCTCGGGGTAGCTAACTGTTCTCTGAACCACTCTTATGCTGGGCTTCAGGTGTCGATTCACTTGCTCAGCAGTAAAGCCAGCCCGGTTTTCAGTTTAGTTTCTGCGCGGTGTTTACCGTTTTCAGTGTTATATGGCCTGGAAATGAGCCCTCGTCTGTAACGGCCTGTACGCTGCCAATATGAGTGTATTGCCTTTATGGGTTGATGGATAACTTTGATTCGTTATGGCTTTTTCTATGAAGGCCAGACCGGTAGTCCCGCAGAGAATAACGAGAATAACTAAAGGTAATACTATGACTGATACCAATATTGCTTTGAGTCGCAGCGCTCAGGTTGATGAAGCTTCCGTGCAACCGTTTCCGAAATCCCGCAAAGTGTATGTGGAAGGTTCCCGCAGTGATATTCGCGTTCCGATGCGGGAGATTTCGCTGGATCAGACGCCAACCGATATGGGTGGCGAAATCAATGAGCCCTTATATGTTTATGATACGTCCGGCCTGTACACCGATCCGGAAGCTGAAATTGATGTCCGTAAAGGTCTGAAGCCGGTTCGTGCTGGCTGGATTGCCGAACGTGAAGATACAGAACAACTGGCCGGTATGACCTCCGAGTATGGCCGTGTTCGCGAGCAGGATCTGCGTCTTGATCATCTGCGTTTTGAGCTGACCCGCAAGCCACTGCGTGCAAAAGAGGGTATGAATGTTACCCAGTTGCACTATGCACGTAAGGGCATCATTACGCCGGAAATGGAATACATTGCTATCCGTGAAAACATGAAGCTGGCGAAAGCCAAAGCTGAAGGTTCCATGGTTGATCAGCAGCATCCGGGTCATAGCTTCGGGGCTCAGTTGCCGGAAGAAATTACCCCGGAATTCGTCCGTAAAGAAGTTGCCGAAGGCCGCGCAATTATTCCGGCAAACATTAACCATCCGGAAATTGAGCCAATGATTATTGGCCGTAACTTCCTGGTTAAAATCAACGGTAACATCGGTAACTCTGCGCTGACGTCTTCGATTGAAGAAGAAGTTGAGAAGATGACCTGGGGGATCCGCTGGGGTTCAGATACCATCATGGATCTGTCTACCGGTAAGAATATCCACGAAACCCGTGAATGGATTTTGCGTAACTCGCCGGTGCCAATCGGTACTGTACCTATTTACCAGGCACTGGAAAAAGTTAAGGGTGTTGCAGAAGACCTGAACTGGGAAGTGTTCCGCGATACGCTGATCGAGCAGGCAGAGCAGGGTGTGGATTACTTTACAATTCATGCCGGTGTGCTGCTGCGTTATGTTCCGATGACGGCTAAGCGAATGACCGGTATTGTTTCCCGCGGTGGTTCGATCATGGCTAAGTGGTGTCTGGCGCATCACGAAGAAAACTTCCTGTATACACATTTCGAAGAAATCTGCGAAATCTGTAAAGCATATGATGTGTCGTTCTCACTGGGTGACGGTTTACGTCCGGGCTCTGTATACGATGCCAATGATGAAGCACAGTTTGCTGAACTGGAAACCCTGGGTGAGCTGACCAAGATTGCCTGGAAGCACGATGTACAGGTAATGATCGAAGGTCCGGGTCACGTGCCAATGCACATGATCAAGGAAAATATGGATAAGCAGCTGACTGAGTGTCACGAAGCGCCGTTCTATACTCTGGGGCCTCTGACAACTGATATTGCGCCGGGTTATGACCACATCACTTCCGGTATCGGTGCTGCCATGATTGGCTGGTACGGTTGTGCGATGCTGTGCTACGTGACACCAAAAGAGCACCTGGGTCTGCCAAATAAAGATGACGTTAAGACCGGTATTATCACGTATAAAATTGCCGCCCATGCCGCAGATCTTGCGAAAGGTCATCCGGGTGCACAGATTCGTGATAACGCTATGTCTAAAGCCCGTTTCGAGTTCCGCTGGGAAGATCAGTTCAACATCGGTCTGGACCCGGATACTGCCCGTGCTTACCACGATGAGACGCTGCCTAAAGAGTCTGCGAAAGTGGCCCACTTCTGTTCAATGTGCGGACCGAAGTTCTGCTCTATGAAGATTTCTCAGGAAGTGCGTGATCTGGATGAGAGTCAGGTGGCTGCGATTAATGCCCAGGCTGAACAGGGGATGATAGAAAAGTCAGCTGAGTTTAAAGAAACCGGCGCTGAGATCTACCACAAAGTGTAACGGGCAGGGGGTTCCGTTTGTTTCAGACAGGCGGATCATAGTCAGAAAACCGCCGGCATTCCGGCG
This sequence comes from Aliamphritea hakodatensis, assembly GCF_024347195.1. NCBI lineage: Bacteria > Pseudomonadati > Pseudomonadota > Gammaproteobacteria > Oceanospirillales > Oceanospirillaceae > Aliamphritea > Aliamphritea hakodatensis. The sequence continues at coordinate 1,369,267 of NZ_AP025281.1, forward strand.
GTTTTTTTATTCTGTGTTTAACTTTCTTTCAGCGGGTGCCCGTCCGGTAACTGACGTTCAATCCACAGCGCCAGTTTATGTTTCATGTTGGGCTCGTTATCTTCCCCTTTGGCCAGTGGCTGAATCAGTTTATCCAGTACAAGTAGCCGGTAGATTGCTGTGATTTTATCGCTGGCACTGTCGGTGGCTTCTATTTTCCCGGCACCGCGCTTTTCCATATATACACTGCCGATACGGATGGCTTCTTTAACCAGGGCTGCTTCATGCTTCAGTTTTGCCAAAATACTGACTCCTTATGCTGACGGTACCGTCACTATAACCAAGCGCCGGCCACAGGCAAGATAAATTAAGCCGCGGGCATGAGGATAATATACGGTATACTTGCGCGGTTTATCGCCAGTTGTGACATTCAGCCAGCCACAGTACGAGAGTTTTTTATGAAATATTGCATCATTCCTGTTACCGCCTTTCAGCAGAACTGCACGTTGCTCTGGTGCGCGGATACACGCCGTGCGGCGGTAGTCGATCCCGGCGGCGATGTTTCCCGTATTGTGGATAAGCTGGATGCGGAAGGCCTGACACTGGATAAAATTCTGCTTACCCATGCACATATTGATCATGCCGGAGGCACTGCAGAAATAGCGCAGGTGTACGGTGTACCGATAGAAGGCCCGCATCTTGAGGATAAGTTCTGGATAGACGCACTGGATCAGCAGAGTCAGATGTTTGGTTTTCCGAGCGTAGAAACATTTACCCCGGACCGCTGGTTGAATGACGCTGATACAGTCAGTTTTGGTAATCAGTGTCTGGAAGTGCTGCATTGCCCGGGCCATACTCCCGGTCACGTTATTTTCTTCCACCGGGAAACACAGCTGGCGCTGGTGGGCGATGTTTTGTTTAACGGTTCAATCGGCCGGACAGATTTTCCGAAAGGGGATCATCCGAGCCTTATCCATTCAATCCGTGAAAAGCTCTTTACTCTGGGGGATGATGTGACCTTTATTCCCGGCCACGGGCCCTTGTCTACTTTTGGACACGAGCGTTTGAATAATCCGTTTGTCAGTGATCACCGCGGATAATGCCAGACTGCTTTAACGAATAAATTTGCTGTCCTTTCCGGGCCGGAACTGAGCAGCGTTTCTGGCCTGAAATACCCTCTTTGTGCATGAATATAAATCCTGTTCAACGGCAGGCAGAATGGCGCCTTCAGCTATACTGTTAAGGCTATATTCAAGCAACTTAGGGAGGCATGAATGCAGCAGGTTAGATATGGTGATTATCAGATCACCCCGGCCGTTCAGTCGTTAGGTCGTAACCGCTGGAACTTACTGCCAAGGATTACCGGCGCCAATGTATCTGCACTAGTATCGCCAACCATGTTTTCTACTGCTGATCCTGAAAACCAGATAGTTACATCCTCTGAACATGAGGCCATAAAACAATGCATTGAGCTGGGTAAAATGATTATCGATGCAGATCTTCAGAGTTATCCCTAGCTTTATTTTTAACCCCTGAATTTTCTTACGGGCGCTTGATTTTGATATTCCTCCGACTGCATTTCAGTCAGCCTGCTTCGGGTCCGGTTGAATTCAAACTCAAGACTGCCCTGAGAATATAGCTGTTCCAGTGGTTGTTCCGCGCTCAGAAACAAATTCACCCGCTGATCATATAACTCATCCACAAGGCTGATAAAACGCCTGGCGGGGTCATCCATCCTGGCATATTGCATTTTCCGTGCACCGGTCGTCGTTGTTTCGTATCCCGCACCGATATTACCGTCTTCAACTCCCCGGGTTTTTATCCATTCCTGAGTTTGCCCGCCAAGTGTGGGGACGTTGCTGATAAATACATGATCGAACTGTGAGGCCAGCTCTATGTAATCCAGCTGTGAACGGGGACCGTCACACAGCTGATTAAATTCGAACCAGATACAGCTGCGGTTTCTTTTTATTACCGGAATAGTCCGGTTCATTATACAAGCAGGCTGGTTTTTCGGCGGATCGCCGGGAGGGCTGAAGGCATCAAACAGATCCCCTAAAGCCGAATCTGCCGGGCGGATAAAGTAGTTATTCCGGAGTGTCAGCTGGCGTAACCGGTGATCAGTCTCCCCGTCCATATGTAAGACATTAAGGTGTTGCTGTAGCAGTAAAATGGCGGGCTCAAAACGCTGCCGCTGTAAGCCCTCTTTATATAGCGCCTGGGGCGGGGTGTTGGACGTTGCGACAAAAACCACACCTGCTGAAAAAAAGCTCTCCAGTAAGCGGGCAAGAATCATGGCATCGCCGATGTCACTGACAAAAAACTCGTCAAAACAGATTACTCTGCATTCCCGGGAGAATTGTCTGGCAACCTGTTGTAACGGATTCCTGTGTCCGCTGAATGTTCGGAGTTCCCGGTGCACTCTGGCCATAAAGTGATGAAAGTGCAGGCGGGTCACATAACCCGGTGGCAGGTATTCACTGAACAGGTCCAGTAGATAGGTTTTACCCCGGCCCACCGCACCCCACATATATAAGCCTTTCGGTGTTTGGGATTTTTGGCCAAAAAGCCTGTAACGGTTTGGCCGGAGCAGTGCTTCTGCCAGTAACTGCAGGTGCCCGGTTGCGAGCTGTTGTGCAGGATCGTTCTGATAGCCCAGTTCGGCGTTACGTGTTTGGTAAAACCCGGTAAATGAAGTGTTGTGAGCAGGCATTTAAGTCCGTGATGCTGATCCTGATGAATGTGCTGCGAGAATATCAGTATATGGACCGGACTTGTATTAGCCAGATGTTACCGGGACAATTGCGCGCAGTTGTTTATCGGGAAGAGGCTTCATATGAGTGCTACGTCAGAGATGGCCAGCCATATCTACAGCGGTGGAATGCCGGAAGAGCAGGCGAAGATTGATGCGGTTCTGTCCGCGCCTGTTGCAGAGCCAAAACTGCTGATCTGGCGCTACGCTGAGCCTGCTGTGATCATGGGGCGTTCGCAGCGACCGGATAATGAGATGTTACAGCGTGCAGCGGCCAGAAATATTCCGGTGCAACAACGTGGTTCGGGTGGTGGCGCTGTGCTTGCCGGCCCCTGGATGTTGAGTGTTACCCTGTTTTTACCCACTGCGCATCCGGCTGCTGATTTGGGCATAATTGATATTTTTAAGTGGTTTGAAGCAGCCTGGTTAAAGATTTTGCAGGATCAGGGTATACCCTGTCAGTCTGTTGATGAGCCTATGATTGCGGAATCTAAAATAACCGCCAGGGCGCAGGGGGTTGAGTGGGCCTGTTATGCGGGGCTTTCCCATGGTGAACTTGTTTCTGCTGATGGTCGTAAGCTGCTGGGGTTGGCGCAGATCCGTAAACGGAATGGCGTGGCATTGGTCAGCGGTTTACATCTGTCTCCGTGCGAATGGCCGTTGCTGGCTGAAGTCGTGGCTGATGCGTCGTCACTTGGGGCAGTCCTTGCGCGTCTTAACAGTGACTGCGACAGCCTGAGCGGTAAAAATGCGGATACATTGCTGTATCCGCTGGTGGATGACTTAATCAGGACGTTGAACGAAGCCTGTGGTCATTTGGACGTTCTATAGCCGGGAGGCCGGCTATTTATGCAGCAGCATTGCCATATCCAGAAGTTGCTCGTTGACCGGTTTGGTTCTTTCCATTACATCTCTTAACGGAACTGTACAGATCCGGCTCTCAGAAATACCGACCATAATGTCGCTGTAACCTGCCTTCAGATATTCGATGGCTGAAGTTGCCAGACAGGATGCCAGCACGCGGTCCCGGCCGGTGGGCGTGCCGCCCCGCTGAATATGGCCGAGGATACAGACTCCCGGTGACTCGCCCTGTTCTTCCAGTTGTTGTGCCAGGCGATAGGTTAGCCCCGGACGTGGCCCTTCTGCGACGACAATGATACCGCTGCTGCCTTTGCCTTCATGGCGGTTGTTGGCCAGAGAAAAGCACAGTGCTTCAAGTTTGAACTCAGTTTCAGGAACAACAATCATTTCAGCACCACAGGCAATGCCTACCTGAGTAGCGATATGGCCTGAATTACGTCCCATGACTTCGACAAGAAATAACCGTTCATGTGAAACGGCGGTGTCACGGATCTTGTCGATACCCTCAAGTGCGGTATTTACTGCGGTATCGAAACCTATGGTGTCATCTGTGCCGTAGATGTCGTTATCAATTGTGCCGGGCAGGCCGACAACCGGAATGCCGCTTTCCTGGGTCAGCAGGTGCGCACCTGAGAGAGAGCCGTCACCGCCGATAACAACGAGCCCATCTATGCCATTCTTCCTGAGAATTTCGGCTGCCTGGTTCCGTACAACGGGGTCGCGAAATGCATCACAGCGGTCGCTCTTCAGTAATGTACCTCCCCGCTGAATGATGTTGGTGACATCGCTGGCAGCCAGCTCAACCATATCGCCGATAATCAGGCCGCTATAACCCCGGTTAACACCAAAGACTTTAATGCCCTGATTGATAGCCGCCCGAACGATTCCCCGGATTGCCGGGTTCATACCGGGCGAGTCGCCGCCACTGGTCAGCACGGCAATCGCATTGAGCGTACGGGTATGTTCAAGTTGTGGTAATTGATACATAAATGAATCCTTCTTGGCGATGCTTTAAATATGAGTGACTTAACTGAATTAAACAAGCACTTTACCGGGCGGGTCTGACGCTTTTGTGAAGTGTGTTACGGGTTGTGCTAATACTTATTGAATGGGTGAACAGCTGCGGGACGGAACACATGAATAATACAGCAGAGATAGCGATCCTGATCCTGAGTGGATTCAATGAATACCGGGAAATGTTTCAGCATATTGCCCGCGAAGCAAAAGGCTGCTTTGAGAAAAGTCAGTGGAAAAGGTTGCAGGAGATCTCATCACGCCGGATAGATCTGTACGGTGTTAAAGTGAATCAGGTTGTCGCTGCAATTGCTGTAGCCGAAGGTGCCCGGTGGCAGTGGCCGGATGTTAAGCGGGAATATGCTGAGCTGGTCACCATAAGGGCAGACACTGAGCTGGCAGAAACATTTTTTAACTCTGTTTACAGCCGTATTGAAGGGGACCACCCGAGTGCTCAGGCGCAGCTGTTTATTCCCCGCATAAGGCCCGAACAGTCTGGAGGTAATAACATCTATAAATCCCATTCCCTTAGCACCGGGGCATATGGGATGTTACGGAATGTGCTGAATGAATGTGGCTTCACTATTTGCTGGGAAAATCAGCGTCGGGATATCTGTTATCTGATGCGTTATATGCGTCAGCAGTGGTTAGACGGGGGCAGTGAAGAGCGTCAGATTGATGCACACAGCAGCGTGGATGTCATCCGCAGTGTGTTTTACAGAAATAAAGCCGCATATCTTGTTGGCCGGGTAAACGGCAGAAGCCGGCAGTTTCCCTTTGTCATAGCGCTGTTACTGAATGACAAGGGACAGTTATATGTGGATACAGCGGTCAGTGATCCGGACCAGGTATCAGTGATATTCAGTTTTACCCGCGCTTATTTTTTGGTGGACGCTGATGCCCCGGTACAGTTCATCTGCTTTTTACATGAGCTGATACCGCTGAAGTCCCGGGCTGAACTTTATAACTCCATTGGCTTTTATAAGCAGGGTAAAGCAGAATTTTACCGGGATTTTATGGATCACCTTAAGCTGTCGTCAGATCTGTTTGTGCCTGCCGAAGGTATAAAGGGCATGGTCATGACAGTATTCACTCTGCCGTCCTATCCGGTAGTCTTCAAGATTATTAAAGACCGATTCTCATCCTCTAAATATGTATCCCGTGCAACGGTAAAAGACCGTTACGCGCTGGTTAAACACCATGACCGGGCCGGAAGGCTGGCAGATACTCAGGAATTTACCAATCTGCAGTTGCCGGCAGAGCGTTTTCATCCGGATCTTATTGCTGAACTGCTTCAGGTGGCAGCGGGCTCTGTGGAAATGCTGGCAGATAGGTTGCTCATAAAGCACGTGTGGGTAGAGCGCAGGATGACGCCACTGAATATATATCTTCAGGAAGCGCTGAAAAATGACAATGAAGAACAGCTGCTTCACGGGGTGAATGAATACGGGAAGTGCATAAAAGAACTGGCGGCAGCCAATATATTTGCCGGTGACATGCTGTTTAAGAACTTTGGGGTGACGCGGCACGGAAGAATCGTCTTTTATGATTACGATGAGATCATGTATCTGACCGACTGTAACTTCAGACATATACCTGAGCCCATGTACCCGGAACAGGAGTTGGCAGATGAACCCTGGTACTCCGTAGGGCCCGGAGATGTATTCCCGGAAGAGTTTAATCTGTTAACCACCTGTGACCGTAAAATCCGTACAGTATTTAACCGTCTTCACAGTGACTTATTAACACCTGAGTGGTGGCGGGGGGTCCAGCGGCAGGTTGAGAAGGGGGAAATCGTTGACGTCTATCCGTACAGACGTCAGCAACGTTTCAGCCGGTAAAAAAAATCGGCACGTTTTTCAAGTTGCTTCATATCCTGATGACAGGCAAATGACATAAATATTAAGAAACTGAAAAAGCCTGTTGACACTTTTGGCTGCGTCCCTATAATACGCCCCCACATTGAGACGCAGGGCAGCGGCAACGCAGCTAAGCAAGCTTAATGAGAGTCAGAATAAACCACTGAAAAACAAATTGTTTTGCAGTGTGAATTAGCTGATTCGACCGGAACGAAAAAGGTGTTTTCCGGTTTTGATAAGTTCTTCGGAATTAATCAAAATCTTCTGAAAATAACCGTTGACTTCCACCGGGTGTTGAGTAGAATATGCACCTCGCTTGAGACGACAGCAACGACGGTTACACCGGTTGCGAAAGTGGTTTTAAGCAACGCTCTTTAACAATTTGATCAGATAATTCGTGTGGGCGCTTGTTGAGATGAAGCACAAAAGCTTTATCAAAGTAAGCAACTTTTGTCTTCGGACAAACACGTGAATTCATTTAAGATGTTTTTATGAAAGTTAGTGTAACTTTGAGCTAGATTTAAGACACCAAATTCCGGTGTCGAAAAAATTAAACTGAAGAGTTTGATCATGGCTCAGATTGAACGCTGGCGGCAGGCTTAACACATGCAAGTCGAGCGGTAACAGAGAGTAGCTTGCTACTTTGCTGACGAGCGGCGGACGGGTGAGTAACGCGTAGAAATCTGCCTGGTAGTGGGGGATAGCCCAGAGAAATTTGGATTAATACCGCATACGCCCTACGGGGGAAAGCAGGGGACCTTCGGGCCTTGCGCTATCAGATGAGTCTGCGTCGGATTAGCTAGTTGGTGGGGTAATGGCCTACCAAGGCGACGATCCGTAGCTGGTCTGAGAGGATGATCAGCCACACTGGGACTGAGACACGGCCCAGACTCCTACGGGAGGCAGCAGTGGGGAATATTGCACAATGGGCGCAAGCCTGATGCAGCCATGCCGCGTGTGTGAAGAAGGCCTTAGGGTTGTAAAGCACTTTCAGCAGTGAGGAAAGGTGTGTACTTAATACGTGCATACTGTGACGTTAACTGCAGAAGAAGGACCGGCTAACTCCGTGCCAGCAGCCGCGGTAATACGGAGGGTCCGAGCGTTAATCGGAATTACTGGGCGTAAAGCGCGCGTAGGCGGTTATTTAAGTCAGATGTGAAAGCCCCGGGCTCAACCTGGGAACTGCACCTGATACTGGATAACTAGAGTACAGAAGAGGGTGGTGGAATTTCCTGTGTAGCGGTGAAATGCGTAGATATAGGAAGGAACACCAGTGGCGAAGGCGACCACCTGGTCTGATACTGACGCTGAGGTGCGAAAGCGTGGGGAGCAAACAGGATTAGATACCCTGGTAGTCCACGCCGTAAACGATGTCTACTAGCCGTTGGGACACTTGATGTCTTAGTGGCGCAGCTAACGCACTAAGTAGACCGCCTGGGGAGTACGGCCGCAAGGTTAAAACTCAAATGAATTGACGGGGGCCCGCACAAGCGGTGGAGCATGTGGTTTAATTCGACGCAACGCGAAGAACCTTACCTACTCTTGAAATCCTGCGAAGTCGGAAGAGATTCTGATGTGCCTTCGGGAACGCAGTGACAGGTGCTGCATGGCTGTCGTCAGCTCGTGTTGTGAAATGTTGGGTTAAGTCCCGTAACGAGCGCAACCCTTGTCCTTATTTGCCAGCACTTCGGGTGGGAACTCTAAGGAGACTGCCGGTGACAAACCGGAGGAAGGTGGGGACGACGTCAAGTCATCATGGCCCTTACGAGTAGGGCTACACACGTGCTACAATGGCCGGTACAGAGGGCTGCAATCCTGCGAGGGGGAGCTAATCTCACAAAACCGGTCGTAGTCCGGATTGGAGTCTGCAACTCGACTCCATGAAGTCGGAATCGCTAGTAATCGTGAATCAGAATGTCACGGTGAATACGTTCCCGGGCCTTGTACACACCGCCCGTCACACCATGGGAGTGGATTGCACCAGAAGTAGCTAGCTTAACCTTCGGGAGGGCGGTTACCACGGTGTGGTTCATGACTGGGGTGAAGTCGTAACAAGGTAGCCCTAGGGGAACCTGGGGCTGGATCACCTCCTTAAACGATAGCGGATTCTTAGCAAGCGTTCACACGAATTATCTGATCAGAATGTAAAGAGAGCGAATTGGTATTTATACCAAGATATAGGCTTGTAGCTCAGCTGGTTAGAGCGCACCCCTGATAAGGGTGAGGTCGGTGGTTCAAGTCCACTCAGGCCTACCAACTTTCCATTTCTCTTCGTTAAGTTTCTCGTCGTGTAGCAGGCTACACGTCCTCAAAACTTGCCTCGATTAATGAAAAGTTCGGCAGTGACGATCGAAATTTCGCTCAAGTTTAGGAAAGTTTTAAAAAATACTCACGCTTAAGTGACTATCTTTTAAAGCTTTTTGCTTTAAACGCTCTTTAACAATTTAAATCCTGTAAAAACGAGAATTAAGTAAGACAAATGTACAAGCGCTAATCCGGCGTAAATGTATCGTTACTTCAGCGTTAACTGTTTAACAGTTGGCTATGAAGTTTTATCAGTTACTTTGAATCAGACCCTTTTGGGTTATATGGTCAAGTGACTAAGCGTGCACGGTGGATGCCTTGGCAGTCAGAGGCGATGAAGGACGTGGTAACCTGCGATAAGGTTTGGGGAGTCGGTAAACAGACTTTGATCCAAACATTTCCGAATGGGGAAACCCACCCAGTATAAGCTGGGTATCTCTTAAGTGAATACATAGCTTTAGAGAGGCGAACCCGGGGAACTGAAACATCTAAGTACCCGGAGGAAAAGAAATCAACCGAGATTCCCCTAGTAGCGGCGAGCGAACGGGGACCAGCCCTTAAGCTGTGTTGTAGTTAGTAGAACGCTCTGGAAAGTGCGGCCGTAGTGGGTGATAGCCCCGTATACGAAAACTTATACGCAGTGAAATCGAGTAAGACGGGACACGTGATATCCTGTTTGAATATGGGGGGACCATCCTCCAAGGCTAAATACTCCTGACTGACCGATAGTGAACCAGTACCGTGAGGGAAAGGCGAAAAGAACCCCTGTGAGGGGAGTGAAATAGAACCTGAAACCGTGTACGTACAAGCAGTGGGAGCAGACTTGTTCTGTGACTGCGTACCTTTTGTATAATGGGTCAGCGACTTAATTTCAGTAGCAAGGTTAACCGTTTAGGGGAGCCGTAGGGAAACCGAGTCTTAATAGGGCGTATAGTTGCTGGGATTAGACCCGAAACCGAGCGATCTATCCATGGGCAGGTTGAAGGTTGAGTAACATCAACTGGAGGACCGAACCGACTGTCGTTGAAAAGCCAGCGGATGACTTGTGGATCGGAGTGAAAGGCTAATCAAGCTCGGAGATAGCTGGTTCTCCTCGAAAGCTATTTAGGTAGCGCCTCATATCTCACCTACGGGGGTAGAGCACTGTTTCGGCTAGGGGGTCATCCCGACTTACCAACCCGATGCAAACTCCGAATACCGTAGAGTGCAATTATGGGAGACACACGGCGGGTGCTAACGTCCGTCGTGGAAAGGGAAACAACCCAGACCGTCAGCTAAGGTCCCAAAGTTATGGTTAAGTGGGAAACGATGTGGGAAGGCTTAGACAGCTAGGAGGTTGGCTTAGAAGCAGCCACCCTTTAAAGAAAGCGTAATAGCTCACTAGTCGAGTCGGCCTGCGCGGAAGATATAACGGGGCTCAAACCATACACCGAAGCTACGGACGCAGCTTGTCTGCGTGGTAGAGGAGCGTTCTGTAAGCCGTTGAAGGGAAAGCTGTAAGGCATCCTGGAGGTATCAGAAGTGCGAATGCTGACATGAGTAACGATAAGGGGGGTGAAAAACCTCCCCGCCGGAAGACCAAGGGTTCCTATCCAATGCTAATCAGGGTAGGGTGAGTCGACCCCTAAGGCGAGGCCGAAAGGCGTAGTCGATGGGAAACAGGTTAATATTCCTGTACTTCTTGTTATTGCGATGGAGTGACGGAGAAGGCTAGGCCATCACGGCGTTGGTTGTCCGTGTTTAAGGCTGTAGGCTGGGGGATTAGGAAAATCCGGTTCCCTAAGGCTGAGAGTTGATGACGAGTCCTCTTTTGGACGAAGTGGTTGATGCCATGCTTCCAGGAAAAACTTCTAAGCTTCAGATAACAAGAAATCGTACCCCAAACCGACACAGGTGGTCAGGTAGAGAATACCAAGGCGCTTGAGAGAACTCGGGTGAAGGAACTAGGCAAAATGGTACCGTAACTTCGGGAGAAGGTACGCCCCTGACGGTGATGAGACTTGCTCTCTAAGCTGTTGGGGGTCGAAGATACTAGGTGGCTGCGACTGTTTATTAAAAACACAGCACTCTGCAAACACGAAAGTGGACGTATAGGGTGTGACGCCTGCCCGGTGCTTGAAGGTTAATTGATGGGGTTAGCTTCGGCGAAGCTCTTGATCGAAGCCCAAGTAAACGGCGGCCGTAACTATAACGGTCCTAAGGTAGCGAAATTCCTTGTCGGGTAAGTTCCGACCTGCACGAATGGCGTAACGATGGCCACACTGTCTCCACCCGAGACTCAGTGAAATTGAAATTGCGGTTAAGATGCCGTATATCCGCGGCTAGACGGAAAGACCCCGTGAACCTTTACTATAGCTTCGCAGTGGACTTTGATATTACTTGTGTAGGATAGCTGGGAGGCTTTGAAACTTGGACGCCAGTTCGAGTGGAGCCAATCTTGAAATACCAGCCTGGTACTATTGAGGTTCTAACGCAGGTCCCTTATCGGGATCGCGGACATTGTGTGGTGGGTAGTTTGACTGGGGCGGTCTCCTCCCAAAGAGTAACGGAGGAGTACGAAGGTGCGCTCAGCATGGTCGGAAATCATGCATCGAGTATAAAGGCATAAGCGCGCTTGACTGCGAGACAGACACGTCGAGCAGGTACGAAAGTAGGTCTTAGTGATCCGGTGGTTCTGTATGGAAGGGCCATCGCTCAACGGATAAAAGGTACTCCGGGGATAACAGGCTGATACCGCCCAAGAGTTCACATCGACGGCGGTGTTTGGCACCTCGATGTCGGCTCATCACATCCTGGGGCTGAAGCCGGTCCCAAGGGTATGGCTGTTCGCCATTTAAAGTGGTACGCGAGCTGGGTTTAGAACGTCGTGAGACAGTTCGGTCCCTATCTGCCGTGGACGTTTGAGATTTGAGAAGAGTTGCTCCTAGTACGAGAGGACCGGAGTGAACGAACCTCTGGTGTTCGGGTTGTCATGCCAATGGCATTGCCCGGTAGCTATGTTCGGACAGGATAACCGCTGAAAGCATCTAAGCGGGAAGCCCCCTTCAAGATGAGATCTCACTGGGACCTTGAGTCCCCTGAAGAGCCGTTCAAGACCAGGACGTTGATAGGCTGGGTGTGTAAGCGTTGTGAGGCGTTGAGCTAACCAGTACTAATTGCTCGTGAGGCTTGACCATATAACGCCAAAAGCGTTTGGTTGCAGAGAAGACTGCAACATGATCAAGAACTGAAGATACATTGAAGAGCTTGCTGAAAAGCGAGACGGATTAGAGTTTGTACATTGTTTTGAAACATAAGCTTAAGACTCGGCCTGAATAAGGCACACAGGATTTAGATTGTTACCTTTTTTTGCTTGGCGACCATAGCGAGATGGAACCACCCGATCCCTTACCGAACTCGGAAGTGAAACGTCTTAGCGCCGATGGTAGTGTGGGGCTTCCCCATGTGAGAGTAGGTCATCGCCAAGCACCTAATTAAGAGAAACCCTGCTACCTTGTAGCAGGGTTTTTTCGTGTGTTATTGTGAATATAATAATAAGAAAACCCCTGATCGTAATCCGGTCAGGGGTTTTCTTATTATGGATACGTACCTGATCACAAGTCGGGTATTGACGGCGGCTTGGCGTTTACCGGCTAAGCTTAATGTATATATTTATCTGAGAGTCCGGTTGTCGTAATGATGGCGCATTCTAATTATCACATGCCTTATGTGGACGGCGTTATGCCGCCGTTTTTCTTCGCCTGCCGGCAGGAAGGGATGTGGTATGGCCTGAACAGTACTGCTGATGAAACGGTTAATTCCGGCGAGTTGCTGGCGTGGCTGCGTGGCTTTGATGAGCGTATCGAGCTGGAAACCTATCAGAATAAACGTGGCGAACTGATGTATTCAGCCTGCATCTGTTTTCCGAATATACCGCTTAAACGAATGACCTCTTCCCGGCTGAAGGCTTATGTTAGTAAGCATCGACGGGCTAAGAGTGGCGGTTATTTTGTGACAGAGACCAAGCTGTATTTACCGCTGGTGTCCTCTGTGATTATGGCCAATATGCTGCAGGATCTTAAAGTGGGTCTGAATATGCTCGACGAAGTCGAGACGGTAATGGCACATGTTAAACTGATGGAATCCCGCAGAACGGCGTGTGCGGTTGAGGTGGAAGGTAAGGTCGGTGCAAAGCTGCCTACAGAACAGCTGGGACGCTATACCGCCGGGTACTTACAGTATGACGCTGAAGTCAGCCGTTCCGATAAAGAAGCCAAGCAGCTGCTTAATGCCGCGGTTCGTAAAATCAGTCAGGTGTATGCCGACTGGGAAGAGTTTTGTAAAATATAAAAAGCCCGCCTGTCAGGCGGGCTTTTTGTTTTCATCAGGGAATGTCAGTCCATATACATGGATTCGATTCTGTGGATGGAAAGGTCTGCACCGTTAAATTCCTCTTCTTCATCCAGACGCAGGCCACAGCATACTTTAATTGCACCATAGACAATTAACCCGCCAGTTACGGCAACAAGGATGCCTGCAGCGGTGCCTGTAAGCTGTGACATCAGGCTTACACCGCCGAGGCCGCCAAAGGCCGTTGTGCCAAAGATACCTGCAGCGATGCCGCCCCAGGCACCGCACAGGCCGTGCAGTGGCCATACCCCCAGGACGTCATCTATTTTCCAGCGATTCTGTGCGACGGTAAACATCCAGACAAACAGTGCGCCGGCAATGCCGCCGACAAACAGAGCACCGATCGGGTGCATGATGTCAGAGCCTGCGCATATGGCCACCAGACCGGCCAGCGGACCGTTATGAATAAAGCCTGGGTCATTTTTACCGGCAAGCAGTGATGCAATGATACCGCCTACCATTGCCATTAAGCTGTTAACTGCGACCAGGCCTGAGATCCCGTCCAGAGTTTGCGCTGACATGACGTTAAACCCGAACCAGCCAATGCACAGTATCCACGCGCCCAGCGCCAGAAACGGGATGTTTGAAGGTGGAAATGCCATCAGACGTCCGGATTTATACCGGCCTTTGCGGACCCCCAGCAGAAGTACTGCAACTAATCCCAGCCAGCCGCCAACACCGTGAACGACAACCGAGCCGGCAAAGTCATGGAAGGGCGCACCAAAAGTGCTTTCCAGCCAGTTCTGAAATCCGTAATTGCCATTCCAGATCATGCCTTCGAATAAGGGGTAAACAATACCGACAATCAGGGCAGAGGCGATCAGGAAAGGCCAGAAACGGGCCCGTTCTGCAATCCCTCCTGAAACGATGGCTGGAATAGCGGCCGCAAAGGTCATCAGGAAGAAGAATTTTACCAGTTCATAGCCATTGCCGGCGGCGAGTGTCTGAGCGTCGTTGAAGAAGGTCACACCGTAGGCGATCCAGTAACCGATAAAAAAGTAGGCGACCGCTGAAAAGCCAAAGTCAGTCATGATTTTTACCAGCGCATTCACCTGGTTTTTCTGCCGGACTGTACCGACTTCCAGAAATGCAAAGCCGGCATGCATGGCAAATACCATGATCGCGCCCATGAGAATAAAGAGAGTGTTTGAACTCTGAACCAGGGTTTCTACAGCACTGTTAATACTATCCACAGCGGTCTCCGAAGCATTAGTGCACCAATTGGAGTCAGGCGTAATACCACCTGCACCAATTCAGCGCGTTTATAGTTTTTTATGTAGCAAAACCGGGCAGAATGCCCGGTTTTGCGGTGTATGCTTCTGGTATTGCAGGAGGTGTGCCAGTTTATTCGTGTGTGACAGGGGCATAAAAAAACCGGGAGTGTTCCCGGTTTTATAAGCTTTATGAAGGGTTACGTGATGTTGTGTAAGTAATCCTGGCATTCCTGCCAGTTACCCCGGTATACAATCCGGTTGGCTTTGTTGCCCAGCTGATAGCTGTACATCGGATCGTAATACCACTCTAACAGGGGGCTTAACCAGTTCAGATGCTGGCTGTAACCTTCGCCTTTGTCGTGGGTGGCGATCGCCTGCTCCATCATCTTGCGCAGTTCCCGCCAGCGTTCGCTGCCCAGACGTTTGCGAATCTTATCCAGCCCGCTGAGCAGATATTCAGCGCACAGATGATTGCCCTGTTCCTGACCGTAATGTTCGGTATGGGAGCGGTGCATATCGATGACGTATTCCTGAAGGAGGTTATGTAACCGGGTTTCGAGATCTTCTTCCACCACAATGATAGGGGCCTGCTGCATCTTGAGGTGCAGGGAATGCGGGATATCAACGCTGCCGATGATCCTGCCTTCGTCTTCCAGAATGAGCTCGCTGATACCGGTATTGCGCAGTTTCAGCAGGTCTATGGCCAGTTTGTTTTCGAAATTAATCTGTGAGCGTTGCGGCGTAACATAACGGCCAAAGCTTGAACCGCGGTGATTCGCAGCGCCTTCCAGATCGACGGCGTTTTTCAGGCTGTTAATCAGAGGGGTTTTCCGGCAGCCGGTATTGCCGCCAACAATGTAAAAAGGCAGTGCTTCACAAGTTGCTTCGATCTCATCCAGCAGGAAGTTACGCAGTGCTTTATAGCCACCGGTGACCAGGGGGTAGTCAGCACCGGCTTCTTTCAGCCACTGCTGGGTTGTGCGTGAACGCAGGCCGCCACGGAAACAATACAGATAGCCTTCAGGATTTTCCTCTACGAATGCTTTCCAGGCCGCCATGCGCTGTTCTTTAATGTCACCGCTGACCAGTTTATGGCCCAGTTTGATCGCCGCATCCTGCCCCTGCTGTTTATAACAGGTGCCTACTTTTTCCCGTTCTTCATCGCTCATCAGCGGTAAGCTGACTGCAGAAGGAAATGCGCCTTGCTTAAATTCTACCGGTGCCCGCAGATCGATCATGGGGGTGTCATTGAGAAACAGTTGCCGGTAATTCAGTGTATCATCGCGCATTATGTTGCCTGTAAGCTGGCTGTCATTTTCGGGCCGCCATTATATGCGATCTCTGCCTGAAAGCCTAAGAATCACTGGCGCTGACTGAGTTCCGGTAGCATTTCGGTGAGCGCTTGGCTATATTCCCCGGCGTTAAGTAATCGTCTGGTAAGCTGAATGAATTCTTCCGTGGTACAGCCCCGCCGTCCGTATCTGGGCAGAGGGGCAACTGTTGAACGCTGTGAGTCCTGTTTTTTGCGGGTTGATAAGTGTATCTGTGAGTTGCGCAGTGCTATTTCTGCACAGGTTGAGTTTTGTTTGCTGACGCATAATGACGAAGTGTATAAGCCCAGCAATACCGGCCGGCTTATCCGGGATTCTATTGCCGGCACCCGGCGGTTTATCTGGCACAGAAAGGAAGCTGATCCTGAGCTGCTGGCCCTGATTCAGAACCCGCAAGTGAATGCTTACATCGTCTTTCCCCCGGGGGATGACTATGCTGAGCGGATGGCGGAGTTTGTTCCACAGCCGGATAAGCGAAGCGTGTTCATTGTACTGGACGGAACCTGGCGTCAGGCACGGCGTATGTTCCGCCTGAGTGAATATTTGCAGGGGCTGGCGGTCATCAGTCTGAAAAACGTGCCGGTTTCCCGTTACGAATTGCGTAAGGCGGTGCATGACAATCAGCTATGTACCGCTGAAGTAGCGATTGCTCTGCTCGGTGAAATTGGTGATCACAGCGCCAGTGCTCATTTACAGCGCTATTTTGATGCGTTTACCGGACGTTATCTGGAAACCCGCAGCCAGAAGGTGACTGCCGGTATATCAGACGATGCCCGGGGATAAGGGTAAAGGGGACAGGCTCAGGGGCTGGCCGGTTGCTGATTGTTCTGCCGGCGGCAGGATGTCAGTACTGGGCCAGTAACCGGTGTTGAGGGCATCCGCATAAGGGGTGTTCAGGCCTGCCTGATGCATCTTACTGATACTGTCTTGTACGTCATATTGTAACGCATGCCAACTGGCAGTGATTCGGCCATCAGCTTCTGGGGTTATCAGCATATACCAGGTATCCGGCTGGCCATCGTTGGCTGGCATGCCAATGACCCCTGCATTAAGCCATGTACCGTTTGTCAGTATCCGCCCGAAAGGAATACCGCAATGGCCACTGATAATGACATCTCCTCCGGAATCTGCCTGTTGTTGTGTCTGCTCCGCTGTATCTGAAGCAAAAATAAACTGGTTAATGCTGTTCAGGCCGCCGTGGATGGCATGCATTGTCAGCCCTGCCCAGTCAAAGCTGATATGCGCCGGCAGGCTTGCCATCCAGGCTTTTGCATCAGCACTGACTCTGGGTTTGGCAAAGTTAAACCAGCCGGCAGACAGTAAGTCACAGGAACTGCCCGTATCAAACCCGCAGCCACAGTCGCTGGCGTCATTCCCCAGAGATTCTTCACAGTTGCCCTGTACGACAGAAATACCCCATTCATGGATTACGTCAGTTGTTTCCTGTGGTGAAGCACAGTAGGCAACAATGTCGCCGGTACAGAGAATATTGCCGGTTGGAATGTCCAGCTGTTGACTGATCTCTTTAATCGCCTGAGTTGCTGCCAGATTGCTGTAAGGGCCACCAAAAATGAGCAGTGGTGCGGTATCAGCCGGGGTAAATTTTTGCATGGCCGGATTCCGTCATCAGGCTGAACTGGGTAAGGGTTGTGTCTTGCGGTTGCTCTGAATACCCAGCCAGAACAGCACACAGCCGCCAATCAGAACAGTCCCTGAGATGAACAGCAGTTTGGTGTATTTGTGCGAGTCGCCCAGCAACTGGGTGTGTCCGGCGGACTCGACAAAGTACAGGGCAGCCCCGGCAATCGCCAGGATGAACGTGCTGACGTAGCTCCATACAGGGACCTGATCCTGTTTACCCCATAAACAAAAGAAAATAACCGGCGCCAGATACATAGAAGCTGTCCCGCTGACAGCGACCGCACTGAACAGGTCTTTATTGCCAAGGAATACGCACAGTAAACCGAGCAACATAAATACTGCCATCGTGACCCGGCCGTTAAAGCGGCTGGCGGGCATCAGTTTCATATCAACAGCCACCAGTTTTGATGAGCTGGAGAGGGTGCTGTCCAGTGTCGACATCGCTGAGATGACCAGGGTGATATTAAACAGCAGCATGGCGTTCTCACCCAGCAGGCGCAGCAACGCTTCGTTCATGGATTCACCTGAAGCGGCCTGAGCGCCGGCGATAATGCCAAAGCTGCCGAAAATAATGATACAGATAACGCTGATCCAGCCTGCATGAATAAAGCTTTTGCGGGTAGTTTCCCGGTCGGCAAGGAAGCCCCGGTCCATCATCACCGGATCGTGCATCGGATAGCTCCACACTTGCAGTAAGGCGACCAGCAGAAGAACAGGGCCCGGTTCTGTGATGTTAAATGGCTTAAACATGAGATTGTCGATGCTGACGTGTCCCTGAAACAGAACCAGACCGCTCAGCAACGCCAGCACAGCCAGAAACAGTGTCATCTGGAACAGGTCTGTACGAAGGGATGCCTTCAACCCTCCCAGCATTGAGTAAACCAGGGTAATGCCGGCAAAAAGAATAACCGCAAAGGTGTAGCTGCTGCTGCCGGCGACGCCAAAGAGTATGCCGATGACCAAAATGTTGGCGAATACTTCACTGATCAGGCGCAGGCCGATAACAAAGTTATAGCAACCGGTTCCCCAGCGGCCAAAACGGGCGTACAGGAATGCCTGCACACTGGGATAGCCGTGATGGAAGCGTAAGGAATCTATGATCTTGCCCCCGGTGAGGAAGGACAGATAGTAGGCAGCGTATGCCAGCGTGCCCCAGATACCGTAGTAAAATCCCAGAATAGCGGCGTTCAGCAATGAGCGGGCAAAGATCCAGGTTGTTACCTGAGAAAAGGTCAGCAGTAATAAGCCCGGCTGTTCGTCGTCTTTGCTAAAGCCTTTGAAAAAGGTGTGGTCGTTGTTTACTCTGGGTGAGAGGAATAATGAAATTGCTGCCACAATGCCAACAACAATTGCCAGAGATAACGCCATGTCTAATGCCTTTATTCGAATAGGATGAGTTGCAGCATGGCTGCAAGCAGACGTGAAATTACAAGGGAAAATGAAAAAAGGGTCAAGAAAGGGCTGCTGGCTGACAAGACTGTTTGTTTTATAACTTATAACCGCAGGCTATATAGAATCCGGGCTGCGGTATATGACAGCAGCCCGGGCATGGCCTGTGTTCAGTCGAATGCTTTGCCGGTCGGTACCGCGACGACCGGAATTTTGGCACCCTTGATGACCTGACGGGTGGTCTGGCTATGGTGACCGAAGGTGTTTTCAGAGCCCATCACTATCATATCAGCATTGCTCAGTTTAGCCTGTGCCAGAATAGAATCGGTGTAATTACCTTCCACTACCCGCTGTTCAATGTCCAGGGTAACGGTTTTATCCAGTGAGCCCAACTCTTCTTCACAGAAGACTTCAACACGCTTTTGCATAGATGCTTTAACTTCATCGATGCCTTCATCATGGATTTTTTTAACCAGATCCTGTGGCAGATAATTCTGAATCAGCGCTTGCCCCAGTTCACCGATCGGCTCAATAACATGCAGCATGATTATATGGGCATCAAACTGTTGTGCCAGGTTAACCGCCTGACGGAATACCGGCCGGGTGTGCTTCCCCAGTGAAGTGGTATAAAGAATCGTTTTAATCTTTGGTAAAGCCATGGTCTGCCTCGCTATTATGTCTGCCCGGGGAGTAAATATCTTACAGGGCTAAGGTAAGTCGTTGCTCCGCAAGGGTAAATCCCCGAAATTGGGTAGTCTTGATCCGGATCAACAACCGCAACGGCGTTTAGAGGTTTTGCCAATGCCCGGGTTGAATGTATTGGTCGGATCAAGGGCAACATAGAAGTCCTTTAAACCTTCCTCTGCTGCATACAGATGCCCCACATTATGTTCTGCCGGGTACTTGGCACCTTTCGCCGCGAGGATGTCCAGCATCTGCTGTTTTATCGCTGCCGCATCAGCACCTTTCTTTAAAATATAGTCCTGATGGAATACGTGGCACATGAAATGTCCGTAATACAGAGAGCTGACTAACTGACTGCGGATTTCTTCCGGCAGTTCTTCTACCCAGTTTTCATCGTTCCGTTTCAGGGCAATATCCAGCGCGAGGATATTTTCCACCTCATCCTGATGGACCGTCTGGTAGCGGATGGCTGCACCTGCCGCAGCAAAGCGTAACAAGTATGCTTTCTTGGCTTCATCGGCACTGCAGGTGAAGTAATTTCCTGATGAGCTGTTTTTAAAGAATTTCTGCAGGTAAGACTCAGCTTCAGTAATGCCAGCATCACTCATCTTAAGAATCAGATGGTGCTCATAGTCATCCCGGTACTGCATGAGACGTTTTGGCACAATATTTTTCCAGCAGCGGCTCAGCAGTTGCATGGCCCGGTCCGGAATATCTTTGGGCAGGAAACTGAAGCGGTTAAGCCAGGCGGTGATGGAACCTTTCATGGCAAACAGCTTGGGCAACGGATCTGTGCCCAGATAGTTGATCATCAGAAATACATCTTTACCGTATTTCAGCGCAATATCGAAAACATCCCGGTGCATGTATTCGCCGACTTCCGGCAGGTTTTCAAAGTTCTGCAGAATATCCCGTCGCAGCTGCGTCAGCTCTTTCGGGTCATTGGTGCCGATATAGAAAACCTGTTCTTTTTCAGCGACCGGGAAGGTATCGATACGGACGGCAAAAATGGCCAGTTTGCCGGCACAGCCGCTGGCTTCGTACAGTCGGCTGGTATCGGCGTTGTAGCGGGCCGGGGTATCAGCATCAACGTCTCGGAGGATTTCCGGGTAATCACTGGCCGACGCCTTTCCTTCGTAGGGTTCAAGGGTATAGGCGTTGAAGTGCTGCAGTTCCAGATTAGTGAGAATTTCTTCCGGTGAGTTGCCCAGTTCAATGCCCAGATGGTTCACCAGCTCCAGTTCACCCTGCTCACTGATCTGTGCGTAAAGCGACAGCTCAGAATACGCCGGACCCCGTTTAACCAGTGCCCCGCCAGAATTGTTCGCAATGCCGCCAATGATGGAGGCTCCTATGCAGGATGAGCCTATAACAGAATGAGGTGCCCGTTTCAGAGGTTTGAGCAATTTCTCCAGTGTGAACAGTGTCGCTCCGGGAAAGCTGATAATCTGCTTGCCTTCATCCAGCAGGATGATTTTGTTCATCCGGGTGGTATTGAGGATAATAATGTCGCGGTCGTAGTCGTCGCCGCTGGGGGTAGAGCCTTCAGTCAGACCGGTGTTGGCCGCCTGCATGATGATAATCTTGTTGGCTGCTACGCAGGTTTTTAATACCTGCCATTGCTGGAGCAGGGTGGTAGGAAATACCACGGCCAGCGCGTCGCCTTTGCCGGAACGAAAACCGCTGCGGTAGTGCTCAGTCTGGCGCGCTTTCGTATAAATGTTGTCGGCGCCGACAATTGCACTTAACTGCTGAATGATCGCATCTTGAGACATAGTGATACCTTGAGTCTTTCGCGTTACATCGTGGCCCGGCAGATGCCGGGCCCTGGCGTGTCAGTCGGTTTTTTAGCCGTATGCCGCCGCCGGTAGCCAGAGTACCAGTTGTGGCCAGAATACCAGGATTAACAGGCCGGTCAGCTGCAGAATGATAAAGGGTGTCACACCTTTATAGATATCGGTAATCTTCACATTCGGCGGACACACCCCTTTCAGATAGAACAGGGCGAAGCCCACCGGCGGGGTGAGGAAGGAGGTCTGCAAGGCCATGGCGACGAGCATCACGAACCACACCAGTTCCGGATTATCCACTACACCGTAGCCGTTGATATCCAGCCCCAGGGCAGAAATCACCGGTGCCAGCAGCGGTAGGATAATCAGGGTGATTTCTATCCAGTCCAGGAAGAAGCCCAGCAGGAAGATTACACCCAGAATGAAGAATATGATGCCGTACGGGCCGAACGGCAGGCCGGTCAGGAAGGACTCGATCAGCTCATCACCGCCCAACTCCCGCAGTACCAGCGCAAAACAGGTAGCCCCGATGAAAATGGCAAAGATGTATGCCGTGGTGTTGTAGGTGCCGGTCATCACTTCTTTCAGCACTTTAAAACTGAACTTACGGTTATACATGGCCAGCAAGGTAGCACCGAAAGCGCCCACACCGGAGGCTTCTGTCGGCGTAGCGACACCGGCGAAGATAGACCCCAATACCACGAAGATCAGCGCTAATGTCGGCAAGATGGCCTTGATTACAGAAATCAGCGTCGCTATCGTTACCCGTTTGGCGTCCGCCGGCAGCGGCGCAGACTCAGGCTTCAGGAAGCCGGTAATCAGAATGTAGGCAATGTACATGGCACCCAGCATCAGGCCCGGGAACACCGCCCCCATGAAGAGATCACCTACGGACAGACCTAACTGATCCGCCATGATGACCAGCATGATGCTTGGTGGAATCAGAATCCCCAGGGTACCGGCGCTGGCAATGGTGCCCAGAGCCAGCGGCATGGCGTAGCCCTGCTTGGTCATGGAAGGCAGAGACATAACGGCTAACAACACCACGGATGCCCCTATGATGCCGGTGGATGCCGCCAGGATAATGCCGATCGCGGTTACCGTAATGGCCAGACCGCCACGGACATTACCGAACAACTCCTGCATGGATTTCATCAGCCGTTCTGCCACACCGGATTTGTCCAGCATGATGCCCATGAATATGAACATGGGGAGCGCCACCAGAATCCAGTTGTCCATGATCTTCCAGAGGCGGTTCACCACCAGACCGAGGGTCAGATAATCCAGCCCGGTAATGGTGTCGAAGTAGGTATCCGCAATGTAGCCGATGCCGGCGAAGATAACCCCAATGCCGCCCAGTACCCAGGCGACCGGGATGCCGGTGAATAACAGTGCGATGAACGAGACGAACATCGCAATGACAAGAATTTCGTTAATTTCCATCATGCATCCCCTTTAAACAGTAAAACAGTATCGCGGTATAAACGTGACAGCGCTGCCAGCGCCATCATGGCCATACTGAGGGGAATTACGCTCTTGATCAGCCAGCGCCACGGCAGGCCGGAAGGCGATTCAGAATGCTCGTTGATGCGCCAGGCGTCAGCAACAAATTCCAGGCTGTGTAAAAAGATAATGCCGATGAAGGGCAGCACCAGTACCAGAATACCGAAGATTTCAATGATGTATTTGCTGCGGGCCCGGAAACCGGTGTAGAACAGATCTACACGGATATGTGAGTTGGTGGTTTGTGCATAGGCAAGACCAAACATAACGCCTACGGCATAGAGGTGCCATTGTAATTCTTCCAGCAGAATCAGGCCGCTGGAAAAGCCTTTACGCAGGATTACCTGAGCCATGATTACCAGTACCAGTAATACGTATGACCAGGCAATGTAGCTGCCGATTTTCTGAATAGCACGATCGATACAATCGGCGAGAGGCACGGGTGGCATGTTACCGGAAGTATTCACCTTGAGGCTCCTCTGTAAATTATTATTCTGATATTTCTACATCTGTAGCAGTTAACAAACGGGCTGCCTGAGCAGCCCGTTACTGCGGGGTGGAGAAGCAGAACTTCTCCGGAGGGACGTTTTACCGTTCAGCACGTGGCAGGAATGCGTTCGCTTCCCACAGGTCGTAGCCCTGACGGAAAGTACTCATATCTGTCCAGACCTTGTTGAAGAATGCGTCGCCGGCCGTTTTCTCAGCAACGACTTCTTGCCACTTTTCGTTGAAAGTATTCAGCATGTCATCGCTCCAGTAACGGATGTTTACACCGTTTTCCTGTGCTTTAGCCATGACTTCAAACTGCATGGACTCACCTTCAGCAATGGCGTTGGTCATGGATGCTTTACAGGTGTTTTCAACAATTGCCTGCTGGCCTTCTGACATCTTGCCCCAGGCATCTTTGTTCACCAGCAATTCGAATACGGTCGCCTGCTGGTGCCAGCCAGGGAAGTAGTTGTACTTCACAATCTTATGGAAGCCCAAACGCTGATCAATGGCAGGCTGAGAGAATTCAGATGCATCGATTGCACCTTTTTCCAGGGCACCGAAGATTTCGCCGCCCGGTAACTGAGACGTGGACACACCCAGTTTTTCCATCACGGAAGCACCCAGGCCGAAGAAGCGCATGTTCAGACCTTTCAGGTCTTCAGGGCTGTTGATTTCTTTGCTGAACCAGCCGGAGGTTTCCGGTGAAATGATTGCACACGGAATCACTTTTACGTTGTAACCGTTAGTGTCATACATTTCCTGATACAGGTTCATGCCGTTACCGTAATACAGCCACGCCATGTATTCACCGGCTTCAGGGCCGAAAGGCACAGCAGAGAACAGTGCGGCAGCCGGCATCTTACCCTGCCAGTAACCGGCAGTTGCATAACCGGAATTGATCTTGCCGGCAGATACAGCATCAAGAATCTCTTTAGGTGCAACCAGTTTACCCGGCTCGTAAATCTTCATTTTGATAGAGCCATCGCTCATGACTTTCAGCTGTTCAGATACCCATTTGATCGGTGTACCCAGTGCTGGCAGGTGCGAGCCAAATGCGATTGGGGTTTTCAGCAGGACTTTATCTGCTGCCTGTGCGGTGACGGTACCGCAAACAGCGGCGCTCAGTACGGCTGTGCTCAGAATAGACTTTACGAACTTTTTCATGACTTGCCCTCGTTGAGGTTGTTGTTCTTTTTTCTGCCAGAGGCTGAATCTGTGGATATTCTTTTGATGTCTGAAACCTTATTCAGATTATTTCTTGATAAATTGGTCATACCAATTTACCATCAAAAGTGTTGTAACCATAAAGATTCGTGCGGATACTTGTCAATAGCTAATTTTTGCTGAATATGTGCGCTTAAATCTGATTTTGTCGGCAAGTTGCTGTTTTTTTTATGTTTAATTTTGGTCTTACCAATTTGTTTTGTGATCTGCGATTCGACAATGAACTGCTCTGGATCAATGCCTTTTGTACATTAGGGCGGTGGTGATTTTCCGGATCAGACAAACCGGAAGGGGATTGCTAAGATAAAAAAGCAACCATTGGTAGGATGAGCAGGTATACTGCGGTCCGCGGCAGATGATCTCAGCCCGGCCGTTAGGTGATGGTTAGAAAAAAGCACAGTGTGATTGCGGTACGGAGCTGTTAATGCAGTTCCACGGAGAAATATGAATATGGCGTATCAGCGCGTAAAACAGCCAAAAATATCTGATGTCATCATGGGCCAGTTGGAAGAGATGGTGCTTGAAGGCACGCTTAAGCCTGGCCAGCGGTTACCTTCAGAGCGTGAGCTGGCAAAACAGTTCGATGTTTCCCGCCCTTCATTACGGGAAGCGGTTCAGAAACTTTCTGCCAAAGGGGTGCTGATCAGCCGGCAGGGTGGCGGGACCTATGTGTCTGAGGATCTGGGCGGTGCGTTTTCTGATCCTTTACTGGAGCTGTTTAAGACTCATCCGGAAGCGCAGTACGATCTGCTTGAGTTCCGTCATGCGCTGGAAGGGGTCTCTGCTTATTATGCTGCCTTGCGCAGTACCGCTGCGGATAAAGAAAACATTCGCGCCCGTTATAATGCCCTTCAGGAGCATCACGAGAATAAAGCCTTCGATAAAGAAGTGTATGCGGATGTGGATTTCCACCTGGCAATTGCTGAAGCCACACATAATATGGTGCTGTTACATATGATGCGCGCGCTCTTTACGCTATTGCGCCAGCATGTCTGGGATAACCTGCAGGATATTTATCCGAAGCCGGAAATTCGCGGCAAGATACATCAGCAACATTATGTGCTGATGGAAGCCATTCTTGAAGGGGATCCGGAGCGTGCCAGCCAGGCGGCGCATGATCATCTGGCATATGTGGAAGATGCCTTATTACAGCAGGGTAAGGAAGATACCCGCCTTAAGCGGGCTTTACGCCGGGCTGATCTGACCCCGCGCTGATCTGAAACCTCTGAACTTCAAGGTAATTCCCTGATTTGGTGACTTGTCTCAATTGGCACAAGTGACGTTTCTAACTTAAAGCGGGCCTTTTCCGGTGGGCTGTGTACGGTTCATTGCCTGAGCCCCCATCACCTGTAAATATCCTGTCATATACGTTCTGTATAAAAACTACACAGCTTGTTGCCAAGGTAGATTTTTGTAGTCTGACTAGACTTGAAAAGTCATTTTTTGTAGTATTACTACAAAATTTTTACCAACAAACCTTTATACCTCAGTGTGAAAAGTGGATTAAATGCGTCATGCTTAGGTCTGATTGGGTCATTAGTCGTTGTTTTTGCGATGATTCAGGCTGATCGTTACTCTGATTTGTTCTTTTGTAGTTGTTGGTGCCGGTGACCGGATGTCGCCTGTACCGCACCTGACCGTGCGTCGGTAAGCAAATTTTCAGAGCATTCTGGTTTGTTGGTGGTCAACAGCGCTTTATTCGGAAGCTGCCTGCTAATAAAAGATAGAAGTAAGAAAAAGTGGAGAAAGGAAACGTGCAAGACATAATCGATGATATTGATCCAATCGAAACGAATGAATGGCTGGATGCGCTCGAGTCTGTTGCAAAACACGAAGGTGATGAGCGCGCGCGTTATATCCTGAGTAAGCTTGGCGAAAGAGCCTCGGACATGGGGATCGAGTCGGCAAATACGTTAACAACGTCTTATGTAAATACGATTGCCCCTAAAGATGAAGCCCGGATGCCGGGTGATCTGTTTATGGAGCGCCGGATCCGTTCTTTTATCCGCTGGAACGCGATGGCAATGGTCATGCGTGCCAACGACAACGATGAAGGTCTTGGTGGCCACATCTCCAGTTTTTCTTCTTCCGCAACGCTTTATGATATCGGCTTTAACTATTTCTTCCGCGGCTCAGAAGGTGAGCAGGAAGGCGATCTGGTCTTTTTCCAGGGCCATATTGCGCCGGGTATCTACTCCCGTGCTTACCTTGAAGGCCGTCTGACAGAAGAGCAGATGGATAACTACCGCCGCGAAGTGGACGGTGTGGGCCTGTCTTCTTATCCACACCCGTGGCTGATGCCTGACTTCTGGCAGTTCCCGACGGTATCGATGGGTCTTGGCCCGATTCAGGCGATTTATCAGGCACACGTGATGCGTTACCTGTCTGCCCGCAGCCTGATTAACCGTGGTGACCGTAAGGTATGGGCATTCCTGGGTGACGGTGAGTGTGATGAGCCGGAATCTCTGGGGGCAATCGCACTGGCCGGCCGTGAACAGCTGGAAAACCTGGTGTTTGTGGTTAACTGTAACCTGCAGCGTCTGGACGGTCCGGTACGGGGTAACGGTAAGATTGTTCAGGAACTGGAAGGTGTATTCCGCGGTGCTGGGTGGAACGTGATTAAGTGCCTGTGGGGCCGTCACTGGGATCCGCTGTTTGAAAATGATACTTCCGGTTTGCTGAAAAAACGGATGGATGAAGTCTGCGACGGTGAACTGCAGAACTATAAGGCTAACGGTGGTGCGTATACCCGTGAGCATTTCTTCGGTAAGTATCCTGAGCTGCTTGAACTGGTTAAGGATATGTCTGATCAGGACATCATGAATCTGAACCGCGGTGGCCACGATCCGTATAAAGTATTCGCCGCTTACCAGCAGGCGATGAACCATAAAGGTCAGCCGACCGTTATTCTGGCGCAGACTGTAAAAGGATACGGTACCGGTAAATCCGGTCAGGCGAAAAACGATACTCACTCCATGAAGAAAGTGGCCATGGATGACCTGATGGACTTCCGTGACAACCACAATATTCCGCTGACGGATGAGCAGCTGAAAGATGTACCTTATTACCGGCCGTCGAAAGAGTCGCCGGAAATGAAGTATATGATGGACCGCCGTAATAAGCTGGGCGGTGTTTACCCGTCCCGCCGGGCAGATTTTGATGCGTTGGAAATTCCGCCTCTGGATACCTTCTCTTCCCAGCTGAAAGAAAGTGGGAAGCGTGAGATGTCCACTCAGATGACCCTGAACCGGGTGCTGAGCACGTTGGTGAAAGACAAGGCTATCGGCGAGCGTATCGTACCGATCGTGCCGGACGAAGCCCGTACCTTCGGTATGGAAGGTATGTTCCGTCAGTTAGGCATTTATACATCAGAAGGCCAGCGTTATGTGCCTCACGATGCTGATCAGATCATGTTCTATAAAGAATCCAAGACCGGTCAGATTCTGGAAGAAGGTATCAACGAAGCCGGTGCAATGAGTGCATGGATGGCGTGTGCAACGTCATACAGCAATAATAACTGCACCATGATCCCGTTCTACATTTACTACTCGATGTTTGGTTTCCAGCGCATCATGGATCTGGCCTGGGCGGCTGGTGATATGCAGGCCCGCGGTTTCCTGATCGGTGCCACGTCTGGCCGTACAACGCTGAACGGTGAAGGTCTGCAGCATCAGGACGGCCACTCCCACCTGATGGCGCAAATGATTCCGAACTGTGTCTCGTATGACCCGACATTCGGTTACGAGCTGACCGTCATTGTTCAGGACGGCCTTAAGCGCATGTTCCAGGACAAAGAGAACAAGTTCTACTACATCACTACGATGAACGAAAACTATGCCCACCCGGCTATGCCGATTGGTGCTGAAGAAGGCATCGTTAAGGGGATGTATCTGCTGCAGGAAGGCAAGCAGGCAGAGAAGAAAGTACAGCTGATGGGCTGCGGCACGATTCTGCGTGAAGTGATTGCAGCGGCGGACATCCTGCGTGATGAGTTTGGCATTGAAGCGGATATCTGGAGCACCACGTCTATCAACGAGGTGCGTCGCGATGCGCAGGCGGTTGCCCGCTGGAACATGCTGCACCCGGCACAGGAACAGCGTACCAGCTACCTGCAAGAGTGTCTGGCGGACCGTCAGGGCCCTGTGATTGCAGCGACCGATTACATGCGTATGTACCCTGAACAGCTGCGTGAATATATGCCGGGTACTTACCGGGTACTGGGAACTGACGGTTATGGCCGTTCAGATACCCGCAATAAGCTGCGTGAATTCTTTGAAGTAAACCGTCACTACGTGACAATTGCTGCCCTGACAGCACTGGCCGACGATGGTCTGATTGAGCGTTCTGTAATTGCCAGTGCGATGCAGAAGTTTGGCATTAACCCAGAAAAACCAGCCCCTTGGACTGTGTAACCCTGGCCAGACGGAAGCAAAAGAGGAAATGACTGTGAGTACTGTGAATATTACGGTTCCTGATTTAAGTGGTGCGGCTGACGTTGATGTAGTCGAAGTGTTTATTAAAGTCGGCGACAAGGTTGAAGAAGGGGATTCACTGATTGCCCTGGAGACCGATAAAGCTTCAATGGAAGTACCTGCGATGCAATCCGGTGTGGTTGTCTCGGTAGCTGTCAGCGAAGGCGATACCATCAACGAAGGCGACGCATTGTGTGTATTTGAAACGGCGGCAGCGGATGCGCCTGCAGAAGACGTTCCGGTTGTTGCTGAGCCTGTAGCAGAAGCGGCACCGGTGGCAACTGCACCGGCAGTGGCGCCTGCTGCGGCGAGCGAAACCGTTCAGGTTGCTGTACCTGATCTGAGCGGTGCCAGCGATGTAGATGTCGTTGAAGTATTTGTAAAAGCGGGCGACAGTGTATCGGAAGGTGATTCTCTGATCGCGTTGGAAACCGATAAAGCCTCGCTTGAAGTACCAGCTCCGCACAGCGGAACAATTGTCAGCATGGCGATCAGTGAAGGCGGCACTGTAAACGAAGGTGACGCACTGTGTGAAATGCAGATTGCAGGCAGTGCGCCTGTTGCTGAGCCGGTAGCCGAAGCACCGGTTTCTGAAGCCCCTGCTGCTCCGGCGCCTGCTGCTGAAATAGCCCCTGTAGTTGCCGGTGGTGTGGAAGATGTGCTGATTCCGGATCTGAGCGGTGCCACTGATGTGGATGTGGTGGAAGTGCTGGTTAAAGATGGCGACACCGTTGCGGAAGGTGATTCCCTGATCGCGCTGGAAACCGATAAGGCGTCCATGGAAGTACCGGCACCTAAGGCGGGTACTGTTAAATCCATGAAGATTAAAGAGGGTGACCAGGTGAATGCCGGTGACCTGCTGATGAGCCTTGAAGTGGCTGCAAGTGCTGCTCCTGTGGCAGCGGCTGCGCCAGCACCGGCTCCGGCGGCAGCTGCACCGGCTGCTTCAAAGCCTGCCGCGCCCGCTGCACAGCCAGCTCAGACCGTTGATAAAACTGAGCTGGAACAGAAGAATAAATCTGTTCATGCCGGCCCTGCGGTCCGTGCCATTGCCCGTGAATTCGGTGTTGATCTGGCGCTGGTTGCCGGTACCGGTTCGCGTAACCGTATCCTTAAGGAAGATGTTCAGGCCTATGTGAAAGCGTCTCTGAAGAAGCTGAAAGAGCAGCCTGCAGCGGCGGTAAGCGGTGGTTCCGGCATTCCGGCTATTCCGGAAATTGATTTCAGCCAGTTTGGTGAAGTCGAGCTGGAAAAACTGAGCAAAATCAAAAAAGTTACCCGCGATAACATGTCGCGTTGCTGGTTGAATATTCCGCATGTGACTCAGTTCGATAAGGCGGATATTACTGACCTGGAAGCGTTCCGTGCCGGTATGAAGGAAGAAGCTGCCCGTGAAGGGGTTAAGCTGACGCCGCTGCCGTTCATGATTAAAGCGATTGCTATGGCGCTGAAAGCGCATCCTAAGTTTAATGCTTCTCTGCATGCTGATGGCGAACATATTGTGTATAAAAAGTATGTGAACATTGGTATGGCGGTGGATACTCCGAATGGCCTGATGGTACCGGTTATCAAAGATGCGGATAAGAAGAGCATCTATGAGCTGTCCCGGGAAGCGGTTGAGCTGGCCGGTAAAGCGAAAGACCGTAAGCTGAAGCCGAATGAGATGCAGGGTGCATGCTTCACGATCTCCAGCCTGGGCGGTATTGGCGGCACCGGCTTTACGCCGATTGTGAATGCCCCTGAGGTGGCGATTCTGGGTGTGTCGAAGGCAGATATCGAGCCGCGCTGGAACGGTAAGGAATTTGAGCCACGTAAGATGTTGCCTTTGTGTCTGTCTTATGACCATCGGGCAATCAACGGCGGTGATGCAGGACGTTTCCTGACGTACCTGAATGCACTGCTAAGTGATGTACGTCGTATGGCGATGTAATCCGGTATTGTTTGGACAAACAATTGTCCGGGTAATAAAAAAGGCGCTGTTTAGCGCCTTTTTTGTATCTGCAGGAGAGTTGGTTTAACGGCGTAACAGGCTGAGCAGTTCAGCTGTTTTATCTTCCATCAGTGTCACATCCCCACGGGTTTCAACGTTAAGGCGCACCACCGGTTCAGTATTAGAGCTGCGCAGATTAAAGCGCCACTGGCCCATATCCAGGCTGATGCCGTCGGTGTGGTCAATGCTGACTGCGTCGTTCTGGTAGTGTTCAAGCACCCGCTGTATCGCGCTGGCCGGGTCTGCCAGTTTACTGTTGATCTCACCCGGCGACGGGTATTTGGCAATCCGGTCATCCACCAGTGCGGAAAGCGGTTGCTGTTTGTCGCTGATCAGTTCAGCAACCAGTAGCCAGGGTATCATTCCGCTGTCGCAGTAGAAGAAATCCCGGAAATAATGATGGGCACTCATTTCACCGCCGTATACGGCATCTTCTTCGCGCATGCGTTCCTTGATGAAGGCGTGCCCTGTTTTGCTCTGAATTGCCCGGCCACCACTGGCTTCAGCGATATCCAGTGTGTTCCAGATTAAGCGGGGGTCGTGGATGACTGCTTCGTCCGGGTGTTTGTTCAGGAAGGCTTCTGCCAGCAGGCCGACGATATAATATCCCTCGATAAAGCGGCCTTTTTCATCAAACAGGAAGCAGCGGTCAAAGTCGCCGTCCCACGCAATCCCCATGTCTGCCTTGTGCTCCAGGACGGCGGCAATGGTGTCGGCTCTGTTTTCCGGCAAAATGGGGTTGGGAATGCCATTAGGAAAGGTGCCGTCAGGCTGGTGGTGCAGCTTGATAAATTCTACCGGCACCTGCAGTTGTTTAAATGTGCGTTCCAGGGCATCAATGGCGGGACCGGCAACACCGTTACCGGCATTGACCACCAGGCGCAACGGTTTCAGTTTACTCAGGTCTGTATAGGTTTGCAGATGTTCAACGTAGGCGCCGCGGGTGTCGACCAGCTGATATCCGCCCCGGGCGGTGGGTTCCGGTTTGGGAAAGGTGTTTTCCCGGGTCAGGCGCTCAATGTCATTCAGGCCGGTGTCACCGCTGATGGGTTTGGAGCCTTTGCGTACCAGCTTCATGCCGTTGTAGTCTTCCGGGTTGTGGCTGGCGGTAACGACAATGCCGCCATCAGTGCCCAGATAAGCAGTTGCAAAGTAAATCTCTTCCGTGCCGCACAGGCCTATATCCAGTACATTCACACCTGAGTCCCGCAGGCCGTTGCTCAGGGCTTCTTTCAGTTCGCTGGTGGAAAGGCGCATATCGCCCCCCACAACAACAGTTTCAGGCTTCAGGAACTGTGCGTAAGCACGGCCTATCCGATAGGCAATATCGGTGTCCAGCTGGGTGCCGAGCTGGCCGCGAATATCATAAGCTTTGAAGCAGGCTAAAGGCGTCATATGGTATCCATAATCATTGGTGTTTTTTAGCGTTTGAAGAGTTGTGCATGCGGATAATGATTCCGGCGATCAGTATACCGGACAGGTTAGCAAACATATCCTGGAGTGAGAAATACCGGGCGGGCAGAAAACTTGCCTGGGCGTATTCAGAGCCGATCGCCAGTAAAATCAGTACCGCCGTAAACGCTTTAGTCAGGTTGGCAGGCAGCGCGTAATATCCGGAGAGGGCGACCAGCAGAAAGCCGGCAACGTGGCCGACCTTATCTGAATGCGGGAACAGTTCCTGAGGCGGTGTACTGCGGAACAGGCCTGCCAGAATGGCTGCGACGCTCAGGACAAAGACCAGTTGAGCAATGCTTCGGAGGTGTCTGGGCTGCATTAACGGCCGATGCCTGTGTAAGTGAATCCCTGATTCTGAAGCATTTCTTTATCGAAGATATTCCGGCCATCAATGATCAGCGGGGTGCGCATTTTTTCCAGCATCAGGTTGTAGTCCGGTGACCAGTATTCCTGCCATTCGGTGACAATCAGCAGGGCATCACTGTTTTCCAGTGCAGCGTAACGGTTATCGCAGAACCGGAGTGAGGGGGTGTTACCGAAATGTTCCCGGAGGTTTTGCAGGGCCTGAGGATCATGCAGTTTGACGGTAACCTGCTGAGCCAGCAGTGCTTCAATAATTTTCAGACTGGGGGCGTTATCTATGCTGGCGGTTTCCGGTTTAAAGGAGCCGCCCCATAACGTCACGGTTTTACCTTTCAGATCACACTGATAATGTTGCCATAACTTCCTGAACAGGAGCTCTTTCTGAACTTCGTTCTCTTTGATAACCGTTGCCAATAGCGACGGGTTACTCTTCTGCTCAAACAGCTCAGAAAACTTACGGGTGTACTCCTGAAAGTTCTGACCGCCAAATCCACAGCCAGGAGACATATAGTGATGACCGATACGGGGGTCTGCACCCATGCCCTGACGGATGACGTCAATATCAACGTTAATCTGGTCGGCCAGGTTGGCGAGTTCATTGATGTAGCCGATCCGGATGGCCAGCATGCCGGTAATAGCAAACTTGGTGAATTCGGCTTCTTTCGGGGCCATTACCTGAATGTTGTCGGCAGACTGGCTGAAAGGGCGCAGCAAAGCATTGGTCTGGAGAATGCTCCATTCCTGATCGGCGCCGATGATCAGTCGTTTCGGCGTTGCAAAATCATTAATGGCATTACCTTCCTGAATCAGATCCGGCAGATAAATCGCATCATGCTGTTCTGACCGGGTGAGAATATTTTGCAGCTTTTGAGTTGCACCGACACCAAAGTTTGACTGATTGACGATTAAACGCTGCGTGTTGGCTTCCCGGGTTTCCTGTCTGACGATTTTCTCGGCAAGGCTGATCTCATCTGCGTTCAGTGCGAGCCAGTGCACCGTGGTATCGGCGTCGCTTTGCGAGCCACGAATCAGCCGGCCTGAGCGGATTTGTTGCTCAGCAAGCTCAAGTAAACCCGGTTCATTTACCAGTACCCGAATTGCCGCCAGGGGAGGGGGCTGACTGTTGTCACCGCCGGCATGCTCGATAATGGTTACTTCGTTGCCACTGCGGGCAAGGCAGGCTGCGGCCACCCAGGATGTCAGTTCTTTTCCGTAGACTGTGATTTTCATGCTGAATTATCCGTCGTTTGTATGCCGGGTGCCGGTATTTGACTGAATGAAGTCAATCAGGCCTGCTGTGGAGCTGTCCAGTGCGGAGGTGTCGTCATCGTCGAACTGGGAGAGCAGTTCCGTGGCAATCACCTTACCCAGTTCAACCCCCCACTGGTCAAATGGATTAATATTCCAGATGACAGATTGAACGAATACCTTGTGTTCATACAGGGCGATGAGCTCCCCGAGGGTTTCCGGATTAAGGCTTTTCAGCATAATGGTGCTTGAGGGCTGGTTGCCCTGATAGCGCTTGTGTGCCGGTGCCTGCTCGGCCGCGTCGAGTATACTGTCCCCCAGGGCTAACAAACGGGACTGTGCCAGACAATTAGCAAGGGCCAACTGATGCTGTTGCTGTAATTCTGTGCTGGCATGCTGATAGCGCTGCGCCGGGACGATAAAGTCACACATGACTGCTTCTGTGCCCTGGTGCAGTAACTGATAAAACGCATGCTGTGCGTTTGAGCCTATTTCACCCCACAAAATCGGACAGGTACGGTAATCTGTTACCTGACCGTCCAGGCTGACGTTCTTGCCATTGCTTTCCATTTCCAGCTGTTCAAGGTAGGCCGGCAGGTGCGACAGGCGACCGTCATAAGGCAGGATGGCGTGAGCATGTATATCCAGAAAGTTAATGTTCCAGATGTCTGTCAGTGCCAGTAATACGGGCAGATTGTCAGAGAGCTCGGTTGTCCGGAAGTGTTCGTCCATTTGGTGGGCGCCGGCCAGTAACCGGTGGAAGTTTTCCATGCCAATGTGGAGTGCAATCGGAAAGCCGATCACGGACCATAATGAATAGCGGCCGCCGGTCCAGTCCCAGAAATGCAGCTGGTTGGCCAGAGGAATGCCCCAGCTTGCTGCTTTTTCCGCTTTGCTGGTGACGCCTATAAAGTGATGTTGATTGATAATCTCAGCAGGTGCGCCGCTGGCGTTGATCAGCCACTCCCGGGCGGTTTTGGCATTGGCGAGGGTGTCTATTGTAGAAAATGACTTGGACGAAATAATAAATAATGTAGAAGCCGGATCAAGCTGATGCAGCAGGCGTTCCAGCTGGCTGCCATCCATGGATGAAACGAAATGGATGTTCAGTTGCCGGGCTTCTTCGGGTACCCATTCAGAGAGTGCTTTGCAGCACATCAGCGGTCCCAGATCTGAGCCGCCAACACCGATGTTGACAACGTTTTGGATCGGACTGCCATCATAACCGCGCCACTGACGCCGGTGAATGCGCTTTACCAGCTGTTCCATTGCATCCAGTGAGTGGTGTACATCAGCGATGACATCTGTGTCACCGAGAGCCAGTGATTTATCCCGGGGCTGACGCAGGGCGCTGTGCAGTGCCGGGCGGTTTTCTGAAGGATTCAGAATGGCCCCGTCAAACATCGCTTGTATTTTGGTGGGCAGTTGTTGGGCTGTTGCCAGCCGGACCAGTAAATCAACCGTTGTTAGCTGAAAGCGCTGTTTTGACAGGTCCAGCAGTAAGTGTTCTGTCTGAAAGCTTAACTCAGAAAAGCGTGCCGGCTGTTGCGCAAACATATCTTTAATATGTGTTTGTTTTACCTGTTCGGCGTGTGTCTGCAAGGCTTGCCAGGCAGCGCTTGAGGTTATGCTCATCATTATTTATTCAGTTGGCCAATAAATGTCATCAGTTCTGCTGAGGTTTCCGGATGTTGCAGCCCGTAGGCAATATTTGCCTGTAAAAAACCTGTTTTGTTGCCGCAGTCATAGGTTTTTCCCTGCATCCTGTAGGCTTCCATGGTGGCTTCTTCCAGCAGGGCGTCCATGGCATCTGTCAGCTGAATTTCATTGCCGGCACCCGGTTTGGTGGTGGCAAGCAGCTCCATAATACGGGCCGGTAAAATATAGCGGCCAACAACCGCCAGGTCAGAAGGGGCTTCATCGGCGGCCGGTTTTTCTACAAAGCGTACTACCGGTGTAGACTGGCCTGCTTCCGGGGTGATCTGCTGGCAGTCGGCAATGCCGTACAGGCTGACTTTGTCTGCCGGCACGGTTTCAACCATAATCTGTGCCGCTTTACCTGCCTCAAAGGCTTTTATCATACAGGCAAGATCGTTTTCGGGCTGTGCAAAATTATTGACCAGAACGTCCGGCAGAATGACCGCGAAAGGTTCGTTGTTAATCATGCTGGCGGCGCACTGAACAGCGTGACCCAGGCCCAGTGCGCGGGACTGGCGGACTGACTGAATGGTGACGTCATCAGGGATAATATTGGAAATAGCGTCCAGCAGCGCGGTCTTATTTTTACGGCTGAGCTCGGCTTCAAGTTCGTAATGGCTGTCGAAATGATCTTCAATGGCCGATTTGCCTGCGCGGGTGACGAGAATGATCTCTTTGATGCCGGCGGCGACCGCTTCTTCGACAACATGCTGGATGACCGGCTTGTCCACAACTGGCAGCATTTCTTTAGGAATTGCTTTGGAGGCGGGCAGTACCCGGGTGCCGAGGCCGGCAACCGGGATGATAGCTTTTCGGACAGTTGTCATGATGTGAGTAGCTCTCAGTTAACAGGTGTTGATACAGCGGTGTTGCTGGCCGGTGAAGTCATCGCCGGCATTTTGCAAACATTATATAAGCGCAAGTATATCGGTTTAGTTTTGGTGACCATAGGCCCTTTTTTCAAACGGCGCTTTTTAAATCGCGTCTGGGCGCGGGGGGGACTTCTTTGTCGGATTGTTCTTTATCCGCCAGTGTCATCAGAATGGGTCTGTAGGTTTGCTGGTCGCTGGCGAGTAGCTCCCGTTCAATGTCCCGGGCAATGCGGGAAAGCAGGCGTTCGATGTTCTCAAGTTCCTGTGTATGGCGGTTAGCCTGTATACGGGATGTCATTGCGGTTACCTCCGTGTATTTGTTTTCTCTTCCCTTCTGGCGGGGAAGGCCTTTCCATAGGCAAATTTGTAGCACAAATATTCTAGCAGATTGCCCGGATCTTTGCCGTTGCTTATAGCGGCCCCGCGAGAGTGCTAAAGTTTACTGTTGTGCGGCAGTGAAAAAATTAACTTAGGTCAGTGGATTGGCATTCCCTGTATAGGATTGCGAAATAAAGCTTGCCTGGATGGCAGGCATACAATAATTTAGCCGGGCTTTTAATTCAGATCGGAGATTTAGTCATGGGTCATGCTAAGCAAGGCGTTCCGTTTCAGCCTTTAAATATTGCGGTTTTAACTGTATCTGACACCCGTACCCCGGAAAATGATACTTCCGGTGATGCTTTGGTTGCCGGGCTGACAGAGGCTGGTCATCAGTTGGCGACCCGTACGATCTGTATTGATGATGTCTATAAGTTAAGGGCGGTGGCTTCGTCCTGGATTGCAGATGATAATATTCATGCAATTCTGGTAACCGGCGGCACAGGCTTTACTCTGAGAGATTCAACGCCTGAGGCAATGAAACCGCTGTTTGATAAGCATGTTGAAGGCTTTGGTGAGTTGTTCCGGCAGATTTCTTATCAGGAAATTGGTACCTCTACTGTTCAGTCCCGCGCCTTTGCCGGTATTGCTAACCGTACGGTCATTTTCTGTATGCCGGGATCAACCGGTGCCTGTAAAACAGCCTGGAATAATATTATCCGTGAACAGGTGGATGCCCGTCACCGTCCCTGTAATTTTGTCGAGATGGTCATGACCGGGCCGGTGGACACTGCCTGTGGGAGCCGGGGATGAGCAGTTGCGGATGTGACTCTCAGCAACAGGCATTAATGCCTGTGGCTGATGCGCTCAGTGCTATGCTCGATCTGGCCAGAGTGAGCGAGAAGTGTACTGAGGTGGCCACTGAGGATGCCCTGGGAATGGTGCTGGCGGAAGATGTCTATTCTTCCGTAGACGTGCCGCCTCAGGATAACAGCGCAATGGACGGTTACGCGCTGTCTGCTGCGGACCTCAGTGCCGGCAAGCGGCTGTATATTTCTCAGCGTATTCCGGCGGGAACAGCGCCGCAACCGCTGGACGCGGGGACGGCGGCACGTATCTTTACGGGTTCAGAAATTCCTCCGGGCGCTGATGCGGTAGAAATGCAGGAAAACACCGTCAGCGGTGAAGATGAAAAAGGTGCCTGGGTTGAATTCAGCCGGCCGGTTAAGTCCGGTGCGAATGTGCGTCCGAAAGGGCAGGATATTGCTGCCGGTCAGGTAGTGATGCAATCCGGTGTGCGTTTGCTGGCTGCTCATCTGGGGGTGCTGGCATCTGTGGGCGTTGCCCGGGTTAAGGTGCGCCAGCCGCTGACGGTTGCGATTCTGACCACGGGTGATGAACTGGTTATGCCGGGTAATCCTTTGCAGCCGGGGCAAATTTATAATTCTAATCTGTTTACCCTTAAAGGTCTGCTACAGGGGCTTGGGCTTAATGTGCTTGACCTTGGTACAGTGGATGACACCTTTGAAGCGACAGAAGAGTCCTTGCTAAAAGCGGCCGAACAGGCTGACTGTATCATCAGCAGTGGCGGTGTTTCGGTTGGCGAAGAAGATCATGTTAAAGCTGCAGTGGAAAAGCTGGGTAAGCTGAATCTTTGGAAAATGGCGATCAAGCCCGGAAAGCCACTGGCGTTTGGCGAGGTTAGCGGTACGCCGTTTATCGGCCTGCCGGGTAATCCGGCGTCGGTATTTGTTACCTTCGCAATTTTAGTCCGGCCTTATTTGCTGAAGTCCCAGGGGGCTGGCGAATATATGCCGCAGGTATTCAGGGTTCCGGCGGGCTTTAGCCGGACTAAAGCCATTTCACGTCAGGAATATCTGCGCGTGGAGCTTGAGGCGGGTAAGGCGTGTATGAGCAGGGATCAGAGCTCCGGTATTCTGAGTTCAGCCGCCAGTGCGGCGGGCTTCCTGGTGGTGCCGTGTGACACTCAGGTTGCAGAAGGTCAGCTTTATGACTTTATTCCTCTGAGCGAAGTGTTGAATTAGGTAGTATATTTCGGGTTAACCGTCGAAATAATAGTTGGATAACTGAATGATCAATGTGCTGTTTTTTGCTTCTATCCGTGAAACTCTTGGGGTTGAGCGTACAGAAGTGACCTGTGATGACGCGTGTTCTGTTGCTGATGTAGTCCTGTTACTGCGTCAGCGTGGCGATGTCTGGGATGAGGTTCTGAATAATGCGGATCTGTTGTGCTCCGTAAATCAGGAACTGGTGTCACTGGATACCAAGCTGAGTGAGGGTGACGAGCTGGGGTTGTTTCCTCCGGTAACAGGCGGTTAAGTCATGGCTGAGTTATCATCGCCGGATGTTACCGGGCTGGTACTGGCCGGTGGGCAGGGTCAGCGCATGGGTGGGCAGGACAAAGGCTGGGTAGAGTTCCGCCAGCGTCCGATGGTTGAATATGCGGTACAGTTGCTGCGCCCGGAGGTTTCAACGCTGTTGATTAGCTGTAACAGAAATATCCCGCGTTACTCGGAGCTGGCGGATCTGACCGTTGCTGATGAGCTGGCAGACTTTCAGGGCCCGTTAGCGGGAATCCAGGCGGCTTTGCGGGTCTGTAACACGGATGATCTGCTGGTGGTGCCCTGCGATACACCGTTACTGAGTGAACAGATTGTTGGCCGGTTGCTGGCTGCGGCACAGAAACATCCGGGACATATCTGTGTCTTGTCTGAAGCAGACTGGTGGCACCCTCTGCATGCGGTTATTCCCACTAAGTTTGCTGATTCACTGGATAACTGGCTGAAAGAAGGGCGTCGTGGGGTTCAGGGCTGGATGCGTAAGCACCCTTTTGTCGAGGTGGATGTCAGTGATCTGGCTGCGCAGCTGCAGAATCTGAATTCGCCGGATGA
The DNA here is from genome assembly GCF_024347195.1 of Aliamphritea hakodatensis. Lineage (NCBI taxonomy): Bacteria > Pseudomonadati > Pseudomonadota > Gammaproteobacteria > Oceanospirillales > Oceanospirillaceae > Aliamphritea > Aliamphritea hakodatensis. Next base: position 1,409,021 of record NZ_AP025281.1, read on the forward strand.
GTTACAGCAGTAAAGGCATATTGATTACAGAGCCGGGTTATTCAGCCCGGCTTTTTTGTGTCCGGTGTTTTGTTAGCGGATGCTGTGAGCATCTTTAGTATCAGGGGCGTTTATGTTGCGTTGCAATGTCAGCGGTGTCTATGTAGAGTCCCCCGCAGATTAATAAAACTGATAATTTGGAAGTGTTATGACCCCCTTGGAGCGCTATCAGGCTGATTTGAAGCGGGAAGGTTTTAGTTACGATCCTGCCCAGGAAATGGCCGTTAAGCATTTGCAGCGGTTGTATGATGACATGGTGGCGGCGCAGCAGGAAAAACCAAAAGGTGGTTTGCTGCAGCGTCTGACCGGGCGGTTTAATAAGCAGCCCGTTGAGCCGGTGCAGGGGCTGTATTTCTGGGGCGGCGTGGGCCGGGGCAAAACCTATCTGATGGATACGTTTTTTGACAGCCTGCCTTTCGAAAACAAAGAGCGGACGCACTTTCACCGTTTTATGCAGCGGGTTCATAAAGAGCTGCGGTTACTTGACGGGACTCAGGATCCGCTGGTCACGATCGGCAAGAAGTTTGCGGCTGAGTTCCAGATTATTTGCTTTGATGAGTTTTTCGTCACGGATATCACCGACGCGATGATACTGGGCGGGTTATTGGAGCAGATGTTTGCCAATGGCGTGACGCTGGTGGCGACTTCAAACATTGTTCCGGATGGGTTGTATGAAAACGGCTTGCAGCGTGAGCGTTTCATTCCGGCCATTAAATTACTGAATAAGTACACCGATGTACTGAATGTTGACGGTGGGGTAGATTACCGCTTGCGTACGCTTGAGCAGGCGGAACTTTATCATTACCCGCTGGATGAAGCGGCAGATATCAGCCTGAATACCAGTTTTGAAAATCTGGCACCGGATCTGGAAGAGGTGGTGGAAGCCGAAGTACTGGAGATTAATGGCCGGGATATTAAATCGCGGCGCTGTTGTGAAGATGTTGTCTGGTTTGATTTTTCTGAGCTGTGTGAGGGGCCGCGCAGCCAGAATGACTATATTGAACTGGCGAAGATTTTCCATGCAGTGATGTTAAGTAACGTGCCGCAGTTAGGACGGGCCAATGATGATGCTGCACGTCGGTTTATTAATCTGGTCGATGAGTTTTACGACAGCGGGGTTAAGCTGATTATTTCCGCTGAAGTGTCCATACCTGAAATCTATACACAGGGCGGACTGGAGTTTGAAATTGCCCGTACCCAGAGCCGTTTGCTGGAGATGCAGTCTCATGAATATCTGGCCCGGGAGCATAAAGCCTGATTGCTTAAGAGGATAAATGGCAATTCGGTAAAATTAAGTGTTAAACAGGGTTGGTTTATGGGAACCGCTGCTTTATAATGCGCGCCTCTTGTTATGGGGTTCAGCTAAAAGCTGTTCAGAATAACAGGGTTATATGAAGTTGCCGGCGAAGCTCAGGCTGGCTGGCAACCAATAATTATAAGGTCGTCGGTCTTATGTAAATAAGATCAGACTGATGTAAAGGCGAAAATATCATGAGTACATTTAGCGCAAAGCCTGCAGAGGTAAAACGCGATTGGTATGTTGTAGACGCTGAGGGTAAAACCCTGGGTCGTCTGGCTACTGAAATTGCCCGCCGTCTGCGTGGCAAGCACAAACCTGAATACACCCCTCACGTTGACACCGGTGACTACATCGTTGTTGTTAACGCTGAAAAAGTTCACGTAACCGGTAACAAGCGTAAGGATAAAACTTACTACCGTCACACTGGTTACCCTGGCGGTCTGCGGGAAACTTCTTTCGAGAAGATGGTTGAAACTCACCCAACCCGTACTATCGAACTGGCCGTTAAAGGCATGCTGCCTAAAGGTCCCCTGGGTCGTGCTATGTACACTAAGATGAAAGTGTACGCTGGTGCAGAACATCCGCATGCGGCTCAACAGCCACAAGAACTGACTATCTAAGGGGCAGTTGAATATGTCTACTACTCAGTATTACGGCACTGGCCGTCGTAAATCTTCTACCGCTCGCGTATTCCTGCGTCCGGGTACTGGTAAGATCACTGTTAACCAGCGTACTCTGGAAGAGTACTTTGGTCGTGAAACTGCCCGTATGATCGTTAAGCAGCCTCTGGAACTGACTGACAACGTTGAAAAATTCGACGTTTACGTAACAGTTAAAGGTGGTGGTAGCTTCGGTCAGGCCGGTGCTATCCGTCACGGTGTTACCCGTGCACTGATGGATTACGATGAAACTCTGCGTCCAGAACTGCGTGCTGCCGGTTTCGTTACCCGCGATGCACGTGAAGTTGAGCGTAAGAAAGTGGGTCTGCGTAAAGCACGTAAGCGTCCACAGTTCTCCAAGCGTTAATATCGCTTCGATACGACTTTCGTATCATCCGGAAAACGCCCTGGCTCTTGCAGTCCGGGCGTTTTTTTGTGCCTGTTTTTCAATCCTTTGTGCAAGGTCAACTGTAGGGGTAAAAACGCCGTTTTACGGTGGAATTACCTTGTAAGAAGCAGGGATTTTCTTTAATATTTGGCGCATTTTAAAAATCCGTTAAATCGGTATTCATTACGAGCAACCGGGCGACTTCCGCATGAGCGGGGGAGAAAGGTTGAGTGAGGGGAGAAAGTCTTAATGAGTAATGACGGCGTGAATAAGGGACGGCGACGTCTCCTAGTCGGTGCCACCTCTGTTGTCGGAGCGGTGGGTGCTGTAGGAGCTGCTGTTCCGTTCGTGGCTTCATGGACGCCCAGTGCCAAAGCAAGAACGGCGGGGGCTCCAGTTAAAGTAGACGTCAGCAAGATCGAACCGGGCCAGCAGATTGTTGTCCAGTGGCGTGCCAAGCCGGTGTGGATTGTAAGTCGTGGTGCGAAGGCGCTTGAGGACCTGGCTACGCTGGGTAACCTGACTGATCCTAACTCTGATGTGCCACAGCAGCCACCGTATATTCCACATACGCCTGCCCGTGCAATCCGTGAAGATCTGTCCGTGCTGGTAGGTATCTGTACGCACCTGGGCTGTTCACCGACATATCGTCCGGAAGTGGCACCTGCAGATCTGGGGCCTGACTGGGTAGGTGGTTTCTATTGCCCTTGTCACGGTTCCCGTTTTGATTTGTCTGGTCGCGTGTTTAACGCTTCTCCTGCACCAACCAATCTGGTTATTCCTCCTCATCATTATGAGAGTGACAACGCGTTAATCATTGGTATTGATCCGGAGACTGTGTAATGGCTGGCTCACGAAATAAAGGTAATCCAGGATTTATCGGCTGGATTGACGACCGTTTCCCATTGACTGCAATGTGGGATGATCACCTGGCGAAATACTACGCGCCGAAAAACTTTAACTTCTGGTATTTCTTCGGCTCTCTGGCCTTATTGGTTCTGGTTAACCAGCTGTTAACCGGTATCTGGCTGACAATGAGCTACACGCCAACGTCTGAAGGTGCCTTCGCATCGATCGAATACATCATGCGTGATGTTGAGTATGGCTGGTTGCTGCGTTATATGCACTCTACCGGCGCGTCAGCGTTCTTCGTGGTTGTTTACATGCACATGTTCCGTGGTCTGCTGTACGGTTCTTACCGTAAGCCGCGTGAGCTGGTGTGGATCTTCGGTATGGCGATCTACCTGGCGCTGATGGCAGAAGCTTTCATGGGCTACCTGCTGCCGTGGGGTCAGATGTCTTACTGGGGTGCACAGGTAATCGTATCTCTGTTCTCTGCAGTCCCTGTTATCGGGCCGGAGCTGTCGGAGTGGATCCGTGGTGACTATGTAATTTCCGGCATCACCCTGAACCGTTTCTTCTCATTGCACGTTGTTGCGCTGCCAATCGTCTTGCTGGGTCTGGTTGTTATGCACATCATCGCTCTGCACGAAGTGGGTTCTAACAACCCTGATGGTATTGAGATTAAAGATAAGAAAGATGAGAACGGTATCCCGCTGGACGGCATCCCATTCCATCCTTATTACTCTGTTAAAGATATCGTAGGTGTTGTGGTCTTCCTGTTTGTATTCTGCATGATCATCTTCTTCTTCCCGGAGATGGGCGGTTACTTCATTGAGAAGCCAAACTTTGAACCTGCTAACCCGCTGAAGACGCCTGAGCATATTGCACCGGTATGGTACTTCACACCGTTCTACGCAATGCTGCGTGCGATTCCGCCTATTGCCGGTTCGCAGTTCCCGGGTGTTGTTGTTATGGGTGGCGCGATTGCAATCCTGTTTGTTCTGCCGTGGCTCGACCGTAGCCCTGTTAAGTCTATGCGTTACAAAGGCTTGTGGAGCAAAATCTGGTTGGTAGTCTTCGCGATCAGCTTTGTTATTCTGGGTTACCTGGGTGTGGTTGCATCTTCTCCGGGCCGTACGCTGGCGGCGCAGATCTGTACAGGTCTGTACTTCGCGTACTTCTTCCTGATGCCGTTCTACACCAGAATGGAAAAGACTAAACCGGTACCGGAAAGGGTGACAGGCTAATGAAAAAGTTTTTTATCACATTGATGATGGTGCTGATGCCTGTTGCCGTGCAAGCGGCCGGTGCTAAGGTACCTCTGGACAATATCGACGTCGATCATACTGATAAGGCGTCACTGCAGCGCGGGATGGCTACCTTTGTAAACTATTGCATGGGTTGCCACTCTGCTAACTACCAGCGTTTTGAGCGTGCCGCCACTGATCTGGAAATCCCGGTAGAGATGGTTGAAGAAAACCTGATCTTCGGTAACCAGAAGGTGGGTGAGCAAATGACCATCGCGATGTCACCTGCTGATGCCGGTAACTGGTTTGGTGCACCGCCACCGGATCTGACACTTGAGTCGCGTCTGCGTGGCGAAGACTGGTTGTACACTTACCTGCGCAGCTTCTATAAGGATACTGAGCGTCCGTGGGGTGTAAACAACGTTGTCTTTAAAGACGTTGGTATGCCAAACGTGCTGGAAAGCCTGCAGGGTGTTCAGTCTAACCACTGTACGCCGGAAGAGCTGTTGCATCAGGAAAAGAAAATTGATCCGCTGACCGGTCTGGTTATGGGTGGTTGTCTGACCCAGAGCAAGAAAGGCACTCAGTCTGTAGAAGAGTTCGATAAGACCATCTACGACCTGGTTAACTTCATGTCTTACATGGGTAACCCTGTCATGCTGGAATCCAAGCGGATTGGTACCAATGTGCTGATCTTCCTGGCGATCTTCTTCGTATTTGCTTTCGCTCTGAAGAAAGAATACTGGCGCGACATTCACTAAAGCGTTTTAATAGTACGCTTTACGGATACGCGACCCTGTTGTGGGGTCGCGTATAGTTATTTTTAGGAATCAGGAAAAGGGTGATTTAATGGGCGTAGTGGCCAAGCGTTCTTCCATGACTTTTTATTCTAATGGTACAGACCATTACAGCCATCGTGTACGGATCGTGCTGGCAGAAAAAGGCGTGGCAGTCGAAATAAATGATTGTGATCCGAACAACTTGCCGGAAGATCTAGCATCATTGAATCCGTACAACAGCCTGCCAACTCTGCTGGACCGTGAGCTGGTGTTGTACGAGCCAAATGTGATGATGGAGTATCTGGATGAGCGTTTTCCGCATCCGCCGTTGCTGCCTGTATATCCTGTAGCGCGTGCAGAAAGCCGTCTGTTTATGTACCGCATTCAGCGTGACTGGTGCTCACAGGTAGATGTGATCCTGAACAGTGAAGATATGGACCAGGTTGATGCGGCGCGTCAGCAGCTGCGTGACAGCCTGGTGACGATCTCTCCGATCTTTGGTGAGAAAGACTTCTTCATGAGTGAAGAATTTACGCTGGTTGACTGCTGCATTGCTCCGCTGCTGTGGCGTCTGGAGATTCTGGGTGTTGAATTGCCGGAAGCTCAGTGCAAAGACTTACTGGAATACATGGAGCGCCTGTTTGAGCGTGAATCTTTCCAGTTGAGCCTTTCTGAAGAAGAGCGCGAAATGCGCGACTAAACTGCTAAGTATATCAAGAGGGATTATGCTTGAGCTTAATCCCTTTTTTTGTGCCTGATTACTGGTAAGAGTGAAATGATGAATCCAAGCAGACCTTATCTTGTACGTGCTTTACAGGAATGGATTTTAGATAACAGCTGTACCCCTCATCTGGCGGTGGATGCGCATATTCAGGGGGTCGTTGTGCCTACTCAGTTCGTGCAGGATGGCCAGATTGTTTTGAATATCTCGCCTTCAGCGGTACAGAATCTGTATATTGATGATGACGGTGTCAGTTTTAATGCCCGCTTCGGCGGTGTGCCAATGAATGTGTATGTGCCGATGGTAGCTATCATGGCTGTCTATGCCCGTGAGAACGGTCAGGGCATGGGCTTTGGTATGGAGCCGGGTGCAGAGCTTTATGAGCGGCAGGCGGCGGGAGAGGCTGATGCGCAGGCTGCTGAGCCAGTCGAAGAGGCTGAAGAAAAACCGAAGCGGCCGAGTCTGAAGGTCGTTAAATAAAAAAAGGCCGCATCAGCGGCCTTTTTTATGGTTCTTAATCAGTATCAGGCATTGTTGTCATCAACATATTCAAAGATCTTAATGATCTTCTGGATGCCGTTGACGCGGCGTACCAGATCAACCGCTTTGTCTGCTTCGTTACGGGTAACCAGGCCCATCAGATAAACAACGCCGTTTTCGGTAACTACTTTTATGCGGGTGGCATCCACTGCTTCATCGCCCAGCATGTTGGCTTTGATTTTCGCGGTAATGAATGCATCACTGGCACGGGTCAGTGCTGAAGTCGGGCTGGTCAGGGTCAGCTCATTATGGACCCGGCGAATTTTACGGATCTGACCGACGATCTGCTCGGCTTCCAGTTTGCTGCGCTCAGAAGCCACCTGGCCGCTGAGTAAGACAATGCCGTTGAAGCTGGTGACGCTGACATTGCTCTGTTGCAGTTCCTGTGAACCTTTGCTGATGTTCACCAGCGCTTTAACTTCAATCAGTTCATCATCTATATAGCTGCCGGTGGTGCGGTTGCCGACATCCTCCTGGACGGGTTCTTCCCGCGCTGCGCCGATAAGGTTGGCGCAACCGCTGAGAATGGCACTGGATAAAATCAGGGCGATGACTCGTTTCATTTATTCTTCTCCGCCGAATAGCTGGTAATCAATAAGGTCACATAAAGCGTGTAACACCAGCAGATGGGCGCCGTAAATCAGGCTGTAATCATCTGCCGGAATGCAAAACTCTACTTCATCAGGAAGTAATAGAGACTGGATGTTGTCATTAGTTCCACCGGTCAGGGCAATCACCAGCATCTCACGGTCATGGGCTGCCTGGATCGCCTGTACAAGGTTCTGGGAGCGTCCGTCTGAAGAAGCGATGATCAGCAGGTCACCGGGTTGTCCGAGTGCGCGGATTTGCTTCGAAAAAATATCATTATAGTGACCGTTATCACTGATGCCGGTTATGGCGCTGCCGTCACTGGAAAGGTTGATGGCAGGAAGGCCCGGGCGTTCATGGCGGAACTGGTTAATAAGCAGTGCGCTGAAATGCTGAGTCAGGGCAGCTGAACCACCGTTACCGCAACACAGAATTTTATTTTCAGAAATCAGGCAGTTAAGAAGGAGTTCGCCGGCATGCGCAATCAGAGGCGTGTATTCTTCGATGGTTTGAGCATTAACTTCCATAGTGTTATGAAATAGGTTAATGACGCGATCTTGAAGTACCATCGGGGCTCCTGTGTGGAAAAATGCCTCGTTTTCACGAGCTTACAATCTGAAGGCGTCTTTATACCATATGGGCGGGGAATCGCCACCCCCGTGCGCCTTTATGCTGCCTTCAAAGGCAATAACATCAAAGCGGCAGTTAAGCTTACCGTATTCGGGGTGCTGACTGAGAAAAAATTCAGCACTGCGAATAATTTTTTGCTGTTTGCGCCGGTCTACTGAGGCGCTGGCACCGCCCCAGCCCTGATGAAGGCGTTTTCTGACTTCGATGAATACCAGGCCTGAGCTGTCCAGCATAATCAGATCGATTTCACCGAAACGGCAGTGAAAATTACGGCAGACCAGGGTGAGTTTCTGTGTGCGCAGAAAGCGTTCTGCGGTTTGCTCGGCGTCCCTGCCGAGTTGTTGTCTGTCCATGACATCTCATCCTGAAATTATGGGATTAGCTGTGGTTGTCCATCCTGAAAGACTGCCCAGTCCAGTTCCCGTTGCACGTGGTTGTTATGCTGAATGGACAGGCTACCGGTCTCACCGTTTATCCTGGCAGAAGGCGATGCCGCCAACTGATTCAGGTAGGGGTACAGCTGGTACGCATCCAGCCCCAGTGCATACAGGCGTCCGAACCGGGAGTCGGTGTTTTTACCCTGTTGCGCCAGCCGGATGTGATTGTCTGATGGCGGGCGCAACAGCCATGGGCTGCCGGTGAACAGGATGTTATTCAGATCCTGATCGCTGATCGGGTTGGGCCGGCCGGAGTAAATGTTAGATGTGGCATATACCGGTATATTTCCAGCGTAGAAAAAGGCCAGTGTTGGTTTAATCTGACGGGCGGCTTGCGGCAGCGCGCCCAGGAAAATGGCGTCTACGTCCTGACGGCGACGGTCTTCGGTTTCAAATCCGGGGCCGATAATCTGGCGGAGCAGGTTGCTGCGTTCTTCGCTTTCATTAATGGCCAGTAAATCGGTTACTTTGGCTGAGTAGTCGTCTTTGTTGGCGTATTCAACCGTGTCGAGCACGCGTCCGCCCAGCCCACTGAATGCCTCTGTAAAGGCGGCGGTGGCCCGCTTACCCCATTCAGATTCAAGTGTCATTATCAGGGCGGTACGCTGACCATCGTTCCAGGCACGGCGTGCGGCCTGAATGGCTTCATCTTCAATGGCCAGGCCAAACTGATAGATGTTTGCCGCTGCGCTGTCTGCTACCACGTTCAGGGTCAGCGTCGGAATCGGGGCGTTGCCGGATGTGACAAGGTCGCTGACCAGCTGTTTTTCCAGCGGGCCGATAATCAGGTCAACGCCTTTTTCAGCAGCCACCAGATAAAGCGCTTCCGGGCTGGTGATCTGGCTGGAATCCAGAATGGTGATCTGAGAGGTCTTTTTGCCTTGCTGGGCCGCCTGATAATGGGCTGCCATGAAACCGGTCATAATGGCTTCAGCAGGTTTTTGCAGCTTGCCGCTCAGCGGCAGTACCAGGGCAATATGATCGCTGACAATCAGTTGATTGTTTGCCAGTGCGTTCAGGTTTTCCGGTGCTGCGGTGTTAGCCGGGTGGGATTGCCACAGGGTTTGCCATTGCTGCAGGTTGTTGGTCTGCGTGGCGAGGTCGGTTGCGGATCTTACCGCCAAAGCCAGTTCATACCAGCCCTGTTCTGTGTAGCTGTTGTCGGTGGCCAGTGCGACTTGCTGCAGGGTTTGCAGATCCAGTGCCATCAGTGCAGCCCAGATGCTGTCGTGCAGAGCGGCTTTGTCTTCTTCCAGCCCGAACCGTCCCAGGCGGATCAGCTGTTGCGCCTGACGTAGCTGGTTGTTCTCCAGGCCGTATGCTTCTGCCGCCATCTGACCAACCTGATATTTCTGATCTGGCTGGAGTCGCGGGTCGTCGGTTGGCAGCTGTTCAAGATAACGCAGCGCTGTGGCGCCATCTTGCTGGTCCAGCGCTGCCTGGGCGCGCAGAGACGCGATATCAAATTTGAGTGTCGGGCTCAGCAGGCGCAGATCGATCCCGTCGATCAGGTTTACCGCTTCATCACGGCGGTTGGCGGCAATCAGGATTCTTGCGGCTTCAGCTTTCAGCCGGGCCTGCTCGATAGGGGCGGCCTGATCAGCCTGAAGCAGCAGCTTACTGACTTGCTGTTCGGTTGTTTCAACGACTTGGGGGGTGCCGGTTGTGATGGGGCTGGTACCGCAGCCGCCCAGTAATAGTGTTGCGCTGGTTGTTACGATTAGAGACAGACGGATTGCAAACGTCATATACTTTCACACCCTGAATAATTAATAGTCCAGAAACACATGTCTGAATCAGCGTTATATATAGTCGCGACCCCGATCGGTAATCTTGAAGATTTTACTCCCCGGGGGATCAAAACACTAAGTTCAGTCGCGTTAATCGCGGCTGAAGATACCCGACACAGTGCCAGGCTTCTGGCACATTTTAATATTAAAACGCCGATGATAGCAGTTCATGATCATAATGAACGCCAGCAGGGTCAAAAAATTATTAATTCTCTGGCGCAGGGCGAGAGCGTTGCGCTGATCTCGGATGCCGGCACGCCGCTGATATCTGATCCGGGTTTTGTACTGGTGCGGGAGGTCAGGGCGGCAGGCTACAGGGTTGTTCCCGTACCGGGGTGCTGTGCAATGGTGGCGGCGCTGAGTGCAGCGGGCATTGCTTCCGACCGTTTTGCCTTTGAAGGCTTTGTGCCTGCCAAATCGCAGCAGCGTTTAAATTATTATGAGAACTTAGCGGCTGAATCCCGCAGTCTGATTTTTTATGAGTCACCTCACCGGATTGAAGCAAGTCTGGAAGCGATTGTGAGTGCTTTCGGGGCCGACCGGCCCGTCGTGATTGCCCGTGAACTGACAAAAACTTTTGAGACGTTTTTGTCCGGTTCTGCTGAAGACGTGTTACAGCAGGTTCAGGCGGATCATAACCAGCGTAAAGGTGAGTTTGTTGTCATCGTACAGGGGGCTCCGCAGGCGGATGCCGGTTTACTGGATGCCGAAGCGACCCGGGTATTGGATATCCTGCTTGAGGAACTGTCGGTTAAGCAGGCTTCGGCACTGGCGGCCAAAATTACCGGCGTTAAGAAGAAGGTGCTGTATCAGGCGGCTCTGGAGAAAAAAGAAGGCTGACGGCCTGCAGCGTCGCTGATTGTTGATGTTTCCCTGCCTGAATATCAACTTCCCGCGGGGCGGTGAAGCTGTTTAAGGCGGATGCACTGACAAAGTGTTTAATTTCCTTGTATCTGAGGTTTTTCTTGGTATCCTTGCCGCCGAGAGTTCACCAGACAATCGTCGCTGGCATTTGCCAGGGGAGGAAAGTCCGGGCTCCATAGGATAGGGTGCCAGGTAACGCCTGGGGGGCGAAAGCCTACGGAAAGTGCAGCAGAGAGCAGACCGCCTAAGCTCAGCAATGAGCCGGTAAGGGTGAAAGGGTGCGGTAAGAGCGCACCGCGTGGGTGGTAACACATCACGGCATGGTAAACCCCACTCGGAGCAAGACCAAATAGGAATCCTTTAAGGTGTGATCCGCACTGGATTCGGGTAGGTCGCTTGAGGCCTGTGGCGACGCAGGTCCTAGATGAATGATTGTCCACGACAGAACCCGGCTTATCGGTGAACTCTTACATTCTTACAGTATTTTCAGTGTATTTTCCGGTCTCGGTGATACGCTGAAAATATCTTTTCTGCCTGTTCGGGCATGCGTCTTATCTTATTTTTTACTATCGGTATGCTGTTCTTTGCCTGCGGTTTTACAGGCTGTTAGCCGGAGCGTCGGTGCGGCCCCTGCATTGTGCGCTTAAGGTGCGTGTGTCGCCTTGCAAAGTAAGGCGCCTGTTGCTCTGGGTTTGAGTATTGTCAGCGACTGTCACCATTTTAGGGGTTCATGTCTTTTCGTGCTGCAGATTATCCGCCTGTCGTGACTATACTGATCTTTTGTCAGGATTATCCCAAGTTGTTGATTTGTATTTAAATCAATGTGGGGCAGGAGGCGTAATGAAGATACAGCAGAAGATAGTGGTAATACCGCTGATGGTAATGCTGCTGGTGAGTACATTTACCATCATAACCATTGAGCGTTATCTGCAGTCTCACCTGATTGACCTAAATAAAAAAGAACTGTATTTGCTGGCGACAGCGTCACTTGAGTCGGTTAAAACGCTGGAATCTCTGGAGGCCGAATCGGAAATGCATTCGGATACCCGGGTAACAGAACATGAGGGCTCTCATGTTAGCGGGCATACAGAAGAACATATTATTCTTGCGTTTCAGCGTCTGGCAGAAAACTTTGCGCATGCAGGGGATTTTCGGGTTACGTATATTGATGCTAACGGAAAAGTTCTCGGTGATTCGGATATAACGTACGACCAGTTAAGTTACGTCGAAAATCATGCAGACCGGCCTGAAATTAAAACAGCACTGCAAGACGGTAAGGGAATCTCCGGGCGGTATAGCAGGACCCTGGATACGAATATGCTTTACGTGGCCGTGCGCTCCAATGAAGCGCACTATACCGATAAAAATTCACATCTTGCCCATCCGATTATTTCCCGGGTTGCCCGGTCGCAAGAGTCTGTTGAAGATGCCTTGCATGAACTCCGGGAGACCTTGGTATTCACCGGCGGAGTAAGCCTGATTGCTGTTCTGATTCTGGGTGTGCTAGCCGCCCGGGTGATGAACAAAGCTGTTCAGGCAGAGCATCATTTGCTGGAAAAACGGGTGGATGACCGGACCGCTGAAATTAAAATGTTACAAACTCTGGGGGGGTTGCTGAACGCTTGTACAACGCTGGAAGAGGCCGGGGAGGTGATGACCAGTGTTATCCCCAGGTTATTGCCTGAATTCCGGGGCAGTATTTCGATTATCAAGTCTTCCCGTAACCGGCTGGACCGGATTACGGAATGGGGCGGCGAATGGCCCGGGGCAGAACGCTTTGCACCTGGTGAGTGCTGGGCGCTTCGTAAAGGTCATCAGCATTTTTCAGTGGAACACGGGATAGAAACTTACTGTCGTCACTGGGTGGATACCCCTGAGGAGCAACAGAGTCTGTGTGTTCCGCTCCTGGCGCAGGGGGAAACTATCGGTATTCTGCATTTTGTCATGTCTCTGGATACCGATACAGAGCATTATCAGGGAATGTGGAGTGCGATATCAGAGCAAATTGGCCTGACGCTGGCCAATATTCAGTTGCGTGACAGCCTGAGGGAGCAGGCGATCCGCGATCCGCTTACCGGGTTGTTCAACCGCCGTTATATGCTGGAGGCGTTGGATCAGGCTCATAGCAGGGCTGAGCGTACCGGCAGTGAAATAGCTGTCATGATGATCGACCTTGATCATTTTAAGCTTTTTAATGATAACTTTGGTCATGATGCCGGTGATCATGTCCTTAAGGCAGTGTCGCAGGCGTTAAAAGATTCTCTCCGGCAGGAGGATATTGCCTGTCGTTACGGTGGCGAGGAGTTCTGTATTGTATGTCCGTCTACCGGCGCACAGCAGGCAGAACAGATCGCGGCACGGATCTGCAAGGCTGTCAGGCAGCTTGAGCTGAGTATCAATCAGCTGTCACTGGGTACGGTGACAACCTCTGTTGGCATTGCGGTATACCCACAACATGCCGCATCAATGGACGATGCGATCAGGCTGGCAGACGAAGCCCTCTATATGGCGAAGCAAAATGGTCGCGACCGGGCCGAGGTGGCTGTGCTGAGTGGCACTGAGTGCCGTGAAAAGCTGACTGAGCCTGTGGAAAGTGTCTGATAAGCCTCAGTAATGGTTTTCAGGCATCAGGTGAATGGAGAGGGGATCTGTCTGATGAAAGTTTTTGCTGATTATTCCCGGGCTTAAGCTGGCACTGTCGGGCGGTTATCGTTAGCATGTGAGCTTATTTATTTGTACTGCTTAATTTAAGCCTGTTTCTGGGCTTACCGGATAAGAATCATCACATCATGAGTTATCAGGTCCTGGCGCGAAAATGGCGCCCCGCAACATTTCAGGAGATGGTTGGTCAGGAGCACGTGCTTAAGGCACTGGTGAACGCTCTCGACGATGATCGTCTGCATCATGCCTACCTGTTTACAGGCACTCGCGGGGTGGGCAAAACCTCGATAGCGCGGTTATTTGCCAAGTCACTGAACTGTGCCAATGGTGTTTCTTCTTCTCCCTGTGGTAAATGCGCACCCTGTCAGGAAATCAGCGAAGGCCGTTTTGTTGACCTGATTGAGGTGGATGCGGCGTCACGTACCAAGGTTGAAGATACCCGTGAGCTGCTGGAAAACGTTCAGTACGCGCCGACCCACGGTCGCTACAAAGTTTACCTCATCGATGAGGTGCACATGTTGTCGACCCATTCTTTCAATGCGCTGCTGAAGACGCTGGAAGAACCGCCTCCCCACGTTAAGTTTCTTTTAGCAACGACTGACCCACAGAAGTTGCCGGTGACGATTCTGTCCCGCTGTTTGCAGTTCAATCTGAAGAACATGATTCCCGAGCGGATCGTTGATCACCTTCGGCATGTACTGACTCAGGAATCCATTAAATTTGAAGAGCCGGCGCTGTGGTTGCTGGCCCGCTCAGCTGATGGCTCCATGCGGGACGCCATGAGTCTGACGGATCAGGCGATTGCATTTGGTGCCGGTGAGATTAATGAAGCAGATGCCCGTTCTATGCTGGGCACTATTGATCAGCGCCTGGTGTACCGTTTGCTTGACAGCCTGGTGGCGCAAAACGCCAAAGATATGCTGGCGACGGTCAGTGATCTGGCGCAGTTTTCCCCGGATTACAATACGGTTTTGGGAGATCTGATCAGTCTGTTGCACCGGATAGCTCTGGGGCAGGTGATGCCGGATGCCGTTGATAATGGTATGGGAGACCGCGATCAGGTGCTTGAACTGGCACGCCAGCTATCTGCTGAAGACGTGCAGTTATATTATCAGGTCGCTTTGCTGGGCCGTAAAGATTTGCCCTATGTGCCGGATGCCCGTGAAGGGTTGGAAATGGTCATGTTACGGATGCTGGCGTTCCGTCCGGCATCTGCACCGCCGCGAAGCGGTGATAAGCCGCAATCAGTGTCGGCTGTTTCTGACGGCGGGGCTGAACCGTCGGAAGATGCTCAGAGCAGCCCGCCACCGGCCGCTCAGGCGGTTGCGCCTGCGCCTGAAAATGTACCTGCACCGGCGACGGAACAGGCATCTGAACCCGTGACGCCTCCTCCGGCAGCGCCCGTTGCAGCACCTTCTGAAGTTTCGGTCGTCGCCGCACAATCTGAAGTATCAGCCGGGCTGTCTCAGCCGGTTGCACAGGCGCCTGCTGCACCTATACAGCCGTCTGTACAGGCCGCCGCGCCGGCAGTTGCTGAGCCAGCTCCGCAGCCGGTTGCCGAAAGTGCTCCGGTTGCCCGCGAGCCGGTTGCTGCTCAAGTTCCGGAACATGATGTACCGCCGTGGGAAGAGCCGCCGGCTTATGATGAGTCGTATTTTTCAGGTGCACCGCAGGAGGCGTCTGAACCGTCAAAAAAGCCTGAAGAGGTGAAGCAGCCATCGGCAGCGATGGCTCAGGATACGGCTGTGGCTGAACACCCGGCACCGGCAGTGATGACAGCGCCGACGAATGTCGCGGACGGTTATATTGCTGAGCCTGTGGCGGAAGAAATCTCCCGGCAACTGGCTGAGCTGGATGTATCTCAGTGGGTGCTGCTGGTGGATGCGTTGGGGCTGGCAGGGATGACGTACATGATTGCCGCCAATACCTCACTTGAGGCTGTCAGTGATGGAGTGTTCAGATTCCACTATGCTGATGAACAGAGAAATATTCTCAATGAGGTTCACACTGACCGCATTTCTGCAGCGCTGAGCGATTATTTTCAGCAACCACTTCAGGTAGAATTCGAACTGGGAATCTTTAGCCGGGAGACGCCGAGCCTGTATCGTTCGCGCAAAAAGTCAGAGCGACTGGCTCAGGCCGTGACCGCGATTGAAACCGATGCAACGGTGCAGGCTATTATTGAGCGTTTTGGCGGGCGGATTGATATTTCCTCCGTTGAGCCTATTGATGCTCCGGTAACGCTGCATTAATTCAGACATTACAGTTTTGCTTAGCCGGCACCTGTGTTGCTGGCGACAGATATATAAATATCGAGGTTTATTATGATGAAAGGTGGAATGGGCAACCTGATGAAGCAGGCCCAGAAAATGCAGGAAGAACTGCAAAAAGCCCAGGAAGAAGTCGCCAAAGCGGAAGTCAACGGTGAGTCAGGTGCCGGTATGGTGAAGATCGTCATGAATGGCCGTCATGATGTAAAGCGCGTTGATATTGACGACAGCCTGATGACAGAAGATAAAGAAATTCTGGAAGACCTGATTGCCGCGGCAGTAAATGATGCGGTGCGCAAAGTCGAGTCTGCCAGCCAGGAGCGTATGGCCAAAGTAACCGGTGGTATGGGTATGCCGCCAGGCTTCAATATGCCGTTCTAAGGGGCGTTTATGTCATTCAGTCCCTTGATTCAGTCGCTGGTTGAGGCATTTCGCTGCTTGCCCGGCGTCGGACCGAAAACCGCTCAGCGTATGGCGTTTCATATGCTGGAGCGTGACCGGGAAGGTGGTATTAAACTGTCTGAAACCTTACAGCTGGCCATTGAAAACGTGGGCCGCTGTAGCCGGTGCCGGACATTATCTGAGCACGAGCTGTGCGATATCTGCGACGACAGTAGCCGTGACCGTTCGAAGCTGTGTATTCTGGAAACGCCGGTGGATGTGCTGGCTGTCGAGCAGACCGGCGGTTTTAACGGTCAGTATTTTGTGCTGATGGGGCATTTGTCCCCGATTGACGGAATCGGCCCTCAGGATCTGGGGCTTGATGTGTTGCTTCAGCAGATTGACGGTGCCGGCATTGAAGAAATTATACTGGCAACCAATCCGACGGTTGAAGGCGAAGCAACCGCTCACTATATCGCCGAGCAGGTTAAAGATATGGGGATAAAAGTCACCCGTATTGCTCACGGGGTGCCGGTGGGCGGCGAGCTTGAATTTGTTGATGGTGGCACGCTGGCGCATGCGCTGGCCGGTCGCCGTTCACTTCTCTGAAATGCCTTTTGCAGGAACTGTTTATGAATGCTGAAAGTGCAGCATCTTACGATTATTTAGCGCTTGAAGAGGCTGCCAAAACACCGGTCTGGGTGCGCACCGATGACGCGCTGGCAGAATGCTGCCGGCACTGGCTGACACTGCCACTCATTGCTCTGGATACCGAGTTTATCCGGGTCGATACTTTTTATCCCCTGCCGGGGCTGATTCAGGTGGCGGATGACCGTCACTGCTATCTGCTGGACCCTCTGACGCTTGAAAATTACGCGCCACTGGTAGAGGTGTTCCGTGCTGAGTCGGTGCTGAAGGTTCTGCATGCCTGCAATGAAGATTTAGAATTATTTCTCTACATGCTGGGGGAGATGCCTTCGCCGGTGTTTGATACTCAGGTTGCAGCCGGTTTTCTGGGCTGGGGCTTTTCAATGGGGTATCAGCGAATCGTTGAGCATGCGCTGAGCGTGGCGATCGGCAAGGGGGAAACCCGTTCCGACTGGCTGCAGCGGCCGCTGACCGCTGCGCAGGAGCATTACGCCACGCTGGATGTGGCGTATCTGCCGGCACTGTACCTGAAACAGAAAGACGCACTGGATGCCCGGAACATGACAAGCTGGGTGGAAGATGAGTTACAGGTCTTGCTGGCCAGTATCCCCGATCGGGACCCGGACGGCGTGCATTATTATAAGCGCTTCAGTCAGGCCTGGAAGTTGCCGGCTGAAAAGCTGGCCGCGCTGCGTGACCTTACGGCGTGGCGTGAACGTGTTTGTCGCCAGCGCGACGTGCCCCGCAACCGGGTGCTGAGAAATCAGGCGCTGATTGACATTGTGTATAAGTGGCCCACTTCCGAATATGCGCTGTCTCAGGTGGATGATATTCATCCCCGGGCGGTGCGGCAGGACGGTGCGACTATACTGAGCTATCTGAAAATGGCGAAAGATTCTGCCGCGGCCAGTCCGCCGGAATCCATTGTGCAGCCGCTCAGTTATGACTGGAATAAACCGTTAAAGCAGCTCAAGGCTATGGCCCGTGAAAAGGCAGCTGAGCTGGACATGGCGCCTGAGGTGCTGTTACGTAAGAAGGATCTGGATGCGCTGATCCGAACCGGTGAGCAGGGTGAGTACAGCCTGCCTGAAAGTTTAAGTGGTTGGCGAAAATCGGTAATTGGCGATGCGCTGGTTGCTAAACTGAAAGAAATTGCATAACAACGGCCGGTTTGCTGGCCGTTCCGGAATATCTATGAAAAAGATCTGTAGTGTGTTTAAAAGTTCGAAAAAGGACGAAATGTACCTGTACGTTGATAAGCAGGAACAGCTTGCCCGTGTGCCGGATGCACTGAAAACCATGTTTGGTACCCCGTTGCATGTATTCGATATGCTGATTACACCGGAAAAGAAAATGGCCCGTGTGGAAGCGGCTAAGGTACTGAGTGATATTCAGGAAAAGGGTTTTTTCCTGCAAATGCCTCCGGCAAAAGAAGATTACATGCTGGATTTGCATGTTGACCGGCCGGAAACCGGAGTGCGCTGATGGCTGCTGAAGTCTTCTGGCGTTCCACGCCGCTGGAAGAGATGTCTGAAAGCCAGTGGGAATCCCTGTGTGACGGCTGTGCCTTATGCTGCCTGCATAAGGTTGAAGATGAAGAGACTGAGCAGGTGTACTACACCAGTGTTGTCTGTCATCTGCTGGATCTGGAAAACATGTTTTGTACTGAGTATGAGAAGCGTTGCTCGCTGGTACCTCAGTGCGTCAAGCTCAGGCCGGAAGATGTGGAGGAGTTCCACTGGTTACCCCGTACCTGTACCTACCGTTTAATTCATGAAGGCAAGGACATTCCTGACTGGCATCCGCTGATTACCGGGCGCCGGGAGTCTGTTAAGCAGGCCGGGGCGTCTGTGGTCAGTTGGTTTGAAGTAACCGATGATCAGCTTGCTGAAGAAGATTATATTGATTATGTAATCGAATCCGGTGGCCCGGCCTAGCGGTCACCGTTGCCTCTTTGTTTGTTTCCCTGCTATAAGCTGTTACGGGCTTATGGTATTCCGCATAGGTTTTTCAGGATAAAGATACAGGAGTTTTCCGATGTTCAGATTAAAAGCTGCGATTGCCGGTGGGCTGGTTTCAGTGGCGCTGTCCGGGTGTGCGTTTACCGGGGCACAGCAAGAGGCAGACTGGCAGGCGGGTAAGGAGTACCGGCTGACGGTTTTACATACCAATGATCATCATGGCCGTTTCTGGTCAAACCGGCATGGCGAATATGGCATGGCTGCCCGGAAAACACTGATTGACCGCATCCGTGCAGAGGTTGCTGCGCAGGGCGGTGAGCTGCTATTGCTGTCCGGTGGAGATATAAACACCGGAGTCCCCGAGTCAGACCTTCAGGATGCCGAACCGGATTTTAAAGGCATGAGCCGGATTGGCTATGATGCTATGGCTGTGGGTAACCATGAATTTGATAATCCGCTGGGTGTGTTGCGGGAACAGCAGGCCTGGGCTGACTTTCCCTTTCTGGCGGCGAATATCTACGAACAGGACAGCGGTGAGCGGTTATTTGAGCCCTACCGTATCTTTAACCGCGGTGATCTGAAGATCGCAGTGCTCGGCCTGACGACAAAGGATACCGCTAAGCTGGGGAACCCGGAGTTTATCAGTGATATCCGTTTTACTGACCCGGTGGCAGAAGCTGCATCTCTGGTACCTGAGTTGCAGGATCAGGCTGATGTTGTCATCGCGGCGACCCATATGGGGCACTATGTGGATGCTGCTTACGGCATTAACGCACCGGGGGATGTGACCATGGCCCGCCAGGTTGACGGGCTGGATATGATTATCGGTGGGCATTCTCAGGACCCGGTGTGTATGGCGGCGGACGGAACCGCTGTGAATGGATTCCGGCCGGGTGATGCCTGTATGCCGGACGTGCAGAACGGTACCCTGATTATGCAGGCCCATGAATGGGGTAAATATGTGGGCCGTGCGGATCTGGTATTTAAAGACGGTGAGCTGCGGCTGGAAAGCTATCAGCTGATTCCCGTGAATCTTAAGAAAAAAGTCAAAGGTGCTGACGGCAAAAAAGTCAGGATGCTGGTGGCTGATGCGATTGCTGAGGATGCCGGGCTGAAGGCGTTCCTGCAGCCTTATCAGGAGCAGGGGCAGGCGCAGCTACAGATTAAGATTGGCGAGGTAGACGCTAAACTGGAAGGCGACCGGGGTGCGATCCGTTTTCAGCCCACCAACCTGGGTGTGCTGATTGCGCAGGCGCAGATGGATAAAACCCAGTCGGACCTGGCAGTGATGAATTCAGGCGGTGTGCGGGACAGCATTGCAGCCGGTGATATTACCTACAAAGATGTTCTTAAAGTACAGCCGTTTGCCAATGCGGTCGCTTTTGTTGAGCTCAGTGGTGCCGAGTTGCTGGATTATCTGGCGGTTGTTGCTGAGAAGCCGGTGGACAGCGGAGCATTTGCACAGTTTGCCGGGGTTCAGCTGGAAGTCGTTGGCGGTAAGTTGGATAAGGTTCTGGTGGCCGGTCAGCCTGTGGATCCCGCCGGCACCTACCGGATGGCGATTAACAGCTATATCGCCTCGGGCGGTGACGGTTACCCGAAAATGGATGATCATCCGGGCTACGTGAATACCGGGTTTGTGGATGCAGAAGTGCTGCGGACTTATCTTGAGGTAAATAGTCCGTTAAGTGCAGCCCGCTTTGATTCCGCGGATATTATTCGTCGCTGAGTCTGTTCTTTCATGCGTTCAGCTTTGTTTCAGTTAACGGTTCTAAGGTGCTGAAACTGAAGCAGGCTGAACGGCAGTGACTGTTAGCTGGCCTGAAGAGAAATTTCCGACGCTTCTGAGGAGTGAATGTGAGCGTACAGCAGAATAAACTGGCGGCTTTTGCCCTGGCAACCGCATCTGATATCCCCCTGAATGTTGCTGCATTACCGCGTAAGCCGGCGCGTTCAGAATCAGTACTGGATGTTGCGGTTACCGACGGGTATCTGCAAGAGCGCTTGTCTTCCGTGATGGCTGCACTGGTTGCGGCCGGCCCTCATGAAAGTGTCTATGAATACCGTGAAAAAGAAGACGTGCCGGAGTTTGAGGCGTTGTGTGAAAAGCTGGATGCGCTGTTTCTCAGTAACGGTATTTCTCCGGAAAAGGGGCTGGAAGCTCTTATTTATGCCTGGCAGTATGCCCGGAATACGCAAAAGAACGGTCTGGAACTTTTCCGTGATATTGATGATATGCCCGGTGCTGCGCGGCTGAATCTATCGCTGTATATCGCAGGAATAGCCACCCGGCTGATTAACGACAGTACGCTGGTGGGACAGTCTTATATTTCTGAAGCAGCCAATACTCTGTTACTTGAACTGTTTTATTCAGAAATTGCTGAGTGCCGATCCCTTGGGGTTGATGAGGCAGATCTGGCGGCTTTACTGGTGTATGTGTCACGGCTGCAGCTTGCGTTTGATCATCACCGTCAGGCGGCGTTAACGCTGATGGCCTGCCTGGAGCTTTCGCTGACCAGTAATACCTATGAAATGTCGACACTGTTTGGCTTTAGTGCATGCCGTGCGTCTGTGGTTGAAGATATCGGCGTTGCACTGAGTTATCTGGAGTTGGAACCGTCTGCTATCGAGTGTTTCACGCAGGCATTTGAAATGTATAAGCATGGTTTCGGTAACCGTTACCGGCTGAGTCTGGTGACTACCGAGTCTCTGTTCTCGGTTGCGACCCTGCATGCTTCGATTGATCAGCAGGTGCAGGCTGTTGCTAAATACAGTGAATATCTGGATGTGACCAAGCCTTTAATTAAGAGTGATTTCCTGAATAAAAATGAGCAGCTCTGGACGAAACGCGAGCATGCATCTCATTATGTGATGGAGAACAGCCAGCCCCAGCCGGATAAAACGCAGCCGTGCCTGTGTGGCAGTGGTAGCCGTTATGTGGATTGTTGCTTTGATTTACATGTGGATGATGCTGTTTAGCGGCGTTTTTTATCTCTGACAACGGTCTGTAAAAAAGCACTATTAATATTTCTCAATAAAATCTGAAAATATTGAGTTTTACTAATTCACTAACTGTTTTTATGATGTATCCACCTTAACCGCTGTATAGCATTTTGCCGTACAGCCTGATTACCGGAGGAGAGACATCATGAGTCTTGTATCGCGCGATCTTCAAACCCGTTTAGCATCCCAGGGAGTATTAACTGCATCCCGTGTCGCTTGCAGCGATGTGCAAGCGGCCGCGCTGATGAACCCGGGTGAGAAATTAGACCACCTGGTGGCAGAGTTTTCTGAACAGGTGGATCTGCAGGTGGATGTGGTTGAGAGCGGTCATCCTTTCAGTTCTGCAAAAAACGACCTTGCAATCGCTTCGCTGCGGGCCGCCCGCAGAGTGGCTAATGAAACGCCGGAACCTTTACTGGTTTCGGCAGAACTGAATGCGGTTGCTGAGAGTGATTACTCAGATGTATTAGCGCAGGTTGCAGCAGAAGGTGCGGATTTTGTTATCCAGAGTCATCTGCAAAGTAAGGACGCGGCGTTAGCGTTTTTAAAAGCCGCTTCTGAGGCCGGAGTACCGGCGGTGCTTAGCCTTGATCAGGCGGTGCTTGTCCGTAACGGTCAGTCGGCAGTGGAGCTGGCTCAGACATTATATCGGGCGGGTGCCGTGGCCGTGGGTGTTGCCGGGTATATAGGTCCGCAAAACACTGACGTCCTGGAAGGGCATTACTGGATTACGGATAAGCGTGGTTCTCTGTATATTCACTAACATGTACGACTAACCTGAAAACGGAGGCTATTGCTTCCGTTTTTTTGTTTCAGCGGCGCAGGCATTATCAAAAAAATTCAAGTGTATCCCGGCTGTCAGGCGTCTTTTGTCATGGCGTACTGTGGTAAAATTCTTCACCCGTAACAGTGTGTGCTTCAATAGCGGTTTGATTTTGTAGTTGCAGATTTTTTCTCTTTTCAGGCTGCTTATAAAGCCCTGATTCAGTTTTATCTCTTCTGTTTTATTGCTCTGTTTTCAGTATGTCTGACTGGCTGTAAGCCCTTCGGATATCTGGTCTTGACGATTGCCCAAAATCTGTTTTGTGGCCTTGCAAAAGCCGGGGTTAATTTCTATAGTGTGGCTTAGTGGGTAAATGTGGGTAAAAGTGGAGCAAAGGGGAATTAAAGTGGAAGTCAGGGTATGTTTCGGGGTGTAAACCCGATAAATCTTGATGCCAAGGGCCGAATGGCCATTCCGGCACGCTACCGTGAGGCAATCTCAGGGTTCTGTGCTGGCCAGCTGGTGGCCACTATTGATACCGAAGACCGTTGTCTGCTGCTTTATCCGCTTTCCGAATGGGAAGAAATCCAGGAAAAGATCGAATCCCTTCCCAGTTTTAATAAACAGGCCCGCCGTATTCAGCGTTTGCTGATTGGTCATGCGACCGATCTTGAAATGGACGGTAACGGGCGTCTGCTGTTACCGGCGCCGTTACGTGATTACGCCGAACTGGAAAAGAAAATCATTCTGCTGGGGCAGGGAAATAAGTTCGAGATCTGGAGTGAAGATCGTTGGAACAGTACCCGGGATGACTACCTGAATGATGATGACGGCAGTATGGAACTGCCGGATGATTTACAGAATTTATCGCTTTAAGCCTTCGGGGCTGATTTAAACCATTAGGGGCCGGTGCACATGAGTGCAGAATTTCAACACATTACAGTATTGCTGAATGAAGCTGTCGACACCCTGGTTGGTGACGGAGATGGTTTTTATATTGATGGCACCTTTGGACGGGGCGGGCATTCAGCACTGGTTCTCGAACAGCTGACGCCGCAGGGCAGATTACTGGCGATAGACAAAGATCCTGAAGCAATTGCCTGTGCAGAACAGCGATTTGCAACAGAACCGCGCTTCGATATCGAGCGCGGTTCTTTCGCTCAGCTGCAGGAGTTTGTGGAAGCCCGGGGGTTATCCGGACAGCTGGATGGTGTTTTGCTGGATTTAGGCGTGTCTTCTCCGCAGCTGGATGATCCTAGCCGTGGTTTCAGTTTTATGGCAGACGGGCCGCTGGATATGCGGATGAATCCGGATGTTGGTGAGAGTGCGGCTGAATGGCTGACCCATGCAACCGAAGCTGAAATCGCCGATGTGCTTTATACCTACGGTGAAGAGCGTCACGGTCGCCGGATGGCACGCGCAATTCTTGCCGCTCAGGCTGAAGAACCGATTACCACGACTGGCCGTCTGGCAAAAATTATTGCTGAAGCGAATCCTTCCTGGGAGAAGGGCAAGAATCCTGCAACCCGGGCGTTTCAGGGGATACGGATTTTTATCAACCGTGAACTGGAAGATCTGGAAAGCTGTCTGGAGCAGGCGCTGGAAATGCTTAAAGTGGGTGGCCGTCTGGTGGTTATCAGCTTCCACTCTCTTGAAGACCGGATTGTGAAACGGTTTATCCGTCATCATGTGAAGGGCGATGAGCATTTGCCGCCGGGGATTCCGTTCACCGATGACATGCTGAATAAGCGTCTGAAAGCTGTTACTAAGGCGGTGAAGGCGAGCCGTAAAGAGGTTGATGATAACCCGCGTTCGCGCAGTGCTGTGATGCGTGCGGCGGTGAAACTGAAGTGAAAGTGAGCTGGCCTGCCTGGTTGCAGTTAGGGGTTGCAACAGTGCATGAACAGGAGGGTGAAAGTTTTCGCCCTGCCGTGCTGCTGAAGGCCAGTGATCTGTATGTGAAAGCGATGGTGTTACTGGTACTGGTGAGCAGCATTGTCGTATCGGCACTGGTAGTGATTTACACCGCCTATCAGTACCGGCTCAATTTTAACCATCAGCAACAGTTAGTACAGCAATGGGATGAGTTGCAGGTGGAGTGGGGGCAATTACTGCTCGAACAGGGTGCGCTGGCAGCGAACAGCCGGGTTGAGAATCTGGCAACTAAAAAGCTGGCGATGCAGATACCGGCAAGAATAGAGGTTATACGTGATGAGCGCTAAAACCGTAGCAGACAGTCAGGATAAGCAGGAGGCATCTCAGGATGTCGCCGGCATCCAGACGCATGCAGCACGGGGATGGCGTTTGTGGCTGGTCTTGCTGTTGTTATTGCTGATTGCCGGTTTTATTGTCGGCAAGATGGTTTCACTGAATGTGCAGGACCAGGCGTTTTTACAGAAACAGGGGGATTCCCGGGTGCTGCGCACAACGGCTATACCGGCACACCGTGGGGTCATTACCGACCGTAATGGTGAGCCGTTGTCAGTCAGTGCACCGGTTGCCACTGTATGGGTTAACCCTAAAGAGTTTGAAGCGGAGAATCCTGCAGTCGGAAAACTTGCCGGTTTGCTTGGATTTAATCCCGCTGAAGTGAAGGAAAAGATCGCCCGGTACCGGAATAAACAGTTTTTGTATCTGAAGCGGCAGATAACACCTGATCTGGCAGAAAGTGTAGAGGCGCTGCGCATTAAAGGCCTTTATGTTGACCGCGAATATAAGCGCTATTATCCGGCCTCCGAAGTGACTGCCCACCTGGTGGGCTTTACTAATTTAGACGGCGTTGGTCAGGAAGGGCTTGAGCTGGCGTTTGAAGACTGGCTTAAAGGTGTGCCGGGTAAAAAACTGGTTATGCGGGATCTGCTGGGGCGAACCATTAAGCATATTCGCCAAGTGGAAGACGTGGTGCAGGGTAAAGATCTGCAGCTGAGTATTGATTTAAGGCTGCAGTATCTGGCTTACCGTGAGCTGAAAGCTGCCGTGAGTGCGCATCAAGCGGACTCAGGTGCGCTGGTGATGCTGGATGCCAACAGCGGAGAGGTGCTGGCGATGGTGAATCAGCCGTCGTTTAACCCGAATGATCGGGCAAACCTGATTCCGGCGATGCTCCGTAACCGGGCGATCACTGACATTTTTGAGCCGGGCTCTACTATGAAACCCCTGACGGTTGCTGCAGCACTGATGAGCGGCCAGTACACGACTGACAGTGTGGTGGATACCGCACCGGGCTTTATCCGGGTAAGAGGCCGTACCATCCGGGATCACCGTAATTACGGTGAGCTGGATATGACCAAAATCATTACTAAATCCAGCAATGTGGGCGTGACTAAGCTGGCCCTGAGCATGCATGAAGATGCCGTGCGGAATGTGTTTTACAACCTTGGTCTGGGGCAATCCACCAACAGTGGGTTTCCAGGGGAACAGACCGGGGTTTTACCTTACGTAGAGAAAAAACGTGTTGTTGAGCGGGCCACTATGTCTTATGGCTATGGATTATCTGCCACGCCTTTGCAGGTCGCGCAGGCGTATCTGCCTTTTGCCAATAAAGGTGTGATGCCAACAGTGTCTTTACTGAAAATTGATAAGCCGGACAGCAGGGTACGGGTAATGCCTGAAGACATTGCGGACACTGTCCTTGGCATGATGGAAACCGTGACAAATAAAGGCGGCACCGGTACTCAGGCGGCGGTTGACGGTTACCGGGTAGCCGGTAAAACGGGTACGGCCCATAAAGCTGCCAGCGGTGGTTATAAGGAAGATCAGTATATTTCAGTGTTTGCAGGGATCGCACCGGTCAGTGATCCGCGGATTATTACAGTGGTTATGATTGATAACCCTAAAGGGCAGGAATATTACGGGGGGGAAGTTGCAGCTCCCGTGTTTGCCCGGGTTGTGGGTGGCGCGCTGCGCAGTTTGAATGTTGCTCCGGATAAGTTGGCCGAGGGCGAAACCCAGGTGGTAATGAAATGACAGGTTTGGGAACGGGGAAACAACTAGCTGATCTGCTGGCAGTAGGGGCTGCCGGCAGTCAGTTAGCCCCACTTATTCATGGTACTGATCTGAATGATGTGCAGATCAGTGCCCTGACGCTGGACAGCCGTACTGTGCAGCCGGGCATGTTATTTTTTGCCCGTTCCGGCGTTGCCCACAGGGGTTGTGATTTTATTCTTGATGCGCAGGCAAAAGGTGCTGCTGCTGTGGTTGTGTCTGCTGCCGACTGGCAGGCAGGCTTTACGGGGCAGGATCAGGTTACTGTGCCTGTTATTCAGGCGGATGATATTGATGCGGCCACCGGTGCGCTGGCCGCAGCATTTTATGGCCGGCCCGGTGAACAGTTAAAAGTCATTGGTGTGACCGGTACGAACGGCAAAACGTCCTGCGCGCATTATATTGCGCAGGGGCTGAACGCCTTAGGGGAAAAAACGGCTCTGATCGGTACGGTTGGCAACGGCCTGCTCGATGACTTAAAGCCGGCCACGCATACCACGCCGGATGCGGTCAGCCTGCATGCTTTACTGGCCGGGTTTGTGGCCGGCGGTGCGACCGCGGTCGTGATGGAAGTATCCAGTCATGCGCTTGATCAGCAACGGGTTGCGGGGCTGGCATTTGATGTGGCGGCGTTTACGAACTTATCCCGCGATCATCTGGATTATCACGGCGATATGCAGGGATATTTTGCAGCCAAGGCCCGTTTATTTACTGAACTGAACGTGCCCGGTCAGGTCATTAATCTGGATGATGAATATGGTCGCCAGCTGAAGGCGTTGGCCAATGGCAGATCGGTGACCACTTTTGGTGAAAGTGCTGATGCTGCAGTGATGGCTTCAGAGGTCGTGCTGAACAGCCACGGCATCGCAGCCGAGCTTACCACCCCGTGGGGGGCCTTGTCGGTTAAGTCACCACTGCTGGGACGTTTTAACCTCAGCAATCTGCTGCTGACCATCGGGGTGCTGGGTGAGCTGAGCTTTACCGCCAACCAGATTGAAGCCGCTATTGCCGGCATTCATGCGGTGCCGGGGCGGATGCAGGCTGTGCAGAATGAGCAGCCACTGGTGCTGGTGGATTATGCCCATACGCCGGATGCGCTGGAAAAAGCATTGCAGGCGGTGGTGGATTACTGTCGGGGTGATCTGGTGTGTGTCTTTGGCTGTGGCGGTGACCGTGATAACGGCAAACGGCCGCAGATGGCAAAAGTGGCCGAGTCACTGGCAGATAAACTGGTGGTTACCAGTGATAACCCCCGTACAGAAGAACCGGAAAGCATTATCGATATGGTGGTTGCCGGTTTGCAGCAGGATACTGCCTTTACCCGTATTGCGGATCGCCGGGAAGCAATCGAACACGCGGTTGCGTCCCTTCAGCAGAACGATATTTTGCTGATCGCCGGTAAAGGTCATGAAGATTATCAGGAAGTAAATGGCGTACGTTTACCCTTTGATGATGTGAAGGTCGCCCGTCACGCACTGAATCTGAGAGACACATTATGAATGGCCCTTTTTCACTGGATCAGCTGCAGCAGGCTTTGTGTGCAGAGGTTATTAATGCCGCTGATGTGCAGGTCACCGGAGTAAGCACGGATACCCGCCAGTTACAGGACGGTGATCTGTTTCTGGCGATTAAAGGCCCGAATTTTGATGCCCACAGTCTGGTCGCTCAGGCGGCTGAACAAGGTGCGCGGGCGCTGGTGGTAGAGCATCCGGTGGAGTCTGATTTACCTCAGCTGATCGTTAAAGACAGCCGTCTGGCACTGGGCGATCTGGGCGCATTTAACCGCAGTTTCTTCTCCGGGAGCGTCTTTGCGATTACCGGCAGTAGCGGGAAAACCACCGTTAAAGAAATGCTGGCGGCTATTAACAGCCAGCGGGGGCAGACACTGGCGACCCGGGGCAATCTGAATAATGAAATTGGTGTGCCGCTGACGCTGTTGCGTCTGGGGGCTGAAGACCAGTTTGCCGTCATCGAAATGGGGGCCAGCGGTCCGCACGAGATTGATTACAGTGTCGGGCTGACAAAGCCCCGTGTGGCGCTGCTGAATAATGCCCTGGCGGCTCATCTGGAAGGGTTCGGCAGCCTTGAAGGTGTAGTGCATGCCAAGGCCGAGATTTTTAACGGATTAGATGCTGACGGGGTTGGCATCATTAATCGGGATGATCCGCACTTCAGTGTCTGGAACGGCATGCTTAAAGCGCAGCCTCATCTGAGCTTCGGTTTACATCCTGAGGCGGATGTAACCGCCACGGATATTACCCGGCAGGCGAACGGTTGTTACCGGTTCATGCTGCAGTTTAAAGGTCAGCAGCAAGAGATTCAGCTGGCGATGCTGGGACGTCACAATGTCAATAATGCACTGGCGGCTGCGGCGGCTGCGCTGGCGGATCATTGCTCACTGGCGGATATTGCAGAGGGCCTGCGGGCCTGTAAAGCAGTTGCCGGCCGGATGTGTCCTATTGCCTCCGACAGCGGTTTACTGATCGACGATACCTACAACGCTAATCCGGGCTCGATGAAAGCTGCGGTGGATGCGTTACTTGACCTGACACCGGAGGCATCTCTGAGCGTGCTGGCGCTGGGTGATATGGGAGAACTGGGGCCGGATGAGGCTGAGATTCATGCCGATATCGGCCGGTATGCCGCGCAGGCCGGGGTGGATGTGCTGTATGCCTGTGGTCCGTTAGGTGCGCATACTGTGGCGGCGTATCAGGCAGCTGGCGGGAGACAGTCGGCGAATTTTCTGCAGCACGGGGATGTAGTGCAGGCAATTCAGCAATTAACAAATAACAGGGTGACGCTGGCGAAGGGGTCGCGAAGCGCAAGAATGGAACAGGTCATTCAGGGCCTGCAAGAGAGAGGTTAAATCAATGTTACTCCTTCTAACCGATTGGTTAGCACAACACTTTTCCAGCTTTACCGTATTCAGTTATCTGACGTTACGGGGGATTTTGGGAGTACTGACTGCGCTTGCGATTTCTCTGATGTTCGGGCCGTTGCTGATCCGCACCCTGAAAATGAAACAGATCGGTCAGTCCGTCCGTGATGACGGTCCGCAGTCTCATCTGAGTAAAGCCGGCACCCCGACCATGGGCGGCGCGCTTATTTTGCTGGCGATTATGATCAGCAGTCTGCTGTGGGGTGATCTGACCAACCGTTATGTCTGGGTGGTGCTGATTGTTACCTTTATTTTCGGTGCCGTTGGCTGGGTAGACGATTACCGCATGGTGATCGAAAAGAACTCCCGTGGCCTGCCTGCCCGCTGGAAATATTTCTGGCAGTCTGTTGGCGGTATTGGCGCTGCGGTGTTTTTATACGTGACGGCAACATCACCGGTGGAAACACAGCTGATAATTCCGGTATTTAAAGATGTCGCGCTCGAGATGGGCATCTTCTATATCGTGTTTACCTATTTTGTCATCGTCGGGAGTTCCAATGCGGTAAACCTGACGGACGGTCTGGATGGCCTGGCGATTTTGCCGACCGTGATGGTTGCCGGTGCGCTGGCGATTTTTGCTTACCTGAGCGGTCACGTTCAGTTCGCCAATTATCTGAATATCCCCTATCTGCCGGGCTCCGGTGAGCTGATTATTATCTGCGGTTCAATTGTCGGTGCCGGGCTTGGCTTCCTGTGGTTTAACGCATACCCGGCGCAGGTATTTATGGGTGATGTAGGGGCGCTGGCGCTGGGGGCTGCACTGGGTGTGATTGCCGTAATTGTGCGTCAGGAGCTGGTATTGCTGATCATGGGCGGTGTGTTTGTGATTGAAACAGTCTCGGTGATTTTGCAGGTGGCTTCCTTCAAACTGACCGGCCGGCGTATTTTCCGCATGGCACCGCTGCATCACCATTTTGAATTAAAAGGCTGGCCCGAACCGCGGGTCATTGTACGTTTCTGGATCATCACCGTTGTACTGGTACTGATCGGTCTGGCAACACTGAAGGTTCGCTGAGAATCAGAGGAATAAATCGCTGTGACGCTGATTGCATCTGATAACCGCCGTATCGTCATCGGGTTAGGACAAACCGGGCTCTCCTGCGCCCGGTTTCTGGCCCGGGAAGGTTTGCCGTTTGCGCTGATGGATACCAGAGAAGTACCGCCGAATCTGGCGGCGATAAAAGCCGAGTTTCCGCAGGCAGAAGTATATTGCGGTCCGCTGAATGCAGAAGTGCTTTGTACGGCGGGCGAGCTGTTACTGAGCCCGGGCGTGGCTAAAGATCAGCCGGCCATTCAGCAAGCGGTTGAGGCCGGGGTTAAGTTATCCGGTGATATCGACCTGTTTTGTCGGCAGGTCAGTGCGCCGGTGATTGCGATTACCGGCTCAAACGCTAAAAGCACGGTGACCAGTCTGGTTGGCCTGATGGCGCAGAATGCCGGCATTGATACCGGCATCGGCGGTAACCTCGGTACCCCCGTGCTGGATATGCTGGCTAGCGGTGAGCAGGGTTTATATGTGTTGGAGCTTTCCAGCTTCCAGCTGGAGACCACCCACGACCTGCGCCCTGTTGTTGCTACCGTACTGAATATCAGTCCGGATCATCTGGACCGCTATAACAACGATATGCGGCTGTATTATCAGGCGAAACACCGGATATTCCGTGGTGCGCAGCAGGTGGTGATCAACCGTGATGATGCTCTGACCAGCCCGTTATTGCCTGAACAGGTTAAGCGCTGCAGCTTTGGGCTGGATAAGCCGGATCTGAAAGACTTCGGTGTGATCGAACAAAACGGTGAAGCATGGCTGGCAAAAGGCTTACAAGGGCTGATGCCGGTCAGCGCTATGAAGCTGAAGGGTGACCATAACGTGGCGAATGCGCTGGCAGCGCTGGCGCTGGGCGACGCCGCTGATCTGCCGATGACTGTGATGCTGAAAACCCTGCAAACCTTTGCCGGGTTACGTCACCGTTGCCAGTGGGTCAGAGAGCTGGATGGGGTGAATTACTTTAATGACTCCAAAGGCACAAATGTCGGGGCAACGGTGGCAGCACTGAACGGTCTGGGTGCTACGCTGGCAACAGGTCAAAAGATTATTCTGATCGCCGGTGGTCAGGGGAAGGGAGCGGAGTTTGGAGCATTAAGTGCCCCGCTGGATACGTATAGCCGCGCTTTGGTTTTGATGGGTGAAGATGCGGATCAACTGGCTGCCGTTTCTGATCTCGATAAGTATTTCGCTGACAGCATGTCAGCTGCAGTTAAGCAGGCACAGGCATTAGCAGAGCCAGGGGATATCGTATTGCTCTCTCCTGCCTGTGCCAGCTTTGATATGTTTGCCAGCTTCACCGCCCGCGGTGATGCATTTTGCGATGCGGTGCAGGGGCTGTGAGTATGTTTAGCCGCTTAACCGGGCGGGGCGCGGCAGGTGCTCCTCAGATAACAGCACCTGTTAATCAGGTGTTGCCGTTTGATGCCTGGTTACTGGCAGCGGCGCTGAGTCTGATGTTAATCGGCTTTGTGATGATCAGCTCGGCATCAATCGAAGTGGCTTCGGTAAAAAATGACAACCCGTTCTTTTATATGATCCGTCATGGGATTTTTATTCTGATGGGGCTGACCGGTGCGGTAATTGTATCGAGAATTCCCATGGCAATCTGGCAGCGAAGCGGCCCGTGGTTATTGTTCCTGGGGCTGGCGTTGTTGGTGCTGGTATTGCTGATTGGCCGGGAAGTGAACGGCAGCACCCGCTGGATCGGCCTGGGGCCAATTAACCTGCAGGCGTCAGAAATCGCCAAGTTCAGTATGGTTATTTATCTGGCGGGCTATCTGGTGCGGCGTTTATCTGAAGTGCGTTCCAGCTGGAAAGGCGTGGCTAAGCCGGCTCTGCCGCTGGCGTTTTTTGTGTTGTTGCTGATACTTGAACCGGACTTTGGTGCGGCGGTTGTATTAATGGGCACCGTGATGGGCATGATCTTTCTCGGTGGCATGAAGTTTGGTCAGTTTTTACTGGTGGTCACCGGGTGTTTGTCGGTGATTGCGACGCTGGCAGTGGTACAGCCTTACCGGATGCAGCGGTTGCAGACATTCCTTGACCCCTGGGCTGATCCTTACGGCAGCGGATATCAGTTAGCACAGGCCCAGATAGCTTTCGGCCGTGGCGACTGGTTCGGGACCGGGCTGGGGAACAGTGTACAGAAGCTGTTTTACCTGCCGGAGGCGCATACGGATTTTGTGTTTTCAGTGCTGGCGGAAGAAATGGGCGGCGTCGGTGCGCTGTTCGTGGTCGTGCTGTATGTGATTCTGGTGTTACGGATTTTCAGCATCGGACGTCAGGCGGAAAAGCAGGAACAGTTTTTTATGAGTTACGTCGCCTATGGTTTTGGCATCATGCTGGCGGCTCAGGCGCTGATTAATATCGGCGTAAATGTAGGTGCTTTGCCTACGAAAGGTTTAACGTTGCCGCTGCTAAGTTACGGTGGCAGTAGCTTGCTGGTGTGTGCCGCTATGCTGGCCATGGTGTTACGAATTGATTATGAGTTAAAGATATTGCGGTTAAAGACAGACAGCGGCAAAGATGCCAGCGCAGCAAAACAGAAGACCAGAAAAAAGAACGCGGCTACTGATGTTTCATCAGAATACGGAAAATCCCCGGAGGTGATGAATGTCGGCAGCGCATAAAACATTATTGGTGATGGCCGGCGGTACCGGCGGGCATGTCTTTCCGGCACTGGCCTGTGCGGATGTGCTGCGGGAGCAGGGCGTTAATGTTGAATGGTTAGGCACTGCTGCGGGGATTGAGGCCCGGGTTGTGCCCGATGCGGACATTAAACTGCACTGTATTGATGTCACCGGTTTACGGGGTAAGGGTAAGCTGAGTCTGTTGCTGGCACCGTTTAAGTTAGTGAAGGCCTGCTACCAGGCGCTTAAGGTGTTACGCCGGGTAAAACCAGATGCGGTACTGGGCATGGGCGGCTTTGCTTCCGGACCGGGGGGCGCTGCGGCTTATCTGACCGGCGTGCCTGTCATTGTCCATGAGCAGAATGCGGCGGCGGGCCTGACGAATAAGCTGCTGTCTAAAGTCGCCAGTGTAGTAATGGAGGCGTTTGGCGGCGCGTTTAACAGTAATCTGAAGACGCAGGTTGTCGGTAACCCGGTAAGGGGAAATATCCTGCAGCTTGCTGAGCCAGAAGTTCGTTTTGCTCAGCGCAACGGTGCTATACGCTTACTTGTTGTAGGTGGAAGCTTAGGCGCGCAGGCGATTAATACCCTGTTACCGCAAGTACTGAAGGAATTGCCAGAATCACAGTTTGAAGTGTTGCATCAGGCAGGAAGACGCAACATTGAAGCCACAGAGCAGGCGTATGACGCGGCCGGTTTAAATGGCCGGGATAATATCCGGGTGGTGGATTTTATCGACCGGATGGATGAAGCCTATGGCTGGGCGGACATTGTGTTATGCCGGGCCGGGGCGTTAACTGTCAGCGAGTTAAGCATTGCCGGAGCTGCGGCAATTTTAGTGCCGTTCCCACATGCGGTTGATGACCATCAGACCGGTAATGCGCGTTACCTTTCTGAACAGGGCGCGGCTGTTTTAGTGCAGCAGGGCGATCTGGATAAAGCGCGGTTAAAAACACTGCTGACAGACGAGCTGTCACAGCGGGATACATTATTAGAAATGGCGCAGGCGGCCAAAAGCTTGGGTCGGCCTGAGGCGACAGAAATTGTTGCCAATGCATGCCTGGAGGAAATGAAGTAATGACACAGTCAACAGTGACAAGACACGATGTACCCGAAATGCGTCGGATCCGGCGGATACACTTTGTCGGTATTGGCGGCGTCGGTATGTGCGGCATTGCCGAAGTCCTGCTGAACCAGGGATATCAGATCAGCGGTTCAGATATTAAAGTGTCTGCCACGACTGAGCATCTGGCCTCAATGGGCGCTGAAATTTTTATTGGCCACAGTGAAGACAATATCACTGCCGCCAATGTTGTGGTGACGTCTACAGCTGTAAACGAAGAAAATCCTGAGGTAAAAGCAGCCCGTGAACGCCGTATACCGGTGGTGCGCCGGGCGGAAATGCTGGCGGAGCTGATGCGTTACCGTCACGGTGTTGCTGTAGCCGGTACCCACGGTAAGACCACGACTACAAGTCTGATTGCATCGGTAATGGCTGAAGGCAAGCTTGATCCGACCTTTGTGATTGGTGGCCGGCTAAACAGTGCAGGTACCAATGCCAAGTTGGGGGGGAGCCGCTATCTGGTCGCCGAGGCCGACGAGAGTGATGCGTCGTTTCTGCACCTTCAGCCGATGGTGGCAATTGTTACCAACATTGATGCCGACCATATGGATACCTATGGCGGTGATTTCGGCAAGCTGAAGAAAACCTTTGTGGATTTTCTGCATAACCTGCCGTTCTACGGGTTGGCGGTGTTGTGTAATGATGATCCGGTTGTCCGGGAAATTATGCCGGAAATCGGCCGCCCAACGGTGACCTACGGCATCGAGGAAGGGGCAGATTACCGCGCGGTCGATATCAGCCAGCACGGTATGCATACCCACTTTACCGTCACCCGTCCGGATGGCCGCCCTGATCTGCAGGTTACCCTGAATATGCCGGGGCACCACAATGTTCTCAATGCATTGGCAACCATTGCCGTGGCCAGTGATGAAGGCATCGATGATGCCGCAATCAGTAAGGCGCTGGAAAACTTCCAGGGCGTCGGGCGCCGTTTTCAGGTGCTGGGTGATATTCCTGTTGAAGGCGGCGACGTTATGCTGGTGGATGATTACGGCCACCACCCCCGTGAGGTTCAGGCAACGGTAAAAGCGGTTAAAGATGGCTGGCCGGACCGCCGTCTGGTAATGATTAACCAGCCGCACCGGTACAGCCGTACCCGTGATCTGTATGAAGATTTTGTTCAGGTCTTGTCTGATGTGGATGTGTTGTTATTGATGGAAGTCTACGCCGCCGGCGAAGAGCCGGTCGCAGGGGCGGACAGCCGCAGTCTGTGCCGCAGTATCCGTCAGCGTGGCAGCATTGATCCTGTGTTTGTTGAGTCACTGGATGCCGTCCCCGAAATCCTGAAAAACCTGTTGCAGCCGGGGGATTTATTGCTGACTCAGGGAGCCGGCGATATCACCGCACTGGCGCACCGGTTAGCGTCACTTGATCTGAGCACCGCACAGGAGAGCTGATATGGCTGAATATCGTATTGATGCGCAGTTACAGGACCGTTTTGGCCGGGTTGCTGTAATTTATGGCGGGAATTCGGCAGAACGTTCGGTGTCCCTGAAGAGCGGTGCAGAAGTGCTGCAAGCCTTGCAGAATGCCGGTGTGAATGCGTTCGGTCTTGATTTATGCGGTGACGGTGAAAACCTGGTTGATGGTTTATCGCCGGTGCAGCAGTTAATGGATGCCGGTTTCGACCGGGCATTTCTGATCCTGCACGGCCGCGGCGGTGAAGATGGCACTTTACAGGGACTGCTGGAAATTATGGGCAAACCCTATACCGGCAGCGGTGTGATGGCATCCTCACTGGGGATGGATAAGGTCAAGTGTAAGCAAATATGGCAGGGGGCGGGCATGCCCACGCCTGCTTATGAATTGCTGACGGCTGACAGCGATTTCACCGCCGTTGCAGAACGGCTTGGTTTTCCGGTCATTGTTAAACCGGCTCATGAAGGTTCCAGTATCGGTATGAGTAAGGTCGCGGACATTGCCGGGCTGGAAGCCGCGTACGCTGAGGCGGTTAAATATGACCGGGCAGTGCT
Source organism: Aliamphritea hakodatensis (assembly GCF_024347195.1). Classification (NCBI taxonomy): domain Bacteria; kingdom Pseudomonadati; phylum Pseudomonadota; class Gammaproteobacteria; order Oceanospirillales; family Oceanospirillaceae; genus Aliamphritea; species Aliamphritea hakodatensis. The sequence goes on from NZ_AP025281.1 coordinate 1,445,226, forward strand.
GGCTGAACAGTGGATTGAAGGGCCTGAGTTTACGGTCACTGTAATTAACGGTGAGGCATTGCCCGTTATCCGGCTGGAAACCCCGAATGATTTTTATGACTTTGAAGCTAAGTACCAGTCGGATGACACACAGTATCATTTTGATAACGAGCTGAGTGATGCTGAAGTAACTGAACTTCAGTCACTGGCCGTGAATGCTTTCAATATGGTGGGCTGTAAAGACTGGGGCCGGGTTGATGTGATGCAGTTACCCGGCGTTGGGTTTCAGTTGCTGGAAGTGAATACGCTGCCGGGAATGACTGATCATAGTCTGGTGCCGATGGCGGGCCGGAAAGCCGGTATCAGTTTTGAAGCGCTGGTGGTTAAGATTTTACGGGGAACGTTGTAAGTATGACGGCTGCAGAGCATCAGGATATCGCCAGCCCGGCGCCCAGAGGGGCATCGCGCACCCGGGCTAAAGCTGAGCCTGAATCTGTGGTCGCTGAAAAGCATACCTGGCGGTTATCAGTGTCCTGGCAAACTGACTGGTGGTTAAAGCCCGTCATTCTGCTGACCGCGGTGCTGGTGTTTGCTGCGCTGGCCGGCAGCGTTACCGAAAAGTTGTATATCTGGCTTGATCAGCCGGTTACCCATCTGACCGTTAAAGGGCAGACGCGTTTTCTGGATAAGACGGATCTGGCGAATAAAAGCCTGGCGGCGGTAAATGGCGGCCTGATGTCGGCGGATATCAACCGGGTTAAAGCTGAAGCGCAGGCACATCCCTGGGTGTATCAGGTGAATGTGGAGCGTCAGTGGCCAGCAAGTCTGGTGCTTGAAGTAAAGGAAGAGGTTCCGGTGGCGCGCTGGGGAGGCAATGGCCTGCTGAACCATGAAGGGGATATTTTCTGGCCGGAAGGTTCTGCTACGTATCAGCAGTTACCTTTGCTTGAGGGGCCTTCCAGTAATACCGGGCAAATGATGGCACAGTATTACGAACTGAGTCAGCGCTTACGGCATTTATCGTTACAGGTCGATTCTTTACAGATGGAAGCACGGGGGGCCTGGTCCCTGAAACTGAAAAACGGTGTGACTCTGGTACTCGGCCGTGAAGATTTAGTCGGCAGGCTGGAGCGGTTTGTCAGCCTGTATCAGTTGAGATTAAAAGATGATGTTGAGGCTGGTCGGATCGACCGGATCGACGTTCGCTATGAAAATGGTGTGGCAGTCAAATGGCGGCCACAGCCGGAAAACGCTGCTGATTTAGGTTAAGGCAGATTAGAGACAAGTGGGTAGGTAGTTCGTGAATGAGCCTGGAAATAATATGATTGTCGCCCTGGATATCGGTACCTCCAAGGTGGTCTGTCTGGTTGCAGAAATCAGTCCTGATGGAGGGATTGATATTGTTGGTATTGGCTCGCATGTATCCCGCGGTCTGAAACGCGGTGTGGTTGTAAATATCGAGTCAACCGTGCAGTCCATTCAGCGTGCAGTTGAAGAAGCTGAGTTAATGGCTGGCTGTAAAATTCACTCGGTTACAGTGGGTGTTGCGGGTAGCCATATTAAGAGTATGAACTCCCATGGCATCGTTGCTGTACGTGACCGGGAAGTGATGGATTATGACCTTGAGCGGGTGTTGGATGCTGCTCAGGCCGTGGCGATTCCTGCTGATGAAAAAATTATCCATATCCTGCCTCAGGAGTATGTGATTGATAATCAGGAAGGCATCCGTGAGCCGCTGGGCATGTCAGGGGTGCGTCTGGAAGCTAAGGTTCATCTGGTAACCGGTGCTGTGAATGCGGTACAGAATATTGAGAAGTGTGTCCAGCGCTGCGGCCTGGAAGTAGATAACAGTGTGCTGGAGCAACTGGCTTCCAGCTATTCGGTTCTCACTGAAGATGAGAAAGAACTCGGTGTCTGCATGGTGGATATGGGGGGCGGTACGACGGATATTGCCGTATTTACAGCCGGTGCTATCCGCCATACCGCGGTTATTCCGATTGCCGGTGATCAGGTGACCAATGATATAGCCATGGCGTTACGGACGCCGACACAGCATGCTGAAGATGTCAAAAAGAAGTATGCCTGCTGTCTGGCGCAGTTAACCGGTCCGGAAGAAATGATCAAGGTTGCCAGTGTCGGAGACCGTCCGGCCCGGGATTTATCCCGTCAGGCACTTGCTGAAGTGGTTGAACCCCGTTACGACGAGTTGTTTACCCTGATTCAGGCAGAACTGCGCCGCAGTGGATTTGAAGACATGATTGCTGCCGGCATTGTGCTTACCGGCGGCACTGCCAAGATGGAAGGTGCTGTTGAACTGGCTGAGGAAGTGTTCCATATGCCGGTGCGTTTAGCATTGCCTAAAGGTGTCCGGGGTATGGAAGATATTCTTGCCAGCCCGATTTACGCCACCGGTATCGGGCTGTTACAGCATGCCCGGCGGGAGTTGCCTGCAGGTGGTGCGGAACGCAGTTTTAAAGCAGAGCATCCTGTTGGCGAACCCCGGGAGCCGGCAGAGCCGCTGCTAAGCAGAATGAAAGCATGGTTTGCCAGAAATTTTTAAGTGTTTGTCCGGTAGTGACAGGCGCTGCCCCGTAGGGGCAAAACGAAATTATAAGATATAAAGAGTTTACAGAAGCCGGTGTGGGTCAGGCACTGAATCTGGAGGAAAGGGATATGTTTGAATTAGTAAATGATCTCGCGCAGAACGCGGTGATTAAAGTAGTAGGCGTTGGTGGCGGTGGCGGCAACGCGGTTCAGCATATGGTATCAACAGATGTTGAAGGGGTTGATTTCATTTGTGCGAATACCGATGCACAGGCTCTGGACCGTATGCAGGCGAAAACCCTGTTACAGATCGGCGGGCAGATGACCAAAGGTCTGGGAGCCGGTGCAGATCCGAATATTGGCCGTAAAGCGGCCGTTGATGACCGTGAAAAAATTGCTGAGATGCTACACGGTGCTGATATGGTTTTCATTACTGCAGGGATGGGAGGCGGTACCGGTACAGGGGCCGCGCCGATTGTTGCAGAAGTGGCAAAAGAGCTGGGTATTCTGACCGTTGCCGTGGTCACCAAGCCGTTCCCGTTTGAAGGTAAGAAGCGGGTTCAGTACGCCGAAGACGGTATCCGTGAATTACGGGAGAATGTTGATTCACTGATCATCGTCCCGAATGAGAAACTGATGCAGGCTCTGGGTCGCCAGTGTACACTGATCAATGCTTTTAATGCGGCCAATGATGTGCTCAAAGGCGCGGTGCAGGGGATTGCCGATCTGATTATCCGTCCGGGGATGATCAACGTTGACTTTGCGGACGTACGTACTGTGATGTCTGAAATGGGTACGGCCATGATGGGGTCCGGTACTGCCCGTGGTGAAAATCGTGGTACTGAAGCGGCCAGTGCGGCGATCAGCAGCCCGCTGCTGGAAGATATCGACCTGCACGGTGCACGGGGTATCCTGGTGAATATTACAGCCGGGCCTGATCTGGGGTTAGGTGAGTTTTCAGAAGTCGGTCAGGTGGTTGAAGAGATAGCTTCTGAGCAGGCTACCGTCGTAATTGGTACGGTAATCGATCCGACCCTTGAGGATGAAATCAAGGTTACGGTGGTTGCTACCGGCATTGATGGTGGCGCTGCTGTGGAAGAAACTGTGAAGGTTGTCAGCCAGAACCGTAAGCCGGATGGCAGCCTTGATCTGAAGCAGCTGGAAATGCCTGCAGTACTGCGCCGTAAGGGCGAAGATCTGCGGGCAGAAAATAATTTAGAGACCGCGGAACTATCCGCGCCAGCTGTGTCCAAAGAAAGTGATGGAGAGACCGATAGCGAATATCTTGATATTCCTACGTTTTTACGCCGTCAGGCAGATTAAACAGACAGTTCTGAACTGCAGATTTGATCAGGATTGAAGGCGAAAAATGCGCTGTAACCGGGATTGCTGTAATGCAGCAAGTTTTGTTACAATGTCGGGTTAATATGCGACTCAAAATTTGGCAGAGAATATGATCGGACAACGCACGCTAAGAAACAGTATTAAAGCTACCGGAGTGGGGCTGCACACAGGACAGAAAGTTTACCTGACGCTGAAGCCTGCGCCGGTTAATACGGGCATTGTGTTTCGTCGGGTTGATATCGAACCTGCAGTAGAAATTCAGGCCAGTGCCAATAACGTAGGCGATACTACCCTGTCTACCAATTTGCAGAAGGGTGACGTACGTGTTTCTACGGTCGAGCATCTGTTGTCTGCGATGGCGGGTCTGGGGATTGATAATGCCTATGTTGAGCTGAGCGCTGAAGAAGTGCCGATTATGGATGGCAGCGCTGCGCCGTTCGTCTTCCTGATTCAGTCTGCGGGTATTGAAGAGCAGAGCGAGCCAAAACAGTTTATCCGTATTAAGCAGGAAGTGTCTGTTTCTATGGATGACAAAGTCGCAACCTTTAAACCGTTTGATGGCTTCAAAGTCGGGTTTACCATTGATTTTGATCATCCTGCGTTTGCCGGTCGCAATATGGAAGCCAGCCTGGATTTCTCAAGCACATCTTTTGTTAAAGAAGTAAGTCGCGCACGAACTTTTGGTTTCATGCGTGATATTGAGTACCTGCGTGCACAGAACCTTGCGTTGGGTGGCAGCATGGATAATGCGATTGTTGTGGATGATTACCGCATCCTTAACGAAGATGGCCTGCGATATGATGATGAGTTCGTGAAGCACAAAGTGCTTGATGCGGTAGGTGATCTGTACCTGCTGGGTAAGAGTCTGATTGGTGAATTCCATGGCTTTAAGTCCGGGCACTATTTAAACAACCTGCTGTTACGTAAGTTGCTGGAAAATGAAGAAGCCTGGGAAGTGGTAACTTTTGAAGATCAGGACTCAGCTGTACCAATTTCATACCTGAAACCTATTCTGGCATAAGGTAAAATTGCCTGCGGGCAGTGCAAAATATTGATTAAAACCGGGTTTAGGCCCGGTTTTTTTATGTCTTTGAAAATATTCGCGGTTGAGATTCAACTTATTGCCCCAATAGAGGTAGAATGCTTGGCCAATAATAGTTTAGAACAGCGGCATGGATTTCAGCCGCTCACGTGTCTCAAGGGTTAAAAGTCACATTATGCTCACCTCGATGTTAAAGAAAGTTTTTGGTAGTAAGAATGATCGTGAACTCAAGCGGATGGGAAAGATCGTTAAACAGATCAATGCCCTTGAAGCTAACCTTGAGTCTCTCAGTGATGAACAGCTGAAACTGAAGACTGAAGAATTCAAACAAAGACTGTCCGACGGACAGTCACTGGAACAGATCTTGCCGGAAGCCTTTGCGACCGTCCGCGAAGCGTCCAAGCGAGTGATGGGAATGCGTCACTTTGACGTGCAGTTTATCGGTGGTATCACCCTGCACGAAGGCAAGGTTGCAGAGATGCGTACCGGTGAAGGTAAAACACTGGTTGCAACAGCACCTGTTTATCTGCGAGCCCTGACCGGTAAAGGCGTTCATGTTGTCACGGTGAACGATTACCTGGCCAGCCGGGATGCCGAGTGGATGCGTCCGCTGTATGAAGCGCTGGGCTTAAGTGTCGGTGTGATTCTTTCCGGACAGGATCCTGAAAGTAAGCGTGCTGCCTATCAGTCGGATATTACCTATGGCACGAACAACGAGTTTGGTTTCGACTACCTGCGCGACAACATGGCGTTCAGCGTTGAAGAAAAAGTGCAGCGGGACTTTCATTACGCCGTAGTGGATGAAGTTGACTCCATTCTTATCGATGAAGCCCGTACGCCTCTGATCATTTCCGGCCCGGCTGAAGACAGTTCTGAGCTTTACCGCCAGATGAATACGCTGATCCCGGGCTTACGCCGTTTTGAAGGTGAGATTGATCCGAAGAGCGAAGAAGAAGTTGATGGCGATTTTGCGGTTGATGAGAAGAACAAGAGTGTTGAGCTGACTGAGCAGGGCCATCAGAAGATCGAAGAGGTTCTGGTTGAAAAAGGCATTCTGGGCGAAGGTGAGAGCCTGTACGCACCTCATAACCTGAGTCTGTTGCACCACGTGCTGGCGGCGCTTCGCGCGCATAATCTGTTCCAGCGGGATATTGATTACATTGTTCAGGACGGCCAGGTGGTCATCGTTGATGAGCATACCGGCCGGATCATGCCGGGCCGTCGCTGGTCTGAAGGTTTGCATCAGGCGGTTGAGGCGAAAGAAGGCGTACACATCAATCAGGAAAGCCAGACCCTGGCTTCCACGACCTTCCAGAACTACTTCCGTTTGTATGAAACGCTGGCCGGTATGACCGGTACAGCGGATACTGAAGCATTCGAGTTACGTCAGATTTATGCGCTAGATGTGGTAGTTATTCCGACGAACGTGTCGGTTGCACGAATTGATTATAACGATCTGGTGTTCCTGACGGTGGCTGAAAAGTACGAAGCCATTGTTAAGGAAATTGAAGAGTGTGTGAAACAGGAACGTCCGGTACTGGTTGGTACGGCGTCTGTTGAATCTTCAGAACTGATTTCTGCCTTCCTGACCAAGAAGAATGTTCCGCATAATGTCCTGAACGCTAAGAACCATGGCCGTGAGGCGGGTATCATTGCTGAAGCGGGTCGCCCGGGGGCAATTACCATTGCAACCAACATGGCTGGCCGTGGTACGGATATTGTGTTGGGCGGTAAGCTTGATGCGGCGCTTGCCAAACTTGAAAATCCTTCAGAAGATGAAATTGCTAAGGCAACAGCTGAGTGGCAACAGCGCCATGATGCGGTACTGGAAGCCGGTGGCTTACACATTATCGGTACGGAACGGCATGAATCCCGCCGGATTGATAACCAGTTGCGTGGCCGTGCCGGCCGTCAGGGGGATAACGGTTCTTCCCGTTTCTTCCTGTCACTTGAAGATGATTTGATGCGTATCTTTGCTTCTGAGCGGGTACGTCAGTTCATGCAGGCGCTGGGGATGGAAAAAGGTGAGGCCATTGAACATAAGATGGTTTCCAATGCGATCGAAAAAGCGCAGCGCAAGGTAGAAGGCCGTAACTACGACATCCGTAAACAGTTGCTTGAATATGATGATGTTGCCAATGATCAGCGTCGTGCGGTGTACGAGCAGCGTAATGAGCTGATGGCCAGCAGTGATGTATCTGAAACGGTTACGGCTGTACGCAGTGAAGTGATTAATAAAGGCATTGATACCTTTATTGCACCTCAGAGTCTGGATGAGCAGTGGGATATCCCGGGGCTGGAGAAACATCTTGAAGGTGAGTTTGGTCTGCAGTTGCCGGTGCAGCAGTGGCTGGATACTGATGACTCTCTGCATGAAGAGTCCCTGCGTGCCAAAATCGAACAGCAAATTGTTGAAGACTATCAGGCGAAAGAAGCGATGGTCGGCCTGGATAACATGCGGACCTTTGAGAAGCAGGTTATGCTGCAGGTGCTGGATACTTTATGGAAAGAGCATCTTCAGGCAATGGACCTTCTGCGTCAGGGTATTCATCTGCGAGGCTATGCACAAAAGAACCCGAAGCAGGAATACAAGCGCGAATCCTTTATCCTGTTTGAGCAGCTGCTGGAAAATATCAAGACTGACGTTGTGAAGGTTCTGAGCAATGTTCAGATCCGTCAGCCTGAAGAAATCGAAGCGATGGAACGTCAGCGCCGTGAACAGGCAGAACGTCAGCAGATGGATTTTAAACATGATGCTGAATCTGCAATGGGTAATGGTGTTGAAGGTGAGACTGCCGCAGAACCTGTTGCTGAAACCTTTGTGCGTGATGAGAAAAAGGTTGGCCGTAATGAGGCTTGTCCGTGCGGTTCCGGTAAGAAATATAAACAGTGTCACGGTAAATTAAACTGATGATGCATTTCGAAGCTGCCTGAACCAGGTGGCTTCGGTAAAACATGTTTAACTTAAGAAAGCAGCCTGGCTGCTTTCTTTTGGTTGGAGGATATAAAAATGGCAGTAGGTAACGGTGCAATCCCTGAACTTCATCCGGTTGCGGGTATGCGTGTAGGTACGACTTCAGCAGGTGTAAAAACGCCGGGCCGTCCGGATCTGGTGCTGATGGAACTGGGAGAGCAGGCCACAGTGGCCGGGGTTTTCACCCTTAACCAGTTTTGTGCCGCACCGGTGCGTATCTGTAAGACAAACCTGCAATCAGATAAGCCCCGTTATCTGGTGATTAATACCGGCAATGCCAATGCTGGCACCGGTAAAGAAGGCCATGAAGATGCACTGACGTGCTGTCAGGCGGTTGCTGATCATGCTGGTGTAAAGCTGGAAGAAGTATTGCCATTTTCTACCGGTGTTATCGGCGAGAAACTGCCAGTTGAGCGTATTACTTCAGCGGTTCCTGCTGCGTTTGAGGCGTTGTCTGAGAATGGCTGGCTGGATGCCGCCAGCGGTATTATGACCACGGATACCCGCCCTAAGGCTTATTCAACTCAGTTTGAATATCAGGGGCAAACCATTACCTTTAGCGGTATTTCTAAAGGTGCGGGCATGATTAAACCGAATATGGCGACGATGCTTGCCTATGTGGCGACAGATGCAGCAGTGGATGCTGAGCTGTTACAGCAGATGCTTAAACGTTCAGCGGATAAGAGCTTTAACCGGGTCACCATTGATGGTGATACTTCTACCAATGACTCTTGCATGCTGATTGCAACCGGTGCCAGTGGGCTGAATGTTTCGGAAGCTGATGCCGAACTGTTTGCTGCCTTTAATCATGCCCTTGATGACATTATGTTGCAGCTGGCTCAGGCGATTGTGCGGGATGGCGAAGGTGCGACTAAATTTATTACCGTCTCTGTTGAACAGGCGGGCAGTTCAGAAGAAGCTCTGTTAGCAGCATATGCGGTTTCACATTCTCCGCTGGTGAAAACGGCGCTGTTCGCAAGCGATCCTAACTGGGGGCGGATTCTGGCGGCTGTCGGTTATGCCGGTATTGAGAATCTGGATGTTGATGCCTTACAGATCTATCTGGGTGATGTCTGCATTGTTGAAGATGGTGGACGTGCTGCCAGCTACACAGAAGACGCTGGTCAGGCGGTAATGAATGAAGAAGAAATCACCATTCGTATCGTACTGAACCGTGGCGATGTCGCTGAGACTGTCTGGACGACCGATCTGAGTAAAGAATACGTGTCTATTAATGCTGATTACCGCTCCTGAGCAGGACTGTTACCGATGCCTGAACTGATCCATGTTGCTGCGGCGGCCATTTTTAATCCGGAAGGGCAGGTGCTGCTTGCCCTGCGCAGTAAAAAACAGCATCAGGGCGGCCTGTGGGAGTTTCCTGGCGGAAAAGTAGAAGCGGGTGAATTGGTACGTGACGCCCTTGCCAGAGAGCTTGAAGAAGAGTTAGGCATCCGGATTGACCAGATGTCCACCCGGCCGCTGATCCAGGTGCCTTATCATTACCCAGATAAGTCTGTGCTGCTGGATGTTTTTAAGGTATCCGGCTTTTCCGGGGTGCCACATGGTGCTGAAGGGCAGCCACTGGAGTGGGTAAATATAGCGGATTTGGATAAGTATGACTTCCCTGCTGCAAATACCCCGATTGTGAATGCGCTGTTATTACCGGAGAAGATAGCCGTTACAGGCAGCGCTGAAAGTAATGCCCAGTACATCGAGAAATCTGCCGGTGCATTTAACAAAGGTGCGCAGTGGCTGATGTTAAGGGCTCACGGGCTGGCGTCTGCTGAAAGGACAGAGCTGGCCAGACATCTGATGGATCGTGAAGGGGCTGTTGTCTGCCTGAACGGAAGCATTGAAGAGGCGAATGCCGCGGGTGTTGACGCGTTGCACCTTACATCTTCCCGGTTGATGGCTTTGCAGGACCGCTCTGTGTTTAAAGGGCGCTGGTTAAGTGCCTCTTGTCATGATGAAGAACAGTTACAGCAAGCCGTGGCGTTAGGGCTGGACTTTGTTACTCTTTCGCCGGTTAACCCGACGGCAACGCATCCGGATCAGGAAGGGATCGGCTGGGATGCGTTTTCTCAGTTGGCGAATGCGTATCCGTTACCGGTTTATGCGCTGGGTGGCATGGCTGCAGAGGATCTGGAGATATGCTGGGACCATGGAGGTCAGGGAATCTGTGCAATCCGGGAGTTCTGGTGATTTGAGGAGCTCTGCAGAGAGCTCCTGATGCGGTAGCTGATTCTCAGTGCAGGCGTGGTTTCGCTTCGTCGATCCGGCTTTCCGGGTCTTCGAAACTGCTACTGTAATCATCCAGTTCCGGTTCGCTGGCAATCTGGTACTCTTCACTGGCCCAGGCGCCTAAATCCAGGGTCCGGCACCTTTCACTGCAGAAGGGCCTGGATTGATTGTTGGTGCTCCATTCATTTTTTTTGCCGCACTGGGGGCAGTCGACCATTGGTTTGCTCATCATCTGATCTCGGTACTTTTTACGTTTTAGCCTGCTGAAGAAACAGTGTATGCAGGCTGTCGACCTGTTCATCCAGCGCTGCTTGCGGGCCACTATTATCAATAATGTGGCTGGCTTTGTCTAAGCGTTCCTGCCGTGACATCTGAGCGGCGATAATTTTCCGGATCTGTTCAGCAGAGTTATTGTCCCTGGCGCAGCTGCGTTCAATCTGTAATTCCTCAGCTATATCTACAACGACAACGTCGTCGCACAGTAAGTACTGATCTGTTTCCAGCAATAAAGGGGAGGTCAGAATTGCGTAAGGGCTGTCAGCGCAGTTTAACTGGCTGACGATGCTCTCGCGAATAATGGGGTGGAGTAATTCTTCAAGCCACTTTCTTTCAGCCGGTGATGAAAATACCAGCTTGCGCAACCCAGCCCGGTTGAGAGTGCCGTCAGCATTAACAATCTCATCCCCAAAGTGCTGCTGTATTTTTGATAATGCCGGTGTGCCGGGTTCTACGACTTCTCTGGCGACAATATCCGCATCAATGACAGTTATACCAAGATTGATAAAGTGGTCAGAAACGGCCGTTTTTCCGCTGCCAATGCCGCCGGTAATGCCTATGATCAGCATCGTTATACCTGAAGGAAGTGTAAATAAAAACCGGTTATTTCACTGCCCCAAAGCATTGCGATCCACCCGGCACAGGCGAGGTAAGGCCCAAAAGGAATCGGGTTCTGAGCCTCATGCCGGCGCAACAGGATCATGGTTATTCCAAGCACAGCGCCGACCAGTGAGGAAAGCAGGATAATCAGCGGCAGCATGCTGGCACCTGCCCAGGCACCCAGTGCAGCAAGCAACTTGAAGTCGCCGTATCCCATGCCTTCTTTGCCGGTCAGTAATTTAAATAGCCAGTAAATGCTCCACAGGGACAGGTAGCCAAGTACTGCCCCCCAAAGGGCCTGTGGCAGTGAGGTAAAATAATCAAAACTGTTCACGATTAAACCCAGCCAGATCAGCGGCAGGGTGATCTTATCCGGCAGTAGCTGGTGGTCAACGTCAATCATAGTCAGGCAGATCAGGCACCAGGTTAAAAAGACCAGTGACAGGCTGACCAGATTAAAACCAAACTGGTAGACGATACAGGCGCTGAGTAATCCTGTTGTCAGCTCAATAAACGGGTACCGGAGTGATATCTTTATTTTACAGGACGAGCAGGCCCCTTTTAAAAACAGGTAGCTGAGAACAGGTATATTCTCATACCAGCGAATCTTGTGCTGACAATTCGGGCAGGCAGAAGCGGGTACGCTCAGGTTAAATTTATCAGTTGGCGTGGCTTCAGTGCTTTCATTTAATTCAGCTATCTGTTCTTCCCACTCCCGTTCCATCATCACTGGCAGGCGATAAATCACTACGTTGAGGAAGCTACCTACACACAGCGAAAAAATAAGGGTAATAGAAATAGAAAACCAGGGAGTGGCTGCAATGTATTCAATAATCATAAAATAGTAATTCGTTGTATCGATTCAAATAACTGAGCCAAGTTGGAAAATTGGCAGGTACATGGCGATAACCAGTCCACCTACCAGGATACCTAATATTGCCATGATCATGGGTTCGATCAGGCTGGACAGATTATCCACGGCATTATCAACTTCTTCCTCGTAGAAATTAGCAATTTTATCGAGCATCATATCTAAAGAGCCTGCTTCTTCGCCGATTGCAATCATCTGTGTGGCCATCGGCGGAAACAGCCCGGTCATATTTACGGCGTTTTTTAAAGACTGACCGGTAGAAACGCCATTTTTAATCTGCATGATGGCCGTTGAATAGACAATATTGCCCGAAGCACCTGCCGCTGATTCCAGGGCATTAACTAATGGGACGCCCGCAGCAAAGGTGGTAGAAAGGGTTCTGGCAAACCGGGCGATGGCTGAGTTATGCAGGATTTTCCCGATGATGGGCAGTTTCAGTACCGCGCGGTCAACGGACGCTCGAAGCTTCGCTGAGCTTTGCATCGATTTTTGGAACAGATAACCTGAGACAATTATTGCTAACAAGGCAATGAACCACCATTCGCGGGCCACCACGGAAAGTCCCACAACGAACTGGGTGAAGGCGGGCAGTTCAGCCCCAAAAGACTGGAAAACACTTTCGAACTGCGGAACCACCTTAATGAGCAAAATGGCAGATACAATGACCCCGATCACAATAACGGCGATGGGATAGGTCATGGCTTTTTTAATTTTAGCTTTCAGGGATTCAATTTTTTCTTTGTAGGTGGCGATCCGGTCAAGCATGGTCTCAAGTGAGCCAGACTGTTCGCCCGCCTGAACCAGATTGCAGAATAATTCATCAAAGTACTTTGGGTGTTTCTCCAGTGCTTTGGCAAAGCTGGTGCCGCTGTTAACGTCATTTTTCAGCTCATTGATGACTTTTTTTAGTTGTATTTTTTCAATGCCGTTCGAGACGATATCAAATCCTTGCAGCAGTGGAACACCGGATTTAAGCATTGTGGCCATTTGGCGGGTAAAAAGGGCAATGTCTAATGGTTTTATTGGCTTGGAGGCCTTGCTGAAAACGCTGCTGGTTTGTTTTCGTACCTTTCTGGGAAGTAAGCCCTGACGGCGTAACTGGGCCTTGGCAATGGTCAGGTTTTCAGCATCTATTGTTCCTTTACTGGGGTTGCCGGTTTTATCTTTGCCTTCCCATATAAAGGTAGTAGGTAATTTTTCTTTCTTTTTAATGGCCATGTATTGCTAACACCGTCCTGTTAAACCTTGATTACCCGGTTGATTTCTTCAAGGCTGGTGAGGCCCTGACTTACTTTGTGTAACCCGGAATGGCGTAAGGTTTTAAATCCCTGTTTTACAGCAACCGCCTGAATATCTAATGAAGAGCCGTTGGACATAATGCTTTCGGCTATTTCCTGACTCATAGACAGCATTTCGTAAATACCGACCCGTCCTTTGTATCCTTTGTTGCACTTACCACAGCCCTTAGGGTTAGCTTCAAACAAGCTTAACTGATTAGTGAGCTGCTCATCACTAAAGCCTGCTTCTTTTAGTGCCTCTTTTGGGATGTTTGCCGGCTGTTTACAGTGGGTACAAAGGCGTCTTGCCAGCCGCTGGGCAATAATCAGACTGACGGAGGTGGCTATGTTAAATGCCGGCACCCCCATGTTGCGCAGTCGGGTCAGGGTTTCCGGGGCGCTGTTGGTGTGCAGGGTGGAGAGCACCATGTGGCCGGTTTGTGCGGCTTTAATGCCAATTTCGGCGGTTTCCAGATCCCGGATCTCACCCACCATGACTACATCCGGGTCCTGACGGAGGAAAGCCCTTAAGGCTTCAGCAAATGTCAGACCTACCTTAGTGTTTACATGCACCTGGTTGATGCCTTCGAGGTTAATCTCCACCGGATCTTCTGCGGTGGAAATATTGCGTTCGGTAGTGTTAAGAATGTTCAGGCCGGTATAGAGGGAAACGGTTTTACCGCTGCCGGTGGGGCCGGTGACCAAAATCATACCCTGGGGTTTTTCTAACGTTTCCAGATACAGAGCCTTCTGTTCCGGTTCGAATCCGAGGGCTTCTACGCCCATCTGCGCGCTGGTGGGGTCCAGAATACGCAATACAATCTTTTCACCCCATAAGGTGGGCAGGGTGTTTACCCGGAAATCGATGGAGCGTTTTTTCGACAGGCGCATTTTAATCCGCCCGTCCTGAGGCATGCGTCGTTCAGAAATGTCCATCTGGGACATAACTTTTAAACGGGCAGACAGCTGCAGCGCTAAGTTGGTAGGTGGTTTAGCCACTTCCTGTAAAATGCCATCTACCCGACTACGAATCCGGTAGCTTTTTTCGTACGGTTCAAAGTGAATATCGGATGCGCCATTTTTAATGGCATCTAACAGAATTTTATTAACGAAACGAACAATTGGCGCATCATTAGCTGCATCGTCGGCCTGATCCTCCTGTTGATTTTCAGTTGGATCTTCGACGTCCAGATTGTCCAGATCAGCATCGTCCAGGCCTTCCAGAGCAGAGTTTTGTTCGTCAAGAAAACTGTCGATCAGGCGGTTTAGTTTGTCTTCTTCAACTATTACCGCTTCGGTGGTTATACCGGTATTAAACTTGAATTCATCTAGGGCCTGTATATTGGTCGGGTCTGAGATGCCGACAAATAAGCGATTCTCCCGTTGTATCAGCGGCAGGGCGTGATGTTTACTGATGAGTTTCTCATCAACCAGGCTTTTAGGCATGCTTTCCGGATCGAGCATATCCAGATCCAGAATCGGCATGCCAAACTCATCCGCGGCAGCGGCAGCTGCGCGGTAAGCACTGACCAGACGGTTAGCAATAATATGGGAGATAAACGGGGTTTGCTCTTCACGGGATGTTTTAAGTGCCTCCATGGCAACATCTGAAGAAAAAACACCGTCATTGACCAGCCGTCTGGCAAGTCCGCTTAAGGGTTGAAAAGGCTGTAAACTCATTGATTCCTCTGCTGAATTTAGCAGTCTTGCTGCCTTGTATTCGTCTTGGGTTCTAAAGTAACATTTATACGCCGGTTTGAAAAATCAAAGGACTGACTGGCGTGTAGAGAGACAAATCTGTTTCAGCAGACCTGTCATTTTGTGATATCCATGTCTGGACTGACATACTAGTTGGGGTAATACTGACTTCAGGCTTGTATGGAGCAAGGATGAAGGGCTTATCGGCAAGGGAGCGTTTTGCTGGAGCAAGGATGAATTAAAAATAATCTCTGTGGAGAGAAGAAGCATGAAAAAACAACAGGGCTTTACCCTTATCGAATTAATGATCGTTGTTGCGATCATTGGTATTTTGGCGTCTATAGCATTACCTGCATACAGAACTTATACTGAGCGGGCTGAGTTTTCTGAAGTAATGCTGGCTGCGGGATCGTATAAAACTGCGATGGAGTTGGCTGTTCAGACTGGTGGTGTGACTCAAGCAGCAAGCTTGGATGCTGGTCAGGTGGGAATCCCGGCACGTGACCAAAACCCTGCTCAGCCGAATGTCGGTGATATTAATGCAGTTGATGGCGTAATTACGGCGACAGGGGCGGGCTTTACACAGAATGTTCAACCTACTTATACACTTACAGCTGCAGTTAGTAATGGAACTATAACTTGGACACGAGGCGGTACTTGTCTGCAAGCAGGTCTGTGTAGTAACTAAGATTACTTATTGAGAAAAGAGAGGCAATTGCCTCTCTTTTTTTATCTTCTCAGTGGGAAAAAATGTGGTTCAGAGGAGAGTGTAATGGAAATACAGCGTGGATTTACATTAATTGAATTGATGATTGTAGTAGCCATTATAGGGATTCTCGCTGCAATAGCCCTTCCTGTTTATTCTACTTATACTGACAGGGCAAGATTTTCTGAAGTTATAACGGCCACGAAACCGCTTAAAGCTGCGGTTGAAACAGCGGTAAGGTTAAATGAAATAGTAGCCGTGGCGAGCCTTGCTCCTGGTAATCTTGGGATACCCGGTAATGTAGCAGATGCGCCGCAGCCCCGTGTAGGTTTTGTTGGACTGGGTAACGGTGATGGTGTGATCACTGCCAGGGGCGTAGGTTTTAATCCTGTTAATAACGCACAGCCTGTTTTCGAATTAAGAGGGGTCATTAATAACGGCACGGTGGTTTGGACCCGTGCAGGTAGTTGTCTTCAGGCAGGTCTTTGTTAATAGACTATTTATTTAGAAAAATCCGGCTGAGGCCGGATTTTTTTTATGTTTTAATTGGTCTATGAAAAAAACACTTCTGATTATCGTCATTGCTGTAGCCGCTGGTGTTGGCTACTTTCTTGAAACTAAAAAGGTGCAGGTCACTACGCAGCAGCGTGCTTCCGTGGAAGCGGCATTAGCGCTGGAGTCTGAAAGGTATCCGGCAACACCGGTGTGGTGGGCGGACGGTGATATTCTTGCTGTCGGTATGCGGGCTGTTGATGAGGCTGTTATTACCGCCGGAGCGAAAGATATCTGTAAGATACTGTGGAAGTTTGATGTAAACCGCACAGCTGTCGAAGTTTATGATATCGAAAAAATTCAGCAAAATGATGACTGGAAGCTGATCGGCGGGGCTGATTGTCGCCGCTGAGATTGTTTCCGGGTTTGAAGCCAGCGCTTAAAGTACGTGTTATCCGGTCCTGAATAACACGTAAACTTCTTTTTTATTCTGAAATGAACCGCATCGACAGATCGATCGCCCGGCAGTCTTTTGTCAGCAGGCCGATAGAAATGTAATCAACACCGGTTTCTGCGATTGGCAGTAAGGTCTGATCGTTAATGCCGCCGGATGCTTCCAGCTTTAAAGGTTTACCCAGTTCGGTGTTCCTGGCAACAGCTGTGCGCATGTTTTCCAGGCTGAAGTTGTCCAGCATGACGGTATCGGCACCGGCATCCAGTGCCTGCTGAAATTCGTCCAGGTTTTCCACTTCCACTTCTACCGGTTTGCCGGGTTCGTTGTATTTAGCGGTAGCGACGGCGTCTGCGATAGAACCACAGGCCATGATGTGGTTTTCTTTAATCAGGAAGGCGTCATACAGGCCGATACGGTGGTTAAAGCCACCACCGCAGCTTACCGCGTATTTCTGGGCGTTACGCAGGCCGGGAATGGTCTTGCGGGTATCAAGCAGTTTAACGCCTGTAGCGGCAACCAGCGATGCGTAATGCGCGCTGATGGTTGCCGTTCCTGATAGGGTCTGCAGGAAGTTAAGTGCAGCCCGTTCGGCGGTCAGCATTGAGCGGGCAGGCCCTTCAATCTCAAATAGTGTCTGATCAGCACTCACCCGGTCACCGTCAGCAACTTTCCAGTTCAGTTGCATACGCTCGTCAACCTGTCGGTAGACTTCTGTTACCCAGGCGGTGCCGCAAATAACGGCATCTTCCCGACAGATCACCCGTGCTTTAGCCGTTTGATCTTCCGGGATGAGGTGAGCGGTAATATCTCCGTCACCAATATCCTCTGCCAGCGCATTTGCGACAGTTGAATGCAGGTCTGCGAGTAATGGTGATTGAGTCATGCGTCTCTCGTTTTAAGCTGTTATTTAACAGTACGGCCATTCTGTATCTGATAGCTTCAAAAGCTGCGAACAAGGTAGAATGGCTGCAATTTATGGCGCGATATTCTAATTCAGTCGGTTAATATATGCACCCTGAGTTTTTCTTTGTAAGACCACAGTGGCGTTTCAATGTGTGAGGAAGAGCGGTTATTTATGAAAATTGTTGATGGCTGGTTAGTGAATGCTGATATCTGTGAATCCCCGAATCAGAATGACCGGCCTGCAGATATCTCCCCTGACTTACTGGTCGTACATAACATCAGCTTGCCCCCGGGTGAGTTTGGTGGCGGTAATGTGGAGGCATTTTTCTGTAATAAGCTGAATGCCGGGAAACATCCTTACTTTGCTGAGATTTGTCATCTGCAGGTGTCGGCACATCTGCTGATTGAACGCTCAGGCAGAATGGTACAGTTTGTGTCATTTGATAAACGGGCCTGGCACGCGGGTATTTCTGAATATCAGGGGCGTGAGGCCTGTAATGATTTTTCCGTGGGAATTGAGCTGGAAGGTTGTGACGATGTGCCCTATACCCTGATTCAGTATCAGAGGCTGTCGGAGGTGCATAAAGCTTTACAGGGGTATTACCCGGGCTTATCTGCGCAGGCGGTTACCGGTCATTCAGATATTGCGCCGGGGCGGAAAACTGACCCCGGAGCCGCATTTAACTGGCAGTATTTCAAGGCTCTCTAGCAAGATCTGTGATTTAGTCCGTTGTGAATAACACCGGATTTCGGATATCCAGCTGGAGGTGGACGCTGTCGCCGGGCTGGTGTTCAACGTTGGCCGGTACTGCACAGATAAGGTGTTCACCTGATTCGAGTTCTAACTGATACTGGTGATAAGCGCCGCGGAAGGTTTTCTTCAGTAGCTGAGCCGCATAAGGGCTTTCGTGATTTTGCTGAACGTTATACTGGCGGACCAGCAGCTTTACATGCTCGCCGGGCGTCAGTGAGTGCGGGGCAGGGCTGCGGATTTTACCCAGTACGGTATCGACACAGTGTTCGCATGAGACCGTAGCATCGATCAGATTGCCCTGACCAACGAATTGCGCGACAAAAGGTGTCGCAGGGCTCTGGTAGACTGTCTTAGCCAGATCCCACTGGTGGATTTCACCTTCGTTCATAACACCGATTAAGTCAGCGATCGAAAAGGCTTCTGACTGGTCATGGCTGACAACCAGTGCACTGATACCTTCCTGCTTGAGAATACGGCGGACTTCAGGAACCAGGGTTTCACGGAGCTTGGCATCCAGCCCGGAAAAGGGCTCGTCCATCAGCAGTAAGTCAGGTTTTGGTGCCAGTGCTCTTGCCAGTGCGATGCGCTGCTGCTGACCGCCGGATAATTCATGGGGATAGCGTGCTGCATATTCCGGTAAACCAACGAGCATGAGCAGTTCGCTGATACGCTGCTGCTGTTGATCTGAGTCCAGATGACGGATACCAAAACGGATGTTATCTGCAACAGTAAGGTGTGGGAATAACGCAACGTCCTGAAAAACCATGCCGATATTACGTTGCTCCGGTGGCAGAACACCGTTTACATCAGAAATCGTATTGCTGACCGTGCTGATGCTGCCTTTAACCGGTTTTTCAAAGCCAGCTATCGCCCGCAAAAGGGTGGACTTACCGCAGCCGCTGGGGCCGAGCAGGCAGCCAATCTGTCCGGCCGCTAACTGTAAGCTGGCATTATGCACAACGGTCTTGTTGCCATAGGCAAGCTCAAGCTCTTTCAGTTCAAGCTGATATGTCAGTGAAGTTCCCTGGGCGTTCATAGTCATCTCTTTACAACAGACTGCATGACAGCAGATGAGGTTTTCAGTGCAGGCATTATTCTTTTCCCCGGGCAATAGAACGGCTCAGTAATATTACCGGTAACAGCCCGACAGCGACAATCATCAGTGAAGCAGGGGCTGCATCAATGAGGCGTTCATCAGAGGCCAGTTCAAATGCCCTGACGGCCAGTGTATTAAAGTTGAATGGCCGCAGTATCAGTGTTGCCGGGAGTTCTTTGAGTACATCAACGAACACAATCAACAGCGCAGTTAAGACCGAGCTGCGCATCAGTGGTACGTGAATGCGCTTTAATACCTGAGTCGGAGTACAGCCCAGCGAGCGACCTGCGCTGTCAACACTGGGTTTTATCTTATCCAGCCCGGTTTGAATTGACCCCAGTGAGACTGCCAGAAAGCGGACCATATATGCAAATAATAGAGCGAATAACGTGCCTGAGAAGATCAGCCCGGGGTTAAAGCCAAACCATTCTGAAGACAGGTTGATCAGTTGGTGATCCAGCCATGCCATCGGAATAAGAATGCCGATGGCGATAATGGTGCCGGGCAGCGCGTAACCCATGCCGGCGACCATAACCGATGTCCGGACACGTTTGTGATCATTCATACGTCTGGCATAAGCCAGAAT
Source organism: Aliamphritea hakodatensis (assembly GCF_024347195.1). Lineage (NCBI taxonomy): Bacteria > Pseudomonadati > Pseudomonadota > Gammaproteobacteria > Oceanospirillales > Oceanospirillaceae > Aliamphritea > Aliamphritea hakodatensis. The sequence goes on from NZ_AP025281.1 coordinate 1,465,063, forward strand.
GAGTGCCAGACACACCGCCAGAACGGCTGCTGCCGATGCCAGCGTAAATGAATTCCAGGCAAGTTCGATAAAATCCTGAGGATTAAATTCAGCCTGTGTTATGGCCCAGTTGAGCAGTACTCCGCCGGGTAGCAGGAAGCCAAATAAAACCGGGAGCAGGCATACAAAGAAAGCCGATGTCGCCTGCATGCCAGAGAGTTGAACCAGCTTAGGTTGTTTTCTCTGCTCGTTATTCGCATGGTATTTAATCTGCCTTCTGGAATATTTTTCCAGCAGGATGAGCAGTACCACAAAACCCAGTAGCATTGCCGCCAGCTGTGCTGCGGCTGCCGAGTCACCCAAGCCATAGAATGTGCGGAAAATACCGGTTGTGAAGGTGGCTACACCGAAATACTGCACGGTGCCGTAATCGGCGAGGGTTTCCATTAACGCCAGCGTCAGGCCGGCAATGATTGCCGGGCGGGCAAGTGGCAGAGCCAGTTTGAAAAAGGCTTTCTGGCGGCTGTATCCAAGGGTTCTGCTGACTTCAAGGGCACTGCTTGACTGCTCGAGGAAAGCCGCTCTGCTCAGCAGATACACGTACGGGTACAGCACCAGAGATAACATGACGGTGGCACCGCCCAGTGAGCGGATTTCGAAGAAGTAATATTCACCGTAGCCAAGCCCGGTGATGTTCCTGATCAGGCTCTGTACGGGGCCGGCAAAATCCAGTAGTCCGGTATAGGTGTAGGCAATGATATAGGCGGGCACTGCCAGCGGTAGCAGTAGCGCCCAGGTGAATATTTTGCGGCCGGGAAAGTCACAAACGCTGGTCAGCCAGGCAGGAGGGACCCCCAGCAATAAAACGCCGACGCTGACGCCAATCAGCAACGCCAGCGAGTTGCCTACGTAATCGCCCAGTACTGTGCTGAACAGATGACTCCAGACATCGACAGAGCCTGCGAACAGGAATGCGCAGATCACCAGTACCGGGAGAGCAAGGATGCTTGCAATCAGTACGGCTGAGCCAGATAACCAGTTAATGTTTCTGGCGGTTGAGCTGAATGTCTGCGTCGTCATAAAAATCAATCTTACAAAAATACAAAAAGCGTCAGCCACTCATTTCACTTAAAAATGAGTGGCAACGCTTGGAGGCATGCGCCGTTATGCAGGGAGGGCAGGCTTTATTTCCAGCCAGCGCGGTCCATAAGTTCAACGGCTGCGCGGTTGTTTTCCCCCAGTTTGCTGAGTTCAACAGTATCCGCTTTAAAGTCACCAAATTCTCTGAGTACACTGGAAACATCGCTGCCTGCAACAACCGGGTACTCACTGTTGACTTCGGCGTACCACTTCTGCGATTCAGCGGAAGTCAGGAACTCAATCAGTTTAATTGCGTTTTCTTTGTTTTTAGAGGCTTTGGTTACACCGGCACCACTGACGTTAACGTGGGTGCCGCGGTCATCCTGGTTTGCCCAGAAAACGCCAACATTGTTAACCAGTTGTTTGTCTGCATCTTTGCTGCTGTTGGCCAGGCGGCCGAAGTAATACGTATTGGCCAGGGTCAGGTCACAGACGCCTGCATTGACTGCCCGCAGCTGATCGGTGTCGCCACCGGCAGGCGGTTTGGCAAAGTTTTTCACAAAGCCTTTTGCCCAGTTTTCGGTTTGCTCTGTGCCATTGGCTTCCAGCATCGCTGCAACCAGCGACTGGTTGTAAACATTATTGGAAGAGCGGGAGCAGATTTTGCCTTTCCATTTAGGATCTGCCAGGTCTTCATAAGTGCTTAACTGGGCAGGATCAACTTTGTCTTTTGCGTAAAAGATCGTCCGGGCACGCTGTGACAGGCCATACCACTGGCGATCGGTATCCCGCAAATGAGCAGGGATAGCAGCATCCAGTGTTTCGCTGGTAATTGATTGTAATACTTTTGCATCTTTCGCCCGCTGCAGACGGCCGGCATCAACAGTAATAAAAACATCTGCCGGGCTGGCTGAACCTTCTATCTGCAGACGTTTCAGCAGAGCATCCGCATTGCCGGTGACCAGGTTTACCACAATGTTGGTTTCTGCTTCGAATTTATCCAGAAGGGGCTTGATCAGCGCTTCTTTACGGGCTGAATAGACATTGACCAGATCTGAATCTGCCAGTACCGGAAGGGCGAATGAGCTAAATAACGTGCCGGCTGTCAGGGCGAAAATACCAAAACGATTTGCCATCGAAGATACCTTACTGTGGGTGGTTAGCGGTTGGTCTGTTTGGTGACCAACGGATAGTTAAGTCGATTATAAATGATAACGGTTTGTATTTGTAGCATCGTTACGGATGCTGAGTGATTTATCTGCGCTGGATCAATGTCTTAAAAATCCGGGGCTTTCGCAGTGAATTCCTGATGAGAAGCGCTGCTTCAGCGAAAGGCTGCAGATAGAGTTGTTTTAACGAATGCTCATTAGCCTCTTCTGTTTTGCTGATGCCAAAACTGAGCCGGGTATCAGGTTCTGATAAGTGCAGACAGCCGAACAGGCGATCCCAGACAGCCAGTGCTGCCCCGAAGTTTTTATCAAAATGCCGTGGCGCTGTGGAATGATGAATCTGGTGCTGGGCCGGAGAGATCAGCCAGCGTTCCAATGGTTGCCAGTAATGGATTGCAACATGACTGTGGCGCAGGTTGGAGCCGGTTACGTTAAACGCAAATACCAGTACGTTTGCCCCCAGTACGGTAATCAGGTCTACCTGGTTGGCAAACAGGAATACGAATAAAGCAATGCTGATACCCTGTACAAGGCTACTGCGCAGAGAAAACAAAATCCCTTCAACTGGATGTGTTCTCAGAACCGTCAGCGGCGTCATCGTACGGGCACTGTGATGTACTTTGTGAAATGCCCAGAGCACCGGCCAGCGGTGCATCAGGTAGTGAAGATAGAAGCGGGCAAAGTCGTCCAGAATAAACAGCCAGAGGGTGAAGCCGGCGGCTATCTGCCAGTCCTCAAGAAGAATGAGCGGACGGAAGCCTGCCGTACTTTGCAGCCACTGAAACATAAAGGTGGCGATGGTCAGCTTGGCGAGTAAAGCGGGTGCAAGTACAGTAAATAACAGCCTGTTGATTATAAAAATCAGCCCGTCGGCCCGACTGGATCTGGACAGCCACGCCTGTTTATCGAAGCAGGTTCGCCAGGCATGTGTCATTTTTTGCTTCTTAAGTAAGGTCAGCCAGGCGAGAGCGATAATCAGGGCACAGCCCAGATACCCAACAAACAGACGCTTACGTGGGTCGAAAAAGTTTGCGTAAATATCGCTGCTAAATTCAGAAAATATAGTATCGAACACGTTACTGCCTGGAGTCGGATAGGTTACTGCGAATCTGACCTGATAAGGTTTACCGAGTATATTTTTAAGTCTGGATATTGTCAGCAGTTTCAGGGCGTAGAGGCTGATGTCTGTTTGATCCATGTCAGCCGGTGCCGAATCAGCGCTGAAAAAAAACCGCAGAGAGTGTCTGCGGTTTTTTTGTTTACTGACACAGGTTGCTATATCAGTCGTTTTCAGCGCTGTCAGCAGAACCCAGCTTGTCGGCCAGGTCAGACAGGTTTGCCAACTGATCGTTGTTGTTGGCTACCAGGCTGAACTTGTCTTTCAGCAGCTGCTGTACTTTCAGCATGTTCAGTGCGTACTCGTTCAGAGATACAGAGTTAGACTGCTGGTAGTTACCTTTGGCATCGATACCGGAAATCTGAGTGTTACCCAGCAGAACCGGGCTGTAACCGATCAGACGGTTCAGCTGAACCGCTGTTTCGCCCAGGTCTTTTCCGCCGGTTTGCAATGACATAGCGAAGCCTTTCAGCTCGCCCCAGTGCTTGGCGTACTTGCGGTACAGCTTTTCGATATCAGCATTGCTTTCAACTGCTGCCTGCAGGGCGATCGCATCTTTGTAAACAGAACCGGCATATTTAAATGCTGCTTCAGCAATGACTTTTTCCCAGTTAGTTTTGATGGTTTTCGCGTAACCCATAAGAGCTTCACGCTGCTGAGCAGTCAGGTCTTCACCGTTTGCAGACGTGATCAGCTCACGGCCATCAATGAATGCTTTGGTGATGGTATGCATGTAGTCAGACTTGCCGCCTTTGTCTGCATTAGCTGCATAGTAACCGTGGGCAAAAGTCATTTCTGTTTTCAGGTCGATCATGCCATCGTTGTTGGCATCAGCGGCTTTGAATACGTCTTTCTTACCTTTAGCAATGGCGTAAGCGGTTTTAGCGTCCATCGTCAGGGCATGTGCCGGTACACCGAAGTAGCCAAAAGCTTCATCCCAAACGTGCTCTTTACCGGTGTAAGGTGTGCCTTCTTTGTAGGCTTTACCGTTAGGTTTGTTACCTGCTTCCAGTTTCTCATCCAGATAGTTATCAACTGCCTGGTTGTAGAAGACAGCGCCCATTGCAAACTTGGAAATCAGCTGGGTGTAGTCCAGGCCGGTCAGCGGATCAAAGCCTTTATTAGTCGCTGCAGCTTTCTTGATCATGAATTCGATAACTTCAGCACCGGTCATGTTGCCAGGCCAGCCGTTTACAGCGCCCTTGTAGGTTTTACCTGCCAGATTTTTCTTTTTAGAAAGCTCATCGATCTGAGACTGCTTAACTTTAAAGCCTTCTTTTGAAGCTGGATCAATGATGGCACGGCCAGCATCTTTACCTGCAAAGTAAGCCAGCATCTGAGTTTCCAGCTCAGGGTTGGCAGAGCCGTTGCCTTTGCCTGTCAGTTTTTTCAGCGAGTTGTGCAGGGCGTGACGTGCAATCTGGCCGCCGTAGGAAACAGAGCTTTTCTTATCGCCGTTATAGTCTTTAACGGTAACTGGGAAGTCCGCATAAACTTTGTGGCTGTCAGCCAGAGTTGCCTGGGAAGCAAGCATACCAGAGGTAGCGAAAGTAACTGCTAATGCGAGAGATTTAAGTTTCACGGTAATAAGACCTTTAACTGAACAGGTGTGAATATCCAGTGCATGAGGTCCGTGTCAGACTTCAGGCACGCTTATTTAAGATGGCAGGAAGTTATCATAATCGTATTCAAGGGGCAATTAATAGTTATTATCATTTAGATTATGTTTGATGCGGGTCATATTTGCAGAGAATAAGCAGTCTATCTGAAAGCTGAGCTGATCGGTTTGACGGATGTCATGTTCAGATGGGAAACAGCCGGGCCAGGAGCACGGGAACGGCGGTTTCTACCCGTAAGATCCGCGGTCCGATGTGCATAGCCTGAAGCCCTGCTTCACGAAGTTTTTCAACTTCATATTTTATAAATCCGCCTTCCGGTCCGACTGCAAGGGTCGTTGGAATTTCGTCGGCTATCGGGCAGGGGGCCGCATCGTAAGGATGGGCAACCAGGGCCCGGGTATTGGCAGCGATTGCCGGAAGTTCATCTTCAACAAAGGGTTTGAAGCGCTTACGCAGGTGAATTTCCGGAAGTTGGGTATCAACGCATTGTTCAAGTCCGAGTAACAGCTGTTCGTTCAGGCTATCTGCTTCAAGCACCGGGGATGACCAGTAACTCTTGTCGACTCTGTACGCGTTTATCAGATAGATCTGCTTAACGCCCATGCTGGTAACGCTTTGTAAAGTACGTTTGAGCATCTTCGGACGTGGCAGTGCCATAATAAGTGTCAGCGGCAGTGCTGGCGGAGGAGACTGTGTGCAACTGACCTGTAATGTCACTGAGTGTTCCGACAGTGAAGTGACGACAGCACTCCCCAGATCACCGTTCAGTTTGCCTACTCTCAGCGTATCGCCTTCCTGAGCCTGATGAACACTGCGGATGTGCTCGAAACGCCGGTCTGTAAGGACAGCGGTGTTCTCTGTTTTGAAGTCTGTGGCAGTTAACAGTATCAGGTTCATGGTGCGGCATTCTGTGTGATGAGAGTTGTCAGGCGGCGCAGAGTATGCGGCAAAGCCGGGCATTTGTGTAGTGCACTTGCGGTAAATCAGTATCACTGCTGCTGTATCAATAAAACCCAGAGAAAAGCCCCATAACGACAGGGGATTCTGTAGAATAGCGGAAATTTTCTTGTTAAGGCCAATTTGTGCGCGCGAATCTTTTGACAGGCAATATTACCGGCACGCTGGTCAGAATGACTATTCCAATGGTGTTTGGCATTGTCAGCCTGATGTTGTTTAACCTGGTTGACAGTTATTTTGTCAGTCAGTTAGGTACCGGTCAGCTTGCTGCGCTTGGTTTTACGTTTCCTGTTTCTTTTGCTGTTATCAGTTTGTCTATCGGACTGAGTGTCGGAACCTCTGCAACACTCGGAAGGCTGATCGGTGCCGGAGAGCATCAGCAGGCCAAACAGCTGACGACGGATAATCTGTTGCTGACAACGCTGTTAATGGTGCTGGTCAGCAGCATAGTGACACAGTTTATTGAGCCCCTGTTTCGCCTGTTAGGCGCGGATTCTTCACTGCTGCCTTTTATTGATGCTTATATGTCCGTGTGGTTTGTCGGGGCGGTTTTCTACGTCATTATCATGGTATCTAACAGTTCTTTGCGGGCTTACGGTGATACCACGATACCTGGCGTAATTATGGCCTTTTCTGCCATTCTCAACGGTGTGCTGGATCCGTTATTTATCTTTGGCTGGGGGCCGGTACCCGCGTATGGCATCGAAGGGGCTGCCATTGCCAGCGTGCTGGCCTGGGGAGTGACCGCAACTCTGGCCGTGCTGAATCTGTTGCTGCGTAAACGCTTGTTATTGCTCACGATTGTTTCCTGGGCAAATTGTGTTTCACACTGGCTGATGGTGATGCGAATCGGTTTTCCGGCGGCACTTTCTAATATGATGACGCCGCTGGCTGCAGCGATCATGACGGCAGTGGTTGCGGAACACGGAGCAGAGGCGGTTGCAGCGTTCGGGGTTGGCAGCAGGCTGGAATCCCTGGCGCTGATCGTTAATCTGGCTTTGTCCATGACACTGCCGCCTTTTTTAAGTCAGAATTTCGGCCGGGGGAACATTAAACGTGTATCTCAGGCCTACCTTGCTGCGATGAAATTTGCGCTGGTATGGCAGGCAGTTGTGTACCTGTTCCTGTGGCAGTTTGGCAGCGGTATTGGCAGTCTGTTCAGCGATAAAGAGCAGGTTGTTGAGTTGATTGGTCTGTGGATTATGATTGTCCCGATTGGCTTTGGTTTTCAGGCAGTTACCTTTCTTAGCGCGTCCAGTTTTAATGCGTTGCATCAGCCTTTCAAAGCGATGCGAATCAGTATCTTCCGACTCTTTATTCTCTATGTGCCTTTAGGCTGTGCCGGTAATTATCTGTTGGGCCTTGAAGGGATGTTTTATGGCTTTGTTTTAGCCAATATGGTCACCGCCGGTCTGGCGTTTTTCTGGGTGCGTAATCACCTTGCAGGCTTGCAGAAACAGCCGGTGCCGGATTCACCCTAAAGGCTATAAGGGGTTTTAACTCTCAGGGAATGGGGGTATGTTGTCATACGTGCTTAACACACAGCAGTTAGATTATTCGTGACTTTGCGAGATATATTCCACTGCTGGGAATGTCCACCAAAGTCATATTATCAGCTTGCTGATTAAGCAATATGATCTTATTGGGCTTAACTGAGCCCGGTAGATCAAATGTACTCGATATAGATGCAAAGGGGATGTGGGCATGACACAAAAGATTGCGCTGGTTACAGGTGGTACGGGCGGTATTGGTACAGCTATTTGTCGTGCGCTTGCGGATGCAGGTGTAAAGGTGGTTGCGGGTTACAATTCCGGCGGAAATCACGAGAAAGCCAGGGCTTGGCAGGAAGAGCAAAAGCAGGACGGTTACGATATTCTGGTCGCTTATGGTGATGTAACGGACGAAGAGTCCTGTGCGGCCTGTATCCGAACGGTGGAAGAGGTTGCCGGCGGCAGTGTGGATATTCTGGTGAATAATGCCGGTATTACCCGTGACGGTACGTTCCGTAAAATGAGCTGGGAACAGTGGAACCAGGTACTGTCTGCAAACCTTGACAGTATGTTCCATATGACCCGCCTGGTTATTAACCCTATGCTGGAAAACGGCTGGGGCCGGGTTATTAACATTTCATCGGTGAATGCGCAGAAGGGCCAGTTTGGTCAGTGTAACTATTCTGCTGCCAAAGCCGGTATCCATGGTTTTACCAAGGCACTGGCGCAGGAAGTGGCTGCAAAAGGTGTGACGGTCAATACGGTCTCCCCGGGTTATGTACTGACACCGATGGTTGCCAAAATTCCGGAAGAGGTACTGGCTAAGATTGTTAAGCAGATTCCGGTCGGCCGTCTGGGGCAGCCGGAAGAAATCGGTAAAGCCGTTACCTATCTGGCCAGCGATGACTGTGGTTACGTGACAGGGTCTGACTTCTCGATTAACGGTGGTCAGCATATGTCCTGAGGGCGTATCAGGTGTATAAAAAAACCCGCAGCTGCGGGTTTTTTTGTGGCTGTTACAGTACCTGTTGCAGGAGACCGTAAAAGCGCTGATAAAGGGCTTCCTGATGCCTGGCGAATGGCTGGCAGAGCCATTCCATTTCCAGGTGTTTCAGGTCTTTCAGGCTGGTGGAACTGTGCTTCTCTTCCAGCGCCTGTTGCAAGCGTTGCATCTGGTATTCAAGCCGTAATGCCTGGTCTTCTTCCGGTGAACTGAGGTTAAAGGCAATTTCCAGCTGAATGCACAGTTGCCGGAGGGCGGTATCTGATGCATAGATGACCGGGTCAAATTCCTGTGAACCCTGATGAATATTACAACCGGTGATAAAACGATTGTGCAGCAGTTCAGCAAAAGGAGCATCCGGACTCAGGCCCTGCTCCCATGCCTGGTTAAGTTGTTCGAGGGTGTTGTCGTCCAGCTCTTCCGCCAGTAACTTTTCTTCCAGCTGTTCGCACAGGTTAATTTTACGTTGCCAGGCCTGATAGGTTTCACTTTCAAGCAGGCGGTCCAGATCGGCCTGTTGACGCTGCAGATTGCTTTTGGCGGCGTGTAATCGCTGCTGAAGCGGTTCCGGCGTATCGTTTTTCTGGCACAGTATGTCTGCCTGCTCCAGCAGATTGCTGATCTGAGACGGGGATGCAGGCGTGGTCTGCAGAGCTTCCAGCTGCTCACATAGCTGCCCGGCTTTTTCCTGCTCGGTTTGCTGTGACTGAACTGCCTTGCGGTTACTTTTTTCCAGTTCGTAGACTTTGTTGCAGGTCAGGCGGAATGCTGGCCACAGTTTGCGTTCTACGCTGTGGAAGCTGTTGCCGGTCTGCCGCCATTGCTGTTGCAGTTGTTTAACCTGACGCAACAGGGCATTTAGCAATTCCGGCTGGCCTTCTGCGACGGCCTGTTCGGCCGCTGCACACAGGGCTGTAGCCTGATCCGCCAGGGTCTGCTTTACTTCAGCATTGGCTTCACGGTAAGCCTTGATTTTGCCGTCCAGCTGTTTGAGGGTGCTGTTAAAACGGCTCTGCGCTTCCCGGCCGGGGGTTCGGTCAACCGGGGTGTACTGGCGCCACTCCTGCTTTGCTGTGCGGCTGATTTGCTCAACTTCCTGCCAGTCTGGCTGTTCCCAGTCAGTATTGGCCATCAGGGTTTCCAGTTGCTCGCAAAGCAGAAGGCGTTGTTGCAGGTTGTTGACGCGCTGTTGTTTCAGTTCGGCATAATGCTGGCTGCAGGGCTCGTAGGCCTGATCTGATGCCTGTTTGAAGCGTTTCCACAAGTCATGGCTGTGGTAAGGGTCAGTGGCATCCAGGTCTTTCCATTCCTGCTGCAGGGCACGGATATGATCAGCCAGTACCGCCGCTTCGGCTGGGTTGCCAATCAGTGCCTCCATTTTTTCGCACAGTGATTCTTTTTTCGGGGTGACGGCAAAGCCCTGCCAGTCTTTCAGTTGCTGTAACTGTTTTTGCAGACCGGCATGGCGGTTGCGGCAGCTTTTAACGCTGTTCTTCGCTTGCTGGCCAAGCAGTTCAGTGACCCGTTTATCGAGGCGGTAAGCGTTTTTAGTATTGCCTTCGCTGAGAGCCTGCTCAAGTTGGTCAAGGCAGCTGTCGATCTGCTGCTGGTCCTGTTGCTGTACCTGCTGGCGTTCTGCTTTGTGCTGCTGCCTGACCTGATTCTGCTGATCAAGACGTTTCTGCAGCGTGCGGAGTCCCTCAGGCTGTGGTTCGTTTTCCGGCCAGTTAATCAGTTGGATAGCATGTTTAAGGGCAGCGCTGTCAGCCGTTTCGTTTTGGAGCAGCTCAGTAAGTTGCGCATTGTTCTGCTGCGCCCGGTTAACTGCATCCAGTAAGGATTGGATCTGAGTGCTTTTGCTGCTTAGCTGTCCGGTTATCTGAGCAAACTCAGGGTCACCCGAAGATTGTGTTTGCTGAGATGCTTGCAGGTCATTCAGCTTGGCAGTGAATTCTGCAGGGTCCGGCAGTGTTTCTTCAAGGGTCGCCCGGATCTGTTTCAGTAACTCATTAAACGCAGCAAGTAAGGTGTCACGCTGCTGTTGGCGCTGCAGGGCTTCTGCCTCGCGCTGCTGCTGTTCAGCCTGCTTTTGCTGTTCCTGCTGAAGCAGTTGCTGGCAGGCGTTCAGAGCTTCTGTCAGTAAGGTGCGGGCAGTATCGTCGGAGTGGTTGTTCTGTAACAGTTTTTCAGCGTTCTGCTGATAGGCGTTCAGTCTGGCTTCAAACTGAGGATACATGCCGGTATTTAACAGTTGTTGCAGGGCAGATGTCAGCTCTGTCTGCTGTTGCAAAAGCTGTTCCCGGGCTTTCTGTTGTTCGCGGATATCCCGTAATTTATTACGGATAATGCGGTGCACTGTTTTATCTTTGCTGCGTATTTCTTTAGATAGCTGTTCAATGATTTCTGCTTCGTGAAGCTTTTCAGCCGCGGCCTGCCGGGTTTGTGAGTGGCCGGCCTGAAGGGTGATCGTACCCAGGCAGGTCTGGTCGCTGATTTTTTCAATTGCAACCTGTTGTACGGTGCTGTCATCTATGTGCAGTGCAATATGAGTCAGGATGTCGTCATCCTGTAACTGCCTGATGCTGTTAATGCTTTGCTGCTGATCACAGTTATCTGTTTTGATAATGACACGGCAGGCGCGGTCAGCGGCCAGATGCCTGACCTGATGATCGGTGTCGATATTGGAGATACGGCACAGCAGTTCCGGCTCTTCCAGCTTTATGACGGCGGCACTGCGTACAGCGGGATTCTGATCCTGCAGGGCGAGCTGTGAAAGGATCTGATGCTGTTCTGAATTACTCGCTTTTAGCTTAGTGATCGCACGGATACGTACATCAGCTTTACTATGTTGCCATTTCGGCTTAAAGAACTTCGCAAACATTTACAACCCGATCCTGAATGAGCCAGCTAAAAAACACGATACTGTGGCTAAGGGCGGCTATTCTACCGGGCTTTAAGGTGGCAGGGGAAGGCTTGACAGCTGAGAAAAATCGCCTTTTAGTCAGGGTTTTGTTGCAGTTGCTCTGTCGGGAGTGCTCAGGACCCAGCTGGAATGCCTGATACGGCGCTGTCAGGTGGGAAAATGGTTATTTTTAATAATCTGCAGGTCAGCTTCTGCGTACTTCAACATCGCCGTCGATGTAATACCAGCGATTATCTTCCTGTCTGAACCGGGAACGTTCCTGGAGAGCTGCCGACTGTCCTTCACTGTCGAAATAGGCGATAAATTCCACGGTGCCTGTGGTATCCTCGCGCCCGCCATTATGGGTGCTGATTATTTTTAATCCTGTCCAGGTGGTCATACGCATTTGTTCGGCGATCAGAAGCGCGTCTTCCGGTTGCCGGTTTTCTGCTGCCGTCGTGGCTATCAGATAGTCCACACTGCCCAGTGCAAAGGCCGTATAGCGGGACCGCATAAGGGCCTCTGCGGTCGTTGCCGGTTTGGTGCCGCTGATGGCCGGTTCACAGCAAAAGCTGAAGGGCTTTCCGGCGCCGCACGGGCATTGCTTTGTGGTATCTTTGGCATCATGCAGCATGGGAATTCCTGTTTCGATTCAAACGGTTTGGTTCGTCGTCGTTTTATTATAAATAGCTGTGACGTGAATCATATAGACCGATAGCATTAGAGGCTAGCAATGGCAAAGCAAACTTTTTACTGGCATGACTACGAAACCAGTGGTGCTGATACCCGCCGTGACCGGCCATTGCAGTTTGCCGGTATCCGTACAGATATGGATCTGAATATCATTGAAGAGCCGCTGATGATTTACTGCAGTCCGGCGGAAGATGTTCTGCCTCATCCGGAGGCTTGCCTGATTACCGGTATTACGCCGCAACAGGCGCTGCGTGAAGGTTATTGTGAAGCAGAGTTTATGCAGCAGGTGCATGAACAGCTGGCCCGTCCGGGAACCTGCGGCGTCGGGTATAACAGCATCCGTTTTGATGATGAAATTACCCGTCAGGCGCTGTACCGCAACTTTTTTGATCCTTATGCCCGGGAGTGGCAGAACGGTTGTTCCCGCTGGGATATCATCGACATGATGCGCCTGACCCGTGCGCTGCGTCCGGACGGTATTGAATGGCCTGAATATCCGGATGGCCGTCCGAGCATGCGTCTGGAAGATCTGACCCGGGCCAATGGCATTGATCATGGCAATGCCCATGACGCTCTGTCGGATGTACACGCCACCATCGGTATGGCGCGGCTGGTTAAGGAACGTCAGCCCAAACTGTATGACTATGTGTTAAATAACCGCTCCAAACAGGCGGTACAGAATAGGCTGGATGTGGTGACCATGAAGCCCGTGCTTCATGTCTCCTCAATGTATCCCGCTGAATGGGGCAATCTTGCGATTGTTGCTCCCGTGGCAGCCCATCCGGTCAACCGTAACAGCATTATTGTGTATGACTTGCGGGTTGATCCTTCCGACATGCTGGCGATGCCTAAGGAAGATATTAAGCGTTTGCTGTATACCGCAACAGATGATCTGGCACCGGGCGAAGCCCGTTTGCCTCTTAAACAACTTCATACCAACAAATCTCCGATAGTCGCGCCGGCAGGTATGCTGTCGACGGAAGAGGCGAACCGTCTGGGGATCCGTGGCCCGGACTGCCGTACCCATTTAGAGATGTTGCGTGCTAGTCGGGATTTAAAAGAGAAGCTAGCATGGGTATTTGCAGAGCAGGATTTTGCAGAAGATCTGGATCCGGATCATATGTTGTATGGCGGTGGTTTTTTTAACGATTCAGATAAGGCTGCCATGAACCAGATCCGGGAAGCGTCACCGGCGCAGCTGGGGACGATGGAGTTTGCCTTTCAGGATCCGCGTCTGGAAGAAATGTTGCTGCGTTATAAAGCCCGAAATTATCCGCATACGCTGGATGAAGAACAGCGTCAGCGGTGGGAAGAATACCGCAAGCAAAAGCTGATGGGGCCGGATAACGGCGGGTATCTGACGATTCCTGCGTTGTTTGAGCGTTTGAATACTCTGTATCAGCAACCGGAAACAGAACAGAAGCAAAGGGAAATACTGGAGGAGCTGGCGCTGTACGCGGAGGCTATCTATCCCGCTGATGAGGTCTATTAATGAACACAGGTAAAGCCGCTTTATGGTTGTCTCTCACGGGAAGTCTGGTCTCTGTGCCGGTGGTTTCTCATGCTGCAGAACAACTGAATGAAGCGATTACCTATGTGGTGACACAGTCTGCCGGTTATCTGGACAGTTCACCTGAACCGGCAACCCTGTATGACCTGAAACCGCGGGGCTTTGTGGACAGCGAAACTATGTTTGAGGTGCGCCCTGCCATGATTCAGGAAAAGCAGTTGCCGCCGCCTACCGTGATCCCGTTCGACCGTTTTGATCCGGTGCAGGTGGTGATCGGTGAGCAGGAGATTGTGCCGACTCACTCTGCCGAAGATAAGATTTTCTTCCAGATCGCTGTGGATCAGGTGGAGATTGACTGCCTGCTCGGGGAGCGGGAAGGGGAGGACTGTGCTGCCTTTGATATTATTGAAGATGAGCCTGCAGAGCCTAAGTCACGGCGGGTTGTTGACCGGCAATTCCAAGCGTTGCAATAACCGGCCAGTGAACATTAAAAACAGCCAGAATAAAAAACGCGTCTCTTCCGACGCGTTTTTTTGTACCTGAAAGTAAGGCCGCGTCAGGGTTTGGCAGCCAGCAGATTGCTGCCAATGCTCTCAACGGTAAAGCGGCGTTCAGGCAAGTGCTGCAGTGTGTTTTGCAGATCTTCAAGTTGCAGCTCAGAGATGCTCTGGCTGAACTTTTCCCGGCTGTTAAATCCGTACTCTTTGCGATCTATTTCCCGCCAGTAACGGCCGGTCAGTTGATACAGGCTGGTTTCCTTCTGATTAATACGTGACAGCACGCTGCGCTTGTAAGTGCTCAGCTGTTCTTCTGTCATATCTGCCAGTTGCTGTTGCATGTTCTGCAGAAAGCGATCAATTGCCTGTGCTATCTGGTCAGGATGGCTGTTGGGAGATTGAACAACAAAGGCTAGCCCGGGAACATCCTGCATTAGCAGCGGGGTTGCAAAAACAACATATCCCAGCTGTTGCTCCGTCCGCAGGCTGGTATAGAAGGGGGCTTCCAGAATTTCGCCTAACAGCGTGTAGGCTGCCCGGGTGCTGAGGTCGGTATTTTCTCCCTGAAAATAAATGCTGATTGCTGAGTCGTTATGGGTCAGGTCCAGTGTGGTTGTGCGAGGCGCGTCAGTATCCAGCCGTTTAACGGTAATGGTGGTTTCTGCTGCGCTGTCCTGTCGGTGGGTTAAACCGGTTTCCACCCGTTGTAGCATGGATTCGGCCTCAGCCGCAGATACATTGCCGTGTGTGAGCATGCGTATGCTGCTGGTTTCAGTCAGTTTCCGGGCGTGCTGAACAACGTCTTCGAGGGTGATCTCAGCCAGTTCAGCTATCTTATCCTTTGCCCGCCAGCGGGGCATGAGTGCGTTGTAAATCTCGTCGATGGTCTGGTTATACGGTTTATCCTGAGCGCTGTTTTGCAATTGCTCGAGATATTTTTGCCTGATTCGCTCAAAGCTTAACTGATCAAATTGCGGCTCATTAAAAGCGGCAACAATGCGTTTTAACAGGATTTCCTGTTTATCGTTGTACCCGGTAATCCGGAAACCAAAGCCCCGCAGGTGGGAGTATATCTGCCCGCCAATTCCCGCCAGGCTGGCGTCATAAAGGGTTTCGCTCAGCTGTTCCCGGGTCATCTGAATCATCATGCTGGTGAGAACCCGGGCACGGGGATCTGTGTTGGCAACCGGGGAAAACAGTGACACAAAGGTATTTGTTTTCGGCAGGTTGAAGGTTTGATCCTGCTGATACCACAGTGTGGCGCCCGGCTTGCTGACCAGCTTAACCGGCTGGTTTTCCGGCTTGCCGGCTGCTTTCAGGTCAAGATTTTCAGCAATAAATGGATTAGCGTCCCGGTTTTTCAGGCTGGCAGGGATCGCCGGAGCCCGCCAGCGATCCAGGCGGGCCTGACTGATGGTTTCGGTTTTATATGGGGTGTCGTACCACGGGCTGGTCTTGTCGGTCTCTGCGGCAGAGTTGTAGACCGTCAGTAACATATTCTCTGGGGTAAGCCGGGCCGCAAAATCAGCAATGATTTCAGGCTGATAGTCATTCATCGAGTAGCCGACATTGAGAATCTGCGGGGTCGGGTAAAGCTGTAAACGCCTCGACAGGCTGGATACGTAACCCAGTGCGCCCCCTTTTTCTTTAAACCTGAATGCCTGTTCTCCCAGGCGTTTTTCTTCATTATAGATACGTTCCTGAATGCCGCTGTTGCGCAGCAGCTCAATACTGGCAAATACCTGTTCAACAATGCTGTCTATACTGGCCAGGCCCGCCTGAGTCAGGTCAATGGAGATATCCAGGGTTGCCAGATTACTCAGGTCGGTGCCCTGAAATACATACAGTGAGTTGGCCAGCCCCTGGCGTTTAAGTTCGCTTAGCAGGCTGTTTTCCCCTTCGTATCCGAGCATCGAGGCCAGATAGAACAGGGGTTTCTGGTTATAGAGCTGGCGGGTAGAGGGCAGAGGAAAGCTCAGCTTAAGTTGCTGTATTTCTTTCAGTGGCTGAATTGTCAGTTGTGCGGGTAAGTCTTCCCCTGCGAACAGGGGCAGGTCAGAAGAGGGGGCAGCCGTGCCGTGGTTCAGTACCGGGGTAAACTTTTCCCGAACCATATTTTCAAGCTGATCCAGCGGTTCATTGCCCAGTACCACCAGGCTCATCAGGTTAGCTGAATAGTAGTGATCGTAGAAGGCAATCAGTTCTTGCCGCAGTTGTCCGGGCTGGTCGTTATTCAGGGTATTAAGGTCTCCGACGGAAAACTGAGCATAGGGGTGTTCCGGATTCATGATTTGCTTGTAGGCATCCAGTAAACGCCGACTGTCGTCCTTAAGCTTTGACTGGTATTCAGAAAAAACCGCCTGACGTTCCCGGTCCACGTACGCTTCATCAAAGGTTGGGGATATAAAGAACTGCGCGAAGCGGTCCAGCGCCGGCGCTAACTGACCGACCGCAACATCAAAGTAGTAATTGGTGTTCTGATAGGCGGTATAGGCGTTATGGTTACCGCCATTGGCACTGATGAACGCTTTGTAGCTGCCGGCTTCCGGGTATTTTTCGGTGCCCAGAAACAGCATGTGTTCCAGAAAGTGTGCCAGACCTTCCCGGCCTTCAGGATTTGCGTTAGAGCCTGCATTTACATCCAGTGAAGCGGCCGCTTTGTCGGCCTCCGGATCTGATATTACCAGTACTTTCATCTGGTTTGGCAGGCTGAAACTGCGATACAGGCGCTGATCATTGGGGCTTTTAATGATGCTTCTGTCAGTCTGACCCGGTGTTGTATCAGCCAGTGCAGCAGCCGGAACTGCTGAGCTGAGTGCCAGCGCTAAGCAGCCGGCGAATAGATGGCGTAGTGTTACCTGATGCATGGTAAATCTCTGTATTAGCTTACAGTCGTAATAATGGAGTATATCCAACTTGCGGTTTGGACAGCTGATTTTCGATATAGATCACTTATTCATTGATATTTTGCGTGTTTTTCTGGTTGCGGGGCAGGGGCTTAGTTACAATTCAGACATCAGGCGGGCTGAGCGGTTGTTCGGATCTGTTCTTTTTTATCGCACTTAATTGGAATGAGTGACATATGAACCGGGAAAAAGTGATATTTGCGTTTTTTATCGTTCTGGCGCTAACCCTTAATTTCGGCTTCTTTCTCGGTGGATTCGATGAAATAGCCCATCATAATGTGTATGAGCTGTTTGCCGCTACGATTGTCAGCATGATCTGTACCGTGCTTAAGTTCGGCGACCGCACTCATATCGGCGCACTGATGCTGGCAACCAGTCTGGTGGCTGATTTACAGCTGGTCGTCGCGGCAATGATGTGGGGATACGGCGTGCAGATGAGTGTGGACGGTATGACCCCGGAGCTGGTCAGCAGCATTGTGTCACTGTCTGGCGGCGCGTTGCTGGCGAACGTGGTGTCCGTCGTGCTGCTTATGGTCGAGACCATTATGGTACGCCGTTAAAGGCTTGCCACTATGCATGATGTTCTTTATGTGCTGCTCAGGCGTCTGCGTAAACCGCTGATCACTGTGATCGTGGTGTATGCGATTGCGGTGACCGGCTTTGTACTGATACCCGGTCAGGATGATGCCGGCCAGCCCTGGCGCATGGACTTCTTCCATGCCATTTATTTTGTCAGTTTTATGGGCTCGACCATCGGTTTCGGTGAGATTCCCTACCCCTTTACAGCGCCGCAGCGTGCCTGGACGCTGGTAACCATCTATGCAACCGTTATTGCCTGGCTATACAGTATTGGTTCCATGCTGGCGCTGATTCAGGAGCCGGGCTTTTCCCGTATCCTGCGACGCCGTTCATTCGCGAAGGAAGTGCGGAATTTTAATGAGCCTTTTTATCTGGTGTGCGGATACGGCGTCACCGGCACCGCAATCATTGCGGGGCTTTGCCAGCGGGGCATCCGTTCTGTGGTGGTGGATGTTGATCAGGAACGGATTGATGCTTTGCAGATGGATGATTTACCTATCCGGGTGCCGGGCCTGTGTGCCAATGCGTCTTTGCCGGACGTACTGGACGATGCCGGTTTACAGCATGCTACCTGTATCGGTGTGCTGGCCCTGACGGATGATGATAATGTTAATCTGTCGATAGCTATTGCCAGTAAGCTGCTACAGCCTGAGGGGGTTGTGGTCAGCCGTACTGAGTCGGATGTCCATGCGCGCAATCTGGCGTCATTTGGCACTAACCATATTATTGATCCTTTCAGGGCCTACGCGGAATATCTTTCGCTGGTAGCTAAGTCCCCCTATATGCATCTGGTTTACGACTGGCTGGTCAACCCGTACCACCGGCCTTTATCCAGTGTGTATAAGAAGGCATCCGGGCGCTGGATTATCTGTGGTTTCGGCCGTTTTGGCCGGGCGCTGTATGATGACTTCCGGCAGGGGAATGTGGAGACCGTGTTGCTGGATGATAATCCGGCGGTGCTGGAAGGATACGAAAATACCGTGCTGGGGCTGGGGACCGAAGCGGAGACCCTGCTAAAAGCCGGTGTAGAAGATGCGGTAGCCGTTGTGGCCGGCACTCATAATGATGCGGATAACATGTCGATCATTATGACGGCAATGGAAATCAATCCGAAGCTGGTAACCGTTGTTCGCCAGAATCTGAGTTCTAACCGGCTGGTGTTTGAGAATTCCCGGGCAGACTTTGTGATGGAGCCGGGCAGAATCATCGCGAATCGTATTCTGGCTAAACTGAAAACCCCGCTGTTGCCGGTCTTTATCGAAAAAATGCAGCATCACGATGAAGTTTGGGCCCATACGTTGCTGAACCGTATGAGTAACATTGCCGGTGACAGGGAGCTGGACAGCTGGTCTGTGAAGGTGTCCGATGTTTCTGCGCCGGCAGTGATGGCTATGTTTGATCAGGGGATGGCGGTGAAGTTGCAGGCGCTGATGAAAAATTCCCGGGACCGTAACCGTTCACTGCCCTGTTTTCCACTGTTGCATCGCAGGGATGGGGTACTTTCAATGCTGCCCGGTGAGCTGACCGAGCTGGAGCCGGGGGATGAGGTGTTATTTTGCGGGTTGTCGTCGGCGAAGGGACGGATGGAGTGGATTCTTAAGAATTACAATATTCTTTTCTATATTCTGACCGGAGAAGACCCGAGTTTTAACCTTCTTTCACGCATACTTAAGCGTTTCTGAACTTTATATTTGCCGGTTATACCGCTACTATCTTGACTGAAATAATCTGGCGGCCGTTATGTAAGCGAGTAACTGTTGCTGAAAAATCAGCATGATTCAGGAGATGATATGCGTACCCTGTTAGTAACTCTTTTTGCCTGTATTCTAAGCTTTGGTCTGGTTGCACCGGACGCAGAGGCCAAGCGGTTCGGTGGCGGTAAGAGCTTTGGTAAATCTTTTTCTACCCCTAAATCGGCTAAGCCTGCAGCAGCGCCTACCAGCCAGAAAACGGCAACAAATACAGCGGGCAAGACTGCCCAGGGCAAAAAACGCAGTGGCTTTGGTGGTCTGATGGCGGGTCTGCTGGCCGGTGGTCTGTTAGGTGCAATGTTCTTTGGTGACGGTTTCGACGGTATCCAGTTCATGGATATTTTGCTGGTGGGCTTACTGGCCTTTGTGGCGTTCAAGATATTCTCGATACTTAAGAAGGGCTCCCGGCCAAATTATGCCGGCGCAGGTGCCGGTATGGGCGGCCTGAGCCAGCAGAGCGCTCAGCAACCGCAGAACTTTAAAACGTCTGAACCACAGAATTTCCAGGCGTCTGAGCCGGTGGCCAAGCCTTCACGTTTTAACAGCGGTGGCTTTGGTGGCCGTGGTTTCGTTTTACCGAACTGGTTTAACGAAAACAGCTTCCTGGAAGGCGGCAAGCAGCATTTTGCGCACCTGCAAAAGGCATGGGACAGTAATGACTGGGACGATATTCAGACATATGTGTCCCCGGATGTGCTGCATCATCTGCAGACTGAGCGTGCAAAACTGGCTGAAGCCCAGCATACGGAAGTGGTATCGGTGATGGCTGAGATGGCTAACTTCATCGATAACGGTGATCATGTAATTGCCACCATCAACTTCTATGGCTGGATGAAAGAAGACAGTGATCAGACCACTGAATTCAGTGAGTTGTGGCACCTGATGCGTGACATGTCTCAGGAAAATGCCGACTGGATGATCGTGGGCATCGAACAGCCTTCCTGATTGATCAGGCGATAAAAAAGGCGCTGTTCCCTCAGGAACCGCGCCTTTTTTGTATCTGTAACCTGTATTTACAGGGCTTCTTTCCGGGTGAATACCCAGGTGTCACCTTTGGAAAGGCTTTCATCATACTGATAGCCAGCCAGATCGAATCCTTTCAGGTCTTCAGCATTCTGTATACGGTTTTCAATGGCGTAGCGGCACATCAGACCGCGGGCTTTTTTAGCAAAGAAGCTGATGATCTTATACTGGCCGTTTTTCCAGTCTTTAAATACCGGGGTAATGACCCGGCCGTTGAGGCCTTTAGGCTTGACCGATTTAAAATACTCGGTGGAAGCAAGGTTAACCAGTTCTTCACTGTTCAGTGCCTGCAACTGTTCGTTCAGAGCAGCGGTGATCACATTGCCCCAGAACGCATACAGATCTTTCCCCTGCGGATTGGCCAGCTTGGTACCCATTTCCAGCCGGTAAGGCTGCATCAGGTCCAGTGGCCGGAGTAAACCGTATAAGCCGGACAGGATACGTAAATGCTGCTGAGCAAAGTCGAGATCTTCTTCGCTGAAAGCAGGGGCATTCAGGCCGGTATATACATCGCCGTTGAAGGCCAGTACCGCCTGTTTGGCGTTGTCGGTGGTGAAGTCCGGATGCCAGCTCTGGTAGCGGGCAACATTCAGTGCTGACAGTTTATCGCTGAGCTTCATCAGTTCGGCAATATCCTGCACCGCAAACTCTTTCAGCTGCTCAATCAGCTTAGCAGCGTGGTCCAGATGGTCTGGCTGGCTGTAAGTGTTGGTGGTTGCAGGGGGGTCGTAGTCCAGATTTTTTGCTGGAGAAATAACAAGTAGCATGGTTGTGAATATACCCGGCCAGTGAATTTGTCATGATGGTAAACCACTGGCCGGCAAACTGAAAGTTTAGAAAGTGTATCGTCAGGATAGGGAATATTAATCAGGCATGGAGCCGGGTATTCAGTTCATCCACAGCTTCCGACCAGTCGGAATCGAAATCCAGTGATTCTTTTATGAAGCTTGCCTGGCTCGGTGTCCAGAAGCTGGCTTCGTCGAGGCGGACTCGCTGGCTGAAAAGGGTATGGGTGCGGATAAACTGATCAATTTCATGATCTTCACTGGGCAGTCCCAGCTGAGCGAACAGCGTATTGATACTGTGTAATGAGCGATCCATAAAGGGCCTCCGTCAGGGGATTTAATTACGGGTGCCCTAAAAAGCCTAGCGGGTTAGCCGGACTTGTCAAAAGTGATCAGTTTTCGCGGTCGCCGGTTTTATGCTTTTTTTCAATGGTGCGGAAGATGGCGGTGGAGCCGGCGGTGCCGATCATAACGAGAATGGCAACAATCATGGGGGCAGTTGCTTCGCCGACAACCCGTGAATACATGGCGGATAACAGAAAGCCACCGATAAAACATAACGCCGCCATCAGCAGGCGGTTAACCAGGGTAGCGGGTTTTTTATCTGGCCCGGTGGCGATCAGAAAAGCCAGTGAGCCCAGTGCAGAGGCCAGTACAATCCATGACGGGAGCAGTTCGGTCATGTCGGTTCCTTTCAGTGTTATCACAAAGTCCGGGATTATACCCCGGGGCCGGTACTGAACCCAGTGTTAAAGTGCTGAAATCGTTACGCCTATAGTCGGGTTCAGAGTAGGGCGTATAGTCGCAAGGTGGTGGAGAAAAAGCGTGTCTGTGCGTTTCTAATTAAGCCGCCAGCGAGTATCATGGATGGCCTTATTCCAGGTACCGCTATTGATCAGGTGCCGGCCTTTTTTGAGATTTGTAATTTTTCAGACCTAAGCAGAATTCAGATGACTAAACAGACTGTTCTTACTGGTATAACAACCACCGGTACCCCGCACATTGGTAACTATTTAGGGGCGATCAAGCCTGCGATTGAAGCAAGCCTGAACAGTGACTTTAACAGTTATTTTTTCCTGGCGGATTTTCATGCCCTGATCAAGTGTCATGATCCGGAACGTGTCGCGCGTTCTACCCGGGAGATTGCCGCGACGTGGCTGGCGCTGGGGCTGGACACCGATAAAGCAACCTTTTACCGCCAGACGGATATTCCGGAAATTACCGAGCTGACCTGGATTCTGACCTGCATGACGTCAAAGGGGCTGATGAACCGCTCCCATGCCTATAAAGCGTCTGTCGATGCAAACCGTGAAGCGGGTAAGCAGGAAGATGATGATGTCACTATGGGGTTGTTCAGCTACCCGATTCTGATGGCCGCGGACATCCTGATGTTTAATGCGGATATTATTCCGGTGGGCAAGGATCAGATTCAGCACATTGAAATGGCCCGTGATATTGCCGGACGTTTCAATCATACCTATGGCGAACTGTTTAATCTGCCGCAGGCTCAGGTTGATGAACAGACTCAGCTGATCCCGGGTCTGGACGGCCGTAAGATGTCCAAGAGCTATGACAATACGATTCCTTTGTTTGCCAGCTCAGATGATCTTTACAAACTGATCAAGCAGATTAAGACTGATACGCTGGAGCCGGGTCAGCCTAAGGATGCGGACGACAGCACAATCTTTCAGCTGTTTGCCAACTTTGCCACCGAGGCAGAACAGGCTGATATGCGCCGTCAGTTCGAAAACGGTATCGGCTGGGGGGATGCTAAGAAGCAGCTTTTCGAATATCTGGATGCCTACCTGACCAAACCCCGTGAAGAATATAACCGTCTGATGCAGGACATGGCTTTCGTTGAGCAGCAATTGCATAAAGGGGCAGCCAAAGCCCGTGAGTTTGCAACCCCGTTCCTGGCGCAGGCGCGTATTGCTGCCGGTATCCGTCCGCTGACCTACACTGAAGCGGCACCGCAACAGCAGGAAGAGCAGAAGAAAGAAAAATCCGCCGAGCAGATTGCCCGGGCTGAAGAAGGCCGCCGTCGCGGTATTCTGATGCAGCTTAAATCAGTGCTGGAGCAGGTCGCGCAGGCTGATGATAAAGCCGCTGCAGCCCGTGACGTGCTGGCCGCTAAAGCCGCTGAAGTTGAAGGCCTGAAGAAAAAAGCGAAGCAAAAGGCCCAGAACGAGCTGGATGTTCTGCAGGAAGAGTTCGCTCAGTATCTGTAACCCGGAAATGACGGAGTAACCTATGAATCAGACACTGATCAGCGTCGATGATCTGAAAACAAAGGTTGAGCGTGGCAGTGCCCTGGTGATCTGGGACTGCCGTTTTAATCTGATGGATGTTAATCAGGGCCGCAAAGCCTATCAGGCAAGCCATATTCCCGGTGCCCTGTATGTGGATCTGAATAAAGATCTTGCCGCTGAGGTTACCGATGAGACCGGCCGGCACCCGTTACCGGCGCTGGATAAGTTTGCCGAGGTATGTGAAGCCACCAGTATCCGGCCGGATGTACAGGTGGTCGTGTATGATGACTGCGGGGGCGCGATGGCTGCCCGTGCCTGGTGGCTGCTGAAAGCAATCGGGGTGCGGGATGTGGCAGTGCTGGACGGTGGTTATCCGGCCTGGCTGGCGGCATCAGCCCCGGTGGTGACAGAGTTTATTATGCCTCAGCCAAGCGCCGTGAGGCTGAACAGCTATGATCATTCAATGATTGCCGGGCGGGAAGAGGTTGCCCGGTTTGCGGCGGACAGCTGCCTGGTGGATGCCAGAACCGCGGAGCGTTATAACGGAGAACAGGAACCGATTGATCCTGTTGCCGGGCATATTCCCGGTGCACTGAACCGGCCGTTACAGGCTAACCTGAGCAGCGATGGCCGGTTTAAGCCGGCAGATGTGCTGAAGGCTGAGTGGCAGGCTTTGCTAAAAGATATTCCTGCTGAGCAGGTGATACATTACTGTGGTTCCGGTGTTACCGCCTGCCATAACCAGCTGGCGATGGAAATTGCCGGGCTGAGTGGCTCCCGGGTGTATCCGGGGTCATGGAGTGAATGGTTAAAATACCATCCGCCGGCCTGAATATTCAGAATGTCAGAAAGATAGCTGCCGGCACGCCAAATCAGGCCGGTAAAGCAGAAAAGGAGTGAGGTATGACTGAAATACGTGCTGCACAGGCCCTCTGTCAGTCCGGTGTCATTGCTGAAGCAAACAGTGATGCGTTGTTTATTACGTATGATTTATCCCCGCAAGCGGATGTCTCCCGTCTGAAGCATTTGCTGGCGCAGGTGCCGGTGCTGACCCGGGCGATGGAAGATGCTTCATCCCAGTCCGGAGCCAGCGCTGAATTGCATGTTACCCTTGCTGTCGGCGAGCAGGTCTGGGAGCGGTTTGATGGGGCTCAGCGTCCTGCTGAACTGTTGCCTTTTCCTCAGCAACAGCGGGATCAGCTGTCTGCGCCGGCGACACCGGCGGATGTGCTGCTGCATATTCGCAGTAACCGTCATGATATCAACCATGAAATGGCATCCCGGTTGCACGCCTTGCTTGCCGGGCACCTGGTGCTGGTGGAGCAGATTCACGGCTTCCGCTATCTGGACAGCCGGGACATGACCGGTTTTGTTGACGGCACGGAGAACCCTCAGGGGGATGACCGGGCTGCGGTTGCGGTGATTGCTGACGGGCCGTTTGCCGGTGGCAGTTATATTCACCTGCAACGTTACGAGCATGATCTGCAGCGCTGGAACCAGCTGGCGGTTAAGCAGCAGGAAGATATTATCGGCCGTACCAAAACAGAAAATGTGGAATATGCCGGCGCAGATAAAGCCAGCTTTGCCCATACCAAGCGGACATCCCTGAAAGATGCTCAGGGTAAATCTGTTGAAATCCTGCGGCACAGTATGCCTTATGGTGATCTGACCAAACGGGGTTTGCTGTTTGCGTCTTTCGGTGCTTCGGCGGTGCCTTTTACCCGGATGCTGGAAAGTATGTTTCACGGTGAAGAACAGGGCGGTGCTTACGACAAACTGCTGGACTATACTGTGGCGGTGACGGGGCAGTCATTCTTCGCACCGGGGCTGGCAATGCTGGAAAGCTGGAACGACGCCTGAAACAAATCGGTTCAGAGTTAAAAAATACCTGCATTGCGCAGGTATTTTTTTGTCCTGAAAATGGTGGCCGGTCAGGCTGAGCGGTGCAGCTTATTGGCCTGTTTATTTTCGTACATGTGTTTATCTGCTTTATCGATCATTATTTCCATTGAGGTTTCATCAACCTCTGTGGCAAAGCAATAGCCGTGGCTGAGGCTGTTCATACGGAAGGCGGGGTTTTGTTTTAACTGCTCGCTGAACTGATGTTCGATCCGCTGGCAAAATGTCTGAATCTGTTGCTCGTTATCTGTCAGCATCATGACCAGAAATTCGTCACCGCCTACCCGGGCAATAATGTCGCTGTCCCGGCAGTTTTCTTGCAGTGTTTTTGCCAGACCCGTGATACAGGCGTCCCCTGCCTGATGCCCTTCGGTGTCATTGAGCTGTTTCATATTATCGATGTCGATATACACCATGCCGATATGCTGGCCAAAGCGTCGGGCGTCTTTGAAGCGCTGTTCCCCCAGCAGGTTCAGGCCTCTGCGGTTATGCACCTGGGTTAACTCGTCAGTAATGGCCAGTGCCTTGATTTCTTCGTAGCTGATCAGCATATGCAGGTCGGCATTGATCAGATTACGGAACTGTTCGAGTATTTTCAGCTGGGTGTCGGAATAGTCGGAAAGCTTTTTGTCGATGACACAGATGGTGCCGAACAGTGAGCCGTCAGGCCAGGTGATGGGCATGCCGAAGTATGAGCGCACAGGGCCTTCTGCCACGGGAGGTGCATCTTTCCATTCGCTGTTGCACGGTGCATTTTCAACATAAAGCCCTTCGCCGGTTTCAACGATTCGTCGACAGAAGCTTTTCATATCCCATGGCCAGCTGGAGTTACGTTGCAGAAAGTTGTCTTCATTCAGGCTGGCAACGACTGCATTAAATTCCTGCTGGCGGAACTGGACGATGGTGCCACAGGCTGAGCCAAACAACTCGGCCATCAGATCGACGGTGGTCTGCCATTTATCCAGATCAAGGTTAGGGTGTGGATGGCGGGAAAGGCAAGCTTGGGTATCTATCATCATCGTAACCTGTCAGGGTGCTGATTTTGCTGCCACAAAGGCACTCAAGCAGAATCAGTGTTCGTCAGGTCACCTGGTTAAGCGTACTGAAACCAGATAATGCAGTATGTGTGCGACCTGATTCCTTAGTCTTAATCAAATGTTGGTATGATTAATTGCCAGTATGGTTTTAACCCTGAGAAATCGCAACCGGATTTGTTTGAAAATGCAGGCATGATTCTCCATTTTGTGGAGACTGCCGGGAAGTAAAAACAGACCTGCTGAGCAGGTCTGTCAGAGGAGGGGGTGTTACTGTACGTTTTCGTTATCGCTGAACATGCCTTCAAACAGCGCGGTAGACAGGTAACGCTCGCCGGAGTCCGGCAGGATCACGACAATGTTTTTACCTTGGTTGTCCGGCTTCTCTGCCTGCTTAACGGCTGCAGCCAGTGCTGCACCACAGGAGATACCTGCCAGAATACCTTCTTTAACCATCAGTTGGCGGGCCATTTCAATGGCTTCTTCATTGCTTACCTGTGCGACTTCGTCCACCAGAGACAGGTCCAGATTCTTCGGTACGAAACCGGCGCCGATGCCCTGGATTTTGTGTGGAGCAGGCTGCAACTCTTCGTTGTTCAGGGTTTGGCTGATAATCGGAGAGTCAGTCGGCTCAACTGCGACTGAATGAATTGCTTTACCTTCAGTCTGTTTAATATAGCGGGACGTGCCGCTGATAGTGCCGCCGGTACCCACGCCTGCGACCAGAACATCAATTTGCCCCTCTGTGTCGCGCCAGATTTCAGGGCCAGTGGTTTTTTCGTGGATTTCAGGGTTCGCAGGGTTTTCAAACTGTTGCAGCATCAGGTAGCTGTCAGCGTTTTCGGCAACCAGTTCTTCCGCTTTGGCAATCGCGCCTTTCATGCCTTTCGCCGGTTCGGTCAGAACGATTTCAGCCCCCAGTGCTTTCATCAGCTTGCGGCGTTCTATGCTCATGGAAGATGGCATGGTCAGCACCAGTTTGTAGCCACGGGATGCGGCCACGAAAGCCAGCGCAATACCCGTGTTACCACTGGTAGGCTCGATCAGGGTCATGCCCGGCTTAAGACGTCCGTCCTGCTCAGCGGCCCAAACCATGTTGGCACCGATCCGGCATTTTACTGAACCGGCAGGGTTACGGCTTTCAATTTTGGCGTAGATATTAGCCTGCGGTGCGATTTTGCCAAGGCGTACTAACGGAGTGTTACCGATCGATAGGGAATTATCACTGAAGCTGTTCATGGGGATATCCTGATCTCACTAAAATAAGTAATAAGAGAAATAACTTCTATAACTTTTCGATTTAAGCGCAGCGCAATAACGAACGCAAGACAAATATCGATGTATTACTTAGTCCGCCTGAAATAAAATTGGTTTTATCGGTTTTATTCTGATTTTCCGGTGAGGATAGCAATGCGGTTGTTTATGAAACTTATAGCGCCCCTGTTGGGTTGGTTGGCTTTTGCAGCATTTCGCAGCTCGCTGCTGAAATCGTCCAGAGCAAAGCATCAGCTGGTTATGAAGCTGTTCCGTAAGGCGGCGGATAATGGCAGTACCAAAGCGTTGTCAGTTTACGGGCACCTGTTGCATTACCGGGGGGAAGATGAGAGCAACCGGATTCAGGGGGCGATTTATCTTCGCCGTGCGGCGGAACAGGGGGATGCTAAAGCTGCGTATCAGGTTGCCCGCTTATTCGAACAGGGTTACCCGGTTATCGGTGAAGATGCCGATAAGGCACTGCAGTTTTACCGTCAGGCCGGTGAAAAGGGGCATGTTCTGGCCATTAAACGTCTGATCGAGGTATATGAATCAGGCGGTTTACACCAGCTGGCGGATTCAGGCCAGCTGGCGTTTTGGAAGGCGCAACAGGTGCGTTTTGGCGGTTAAGGTTGCAGCAGCTGTACGCTGAAACTGACCTTGGTTACGCCGTTGCCGGGAACATCGACAATCCACTGAGCCTGACCTGCCGCTGATTTGGTATAGGTGTGGCTACTGTCTTCAATTTTCCAGTCCTGTGAGAAATCCGCATTCAGTGTCACTTTAGTGGCGGTGCTCCGGCTGTTACGGACTTCCAGTGTCTGGCGCATTTTGTGCCCGTTATACACCTTTTCGAAGTCAGTCTGCTGGCGCTTAATACTCAGGTCAAAGGCTTTGCCGATTGGCAGGCGGACGGTTTCCCCGGCGGCGGTATGTTCCACCCGGGCGCTGCCAATGAATTGCAGCCGGTTGTCATTATCCGGGCTGAATACCCGGGCATTACCGGCCGGCAGGGGAAAGCCCAGATTGCTGTCGGCAGTATTTTGGAAGCTCAGTTCAATGGCCGGTTTTTCCCGGTATTCATTGTGGTCGAGCCCCGGATACACGGGGAACCGGTACCGGTAGGTTTTTTCGGTGTTTACCCGGTCAGAGCTGATCAGGTTAACCTGCTTGGTCTGGCCGGTTTTGAGGCTGGTGGTGCGGGGCAGCTTATAGAGCTGGTAATCCTGTAACTGTTGCGGCTGGCCGCTTTCCATACCGTCGGCCATCGCCATGGCCATCATGCCCCGTTCCTGTTTGTAACGCAGGTTTTCCGGTGGCTGGTTAACCTGTCCGGCCATTAACAGAATGTTGCTGTCGTTGAAGTCGACCCCTGTCTGATTGTTGAGTGTTGCAAGTCCGTCGAGGCTGAGCCGGTTGCCCTGCTGATTCAGGGTCATGGCATAATCCATCTGCCAACTGAGGCCACGGGTCAGATAGGTCAGTATGGCTTCGCGGTTGGCTTTACTGCCGCCGGTGGTGATTTCCAGACTGGGTTTGGACTGCATACCTGCGGGCAGGGCCGGAAAGATAAACCGCCAGCCATTGCTGTTTACCGGGATACTTTCGATACTGCCGTCACGCTCAACAGTCGCCAGTTGTCCGTCGTTGCTGAGCAGGCGGGCAGAAACACGGGTTTCCTGCCCGGTTGCCGGATTTGTCCGGGCCAGCTGCAGGTTTTTGCCTATATAGTGCTGTAACAGTGCCTGTGTGCTGATGAGGTTGGTGTTGAGATTTTGTTCCAGTACTTCGCCGGCATTTTCAAAACGCAGGGTTTCACTCATCATCTGATGGCTGACATCCTGCACGGATATACTCTCGCCGGCAGGAATAGCCGGTAACTGCCGGGTGTCTCTGACCAGCCCAAGATTGTCGTTGTACAGTGTCACTGTGAGTGATTTTTGCTGGCTGGCATCAATACTGATTCCGGCGGCGAGCGTCAGCGCCGGGGTGAGTAAAGTGACGACACCGGTAACAAACCTGTGCATGATATTATTCCTCGTTAAGCGTTGATACGTCCGGTGTATCTTCCGGTAAATTCAGAGCGACCCGGAAGCCCCAGGTATTTTTGCTGGCATTGGCCGGGTGGCGGTAACGGCTGGAAGAACGGATAACCCGGCCGATATCAAACCAGGAACCGCCCCGCATGACGCGAAACTCACAGCTGCCATCCTGGCGGGCATCGCCGTTTACCGGCGCACCGATATAGGAATCCTGATAGCAGTCTTCCACCCATTCGTCGACATTACCGCTCATGTCATGAATTCCCCATGAATTTGCGGGGAAACTTCCCACCGGAGCAGTTTGTTTGCCGTCCCAGGGACTGCCGCACTCGCCACAGACTGCCCGTTCCGGTTCCAGTTTTTCACCCCACCAGTAGTTGCTGTCTGAGCCTGCCCGGGCAACGTATTCCCATTCAGCTTCAGTCGGCAGGCGGTAGGGCTGTCCGGTGATGTCTGCCAGCCAGCGGGTGTAGGCTTTGGCCTGTTGCCAGGTAACATTGACCACTGGCCGGTTGCCCCGCCCCCAGCCGTTGTCGTCCGGCAGCGGCTGGCCGGTGGCCAGGGCGTAGTGGTCATAGTCGCTGAAGGTGATTTCATTGCGGGCCAGCGCAAATTTATAGCCAATATTGACTTCGTGGCTGGGCAGTTCGTTATCATCGCCGATCAGCTGCTGGTCGCCCATCATGAAGCGTCCCCGGGGGATGATTACCATCTGCGGGCCTTTAAAACCGCCGGTAAGCTGATCAGTAAACAGTGTTTTGGCATCCGCGTCGGGGTATTTGGCTTTGAGCAACCGGGCTTCCAGCGTGGCTACTTCATCGGTACGGGCTGTCAGGCTGTTTTTGAGAGCGTCGATTTGCGTCTGGTAATCGTTGCTGGCGGATTGCTGTTCGGTTGCCTGTTGTTCTAACTGACTCCGCAGGCTTTCGATTTCCGCCAGGCTGGTTGCCAGTGCGTTGTTTGTACGCATTTGCTGCAACATCAGAATGGCGGCGGTCGCGATTGCACCAACCAGCATACCGGCAGTGAAAATCCCTAAGCCGAATATCTGTGGGCGGCTGGGGCGCCAGGCTGTCAGTCCGGAAAGTCTGGCGCCCAAGCCGGACTTGCCTGCTGTACGTTCGGACTGTGCCTCATCAGACAGAGTGTTGTTAGCGGTATCCGGGCCTTTGATGTCGGGCAGCGGTGCTTCATTTTCTTCCTGCAGAATACTCTGAATAAGCTGGGAGGCCGTCGCCGGGCGTTCATCCGGGTCGGTGGAAAACGCGCTTTGCAATGATTGCCACTGGGTGGCGGTCAGCATTTTCAGAGGTTTCAGTTCAATGCGTACCCGGCTGGCTTCATCATCCTGCGCCCGGAACGGTGCTTTACCGCTCAGTAGCTGATAGATGATGGCGGCATAGGCGTAGATATCGGCTTTTGGGGTAAGCGGTTCCGGATGGAAGCATTCCGGTGCCCGGTAGGCCAGATAACCGGCGGGTTCTTTGAGCTGTTCACTGATGCACTCAAGGCTGTCAGCGAGGTTATAGCCGGTTAACCGGACGCCTCCCTGACGGTTGACGAAGACCATGTCCGGGCTAAGGCTGCGGTGGGGGCTGGCCAGTTTTGCATGAATGCTGTCCAGTGCCAGTGCCAGTTGAATCAGCAAACCTTCTTTCTGTGCGCGGCTGAGCTTTTTATGGGCACCGCTGTTCAGCAGTTGGGCAAGAGTCAGGCCATCCAGCCGTTCTGTGGCAATTAAAACCAGCCCGCCACGGTGTTTAAAGATACCGTAATGATCTGCCAGATACTGATGTTTAAGGCGTTTGCTGAGGCTAACCTGCTTTTTGATGTGTTCGATGAAGCCGCTGTGCCGGCTGAAGGCAGGGTTGATAATATGCAGGCTGACCAGCGCGCCGGTACTGGTGGAAAGGTCTTCGGCCTGCCAGAGCTGGCCAAGTACAGTGGGTTTAAGTGCGGTCAGCAGTTTATACGGATGGTGATCCGGGCCGATAATCTGTTCGGCTTTCAGTCCGTTATAAAGGGCTTGCTGAGAATCCACCATACATTACCGGCCTAATCCCTGATGAGTTATCAGCCCATAATAGATCATGCGTAAAGTATAGTGAAGCAGCCCGGGGGGATAGGGCAAAAAAGCGGGAAAAGGTTTGTATAACAGCCTGTTACCTGCCGGCGTGAAAGCTGGTTGGCGGAGGTAGCAGGCTGGATGAGATTATTCAGTAATCAGTGGCGGGAAGCTCTTAACCAGTTGATCCACCGCCTGCATCTGTTGCAGGTAAGGTTCAAGTTTATCCAGTGGCAGCGCGCAGGGGCCGTCGCACTTTGCTTCGGCCGGGTTCGGGTGCGCTTCCAGGAACAGACCGGCAATGCCCTGCGCCAGACCGGCACGGGAAAGCTGTGCAACCAGCGCCCGGCGACCATCTGCACTGTCACTGCGGCCACCTGGCATCTGCAGGGCATGGGTGGCATCAAACATGATTGGATAGCCAAATTCTTTCATGACCGAGAAACCGAGCATATCTACCACCAGGTTGTTATAACCAAAGCTGCTGCCCCGTTCGCACAGGATCAGCTTGTCGTTACCGGCCTGTTCGGCTTTATTGAGGATGTGTTTCATTTCCTGTGGTGCCAGGAACTGTGCTTTCTTGATATTAATTACAGCGTCGGTTTTAGCCATGGCCTCAACCAGATCGGTCTGGCGGGAGAGGAACGCCGGTAACTGAATGATGTCGCACACTTCGGCCGTGGGTGCCGCCTGATGCGGTTCGTGAACATCAGTGATTAGCGGTACGTTAAAAGTCTGCTTAATTTCCTGCAGGATTTTCAGGCCTTCTTCCAGTCCAGGGCCGCGGAAGGATGTCAGAGAAGAGCGGTTCGCTTTATCAAAAGACGCTTTAAAGACGTAAGGAATGTCCAGTTTCTGAGTCACTTCGACGTAATGTTCGGCAATGCGCATGGCCAGATCCCGGGATTCCAGAACATTCATGCCGCCAAACAGAACCATCGGGCTTTCGTTACTGATTTCGATCTGACCGGCTTTAATGGTTTTCTGCTGCATCCTGACAATTCCTTAATGTTGCGCGCCTGCAATGTACAGAAAGGGGGTGGCAGGCTGCTTAAAAGTGGCATCAGTATACGCTAGGCAGAGGGTTTGCGGTATATTAGGGACATGAATACAGGACCACAGGGAACATGAAAATGCGTGAAACGGATCTTACTTTACTGGCACAGGAATGCCGGACATTTATTGAGCAGCGACAGTCTCTGATGTTGGGGTCGCTGGTGGCGGACAGTCTGAACGGCGGGGCTGCAACTGATGCCTGCCCGGATGTCAGCTATGCACCGTTTATCTGGCGTGACGGTGTGTTTTACGTGTTTATCAGTGAGCTGGCAGCGCATACCCGTAATCTGATGGCGTGCGAACGAACATCTGTCATGTTTATTGAGGATGAGGTGGGTAACCGTAATCCGTTTGCCCGGCGGCGGACAAGTTTTGTTTGCAGGGCGCAACAGGTACCCCGGGATGCTCTGGCGTTTGAGCCGGCACTGGCTGATCTGGAAGAGGCA
This sequence comes from Aliamphritea hakodatensis, assembly GCF_024347195.1. Classification (NCBI taxonomy): domain Bacteria; kingdom Pseudomonadati; phylum Pseudomonadota; class Gammaproteobacteria; order Oceanospirillales; family Oceanospirillaceae; genus Aliamphritea; species Aliamphritea hakodatensis. Next base: position 1,498,168 of record NZ_AP025281.1, read on the forward strand.
TTCGGCGCCACGGTCGGTGTGCTCAGGGGGTTAAGTGATTTCAGGCTGTTCGCGCTGCAACCGGTCAGTGGCCGCTATGTGGTAGGGTTTGGCAAGGCGTACGATATTAATACGTCGGATTTCAGTCTGCGTCATGTGGGGCCGGACGACTTGAAGAAGTAATTGCTAAAGACGTGTTACAAAAGCTGTGTCCAGGCCGCTGACTGAATGTTTATCAGAGCACTCAGTCAGCGGTTCTGATCAGGCGGCTCCGCCACCCTCAATCATATAGACGGCAACGGTTTTAACCAGAAAGGCTGCCAGGCCTAAACCCAGAGCAAAGAACAGAATAACTGTTCCGAATTTGCCGGCATTGGATTTTTTTGCCAAATCGTAAATGATGAAAAAGATAAAGGCCGCAAACACTGCGATGCCTACGTTCATCATGATGCCTTCGATCTCTGCTAGACGCACAGTACACCTCTTGAAGATAAAGGTTTGCAATCAGCCCGGCGTCGCCGGACCTGTTTAAAAATTGATCGCGATTGTACAGGGAATAAAACGAAGGTGAAAGCCTTCACTGCACCGGCGGTTATTCCGCGTATGGGTGTTTGAAGCTGCCGATCAGCACGGCGGAAAATGCTGCAACGGCAGCCAGTGAAATAACCATAAGGCCTTCAGCCATCGTAATGCTCAGTAACAGATCCGGGGTATAGCCACACAGCTCCCAAGGTTCAAATACTGCCGGGAACCACTGATCGACTGCGAACCATTCCGGCAGTCCGGTAGACATTTCACAACTGCTTTCAATCAGGTTGCGTTCAACCGCAAATACCATCCAGGAGCGTTCAAGCAGTGCTGCGGCGGCCCCGAGGTTGAGTGTTTGTAATAACAGGTTGGGGATCCGGTAGCGTCTCAGGCATAACGCGAGAACCGCCAGAGCGATAATTGCCAGAATCCAGATCCGGATATGAATGCAGAGTACGCAGGGGCCGTAATCTAAAACATACTGATAAAACAGTGCAACGCCTTCAAGTACACAGCCAACGAGAATGATTGTCAGCCAGAAGCCAGCGTGTTTTCCGAGTGCGGCAGCATAGTGCAACATAATTACAATACCTGTAAGTCCCTGATTTAGATGTTGTGAGGCTAAGTGAAAAATAAAGTTCAATCAATGGATTAAGCTTAATTTTCCCTCCCCGGAAAAGGTTTAAGGGCGAGGAGGGAAGTGATCTGTCATTCTTCCAGGAAGTTCACCTGGCTGTTGAAGGCCAGTACGATACGTGCCTGAGCGCCAAAATACGGCATGGCGGCATGCTTCAGGTAGGAGGGGAAGATAACAATCTGTCCTTCCTGGGGAGCAAAGTCCCAGGTGCCCGCAGCATTCAGATAGGCCGTACCCGCATCCAGATACTGGTCAGCACCGTGGCGCGGATCATAAAAGCGGTTCACGCCATTACGTGCTTCAATGCCGCTTTCGCCGGCCTGAAGGTAGTAAATGCCACACCAGGAACAGTTCGGGTGTGAGTGGGTGTCGTGGTAGCCACCGTTTTCGGTCACGTGGAACCAGGACTCGATAATGCTTGCCTGAGCCTGAGCGTCTTCCGGCCAGAATTCTTCGTTCACAGCATGAGCGACGGTGGTCAGCATATCTTCCAGAAAGATCTTCAGGTCGTTAAGGGCCGGTTCTGGCTGATCGAGCAGGTCAAGACTGCTTTCATACAGCCGGTGTTTGGCTGTAGGGGCGACGTAGCTGGCGATAGCATCTTCCTGCTGCTGGCGGATATTTTCAATGGCCGTTAACAGCGCCTGCCGGTTTTTACTGTGCTCCGGGTAGTTAACGCTAAACATACGCGTTTCCCAGACATTCATATCTTCAATCAGGAATGGCTCGCCGCTCATTGTGGTCCTTAAGTGCGTTCAGTTGGAAAATGGGGCGCTGCAAATGCTTTGCAGCGCGGTGCGGTTATCAGGCAGCCGGTTTTGGCGGTGTGAGGATGTTTAACAGACTGTGGGCCTGATCGGCGGCTTCATGGCCAAGCGGTGTGAGATAACCGCCGTCCTGTTGGGAAATTAAGCCTTTATCGAACAGCCGTGTGGTGGCAGCAATAATATCGGTATCGGCATTGGCGTGTACTTTTATACCCTGCAGGGTACTGGTCTGGCTGAAACGGATCAGCATGTTAATCTCTTCGGCAATCTCATGATTACAAGGCATATTCACTTTCCTTATACGGGTATGCTTCAGGTGATTCTACCGGTAAAAAAAGTTACAGCACCGGCATGGATCAACTCTGGCACAGTCAGGAAGAAATAAACAGGAGAAATCGGTGTAATCATGAAACATCTTCAGGAAAAGAAGATGGTGGTGGGAGGTGGATTCGAACCACCGAAGCTTGCGCGTCAGATTTACAGTCTGATCCCTTTGGCCACTCGGGAACCCCACCGGGAGAGGGCGTGAATCTTATGTGTGCAAAGGCGCTTTGTAAACATCTGAAACGAAAAAAAATGAAAAAAACTTACTCGCCAGGTGGGCTGAAGGCCGTAGAAAATTTCAATAGATTTTATCTATGAAACTTCCGGATGCCATATAAAAGTTTTTGAAACACGGCTTTAGTTTAACTGTCCCGCCAGAGGTCCTGAAACCAGTGGGCTTGCCAACTGTTAATGGGTTTGGTTCTTATCTGGCTACACGTATCAGATAGCAAAATCAATATTGAATTTAACTTCTTAGTATCTATATTGGGTGTCTGCTGTATGACCCTGCACTATATATAGTGTTGTTCACTGCTTTATTAAGGGTCTGTATTGTTTGGATTTTGTACAGTCCGACTCCATTGTTGCTGAACGGATGGTTCCGCTGCAGTGACGGCAAAGTTTGATTTCAGTTTATTCATTGGTGGGAAGCGCGTAATGCAGGACTTGATGGTTACCAAGAGAGATGGTCGAAAGGAAAAGATCGACCTGGAAAAAATTCACCGCGTCGTAATCTGGGCGGCAGAAGGATTGCAGAATGTTTCGGTATCTCAGGTTGAACTGAAAGCACATATACAGTTTTACGAAGGCATTAAGACTGCTGATATTCACGAGACGCTGATTAAGTCTGCAGCAGATCTGATTTCTGAAGATGCACCGGATTACCAGTATCTGGCTGCACGTCTGGCGATTTTCCACCTGCGTAAGCGCGCGTTTGACAGCTATGAGCCGCCACATCTGATGGCGCATGTTGCCAAGATGGTTGACAGTAAACGTTATGATAAACATCTGCTGGAAGACTACAGCGAAGCCGAATTCAATGAGCTGAATGACTACCTGGATCACAGCCGGGATATGAACTTCAGTTATGTGGCTGTGAAGCAGCTTGAAGGTAAGTATCTGGTACAGAACCGGGTCACCGGTGAGATTTTTGAAAGCCCTCAGATTTTGTATATGCTGGTGGCCGCCTGTCTGTTTGCGGGTTACCCGAAAGAGACCCGTCTGGATTACGTGAAGCGTTTCTACGACGCCTGTTCTCTGTTTAAGCTGTCACTGCCAACACCTATTATGGCCGGTGTACGGACACCGACCCGTCAGTTCAGCTCCTGCGTGCTGATCGAGTCTGATGATTCCCTGGACTCAATCAATGCGACCGCCAGTGCCATTGTTAAATATGTCAGTCAGCGTGCCGGTATCGGTATTAATGCTGGCCGGATTCGTGCGCTGGGCAGCCCGATTCGTCAGGGTGAAGCCTTCCACACCGGTTGTATTCCTTTTTATAAGCACTTCCAGACGGCGGTTAAGTCCTGTTCTCAGGGCGGCGTGCGTGGCGGTGCAGCGACGCTGTTTTATCCGCTGTGGCATCTGGAAGTTGAGTCACTGCTGGTGCTGAAGAATAACCGTGGTGTGGAAGAGAACCGTGTCCGCCATCTGGATTACGGTGTCCAGCTGAACAAGCTGATGTATCAGCGTCTGATTAAAGGTCAGAATATTACGCTGTTCAGCCCGCACGAAGTGCCTGGGCTGTACGATGCGTTCTTTGCTGATCAGGAAGAATTTGAACGCCTGTATGTGAAGTATGAGCAGGATGACTCCATCCGTAAGCAAACAGTTAAAGCAGTTGAGCTGTTTGGTCTGCTGGCATCTGAGCGCGCGTCTACCGGCCGTATCTATATTCAGAACGTTGACCACTGTAATACGCACAGCCCGTTTGATCCGGCTGTTGCACCGGTTAAACAGTCAAACCTGTGTCTGGAAATTGCACTGCCAACCAAACCTCTGTCTGATGTGAATGATGATAAGGGTGAGATTGCCCTGTGTACTCTGTCGGCATTTAACCTGGGGGCACTGGAAGACCTGGATGAGCTGGAAAATCTGGCTGACCTGATTGTCCGCGCGCTGGACAGCCTGCTGGATTATCAGGATTACCCGATTGAAGCTGCCCGTCAGGCATCCCTGAGCCGCCGTACACTGGGTGTGGGTGTGACTAACTTTGCCTATTATCTGGCGAAGAACGGTGTGCGCTACTCAGACAGTTCTGCAAACGGTCTGGTACATAAGACATTTGAAGCGATTCAGTACTATCTGCTGAAAGCTTCTAATGAGCTTGCTAAAGAGCTGGGTGCCTGTTCTAAGTTTGATGAAACTACGTATTCAAAAGGCTTGCTGCCGATTGATACCTACAAGCGTGAAGTGGATGACTTCTGTGAAGAGCCACTGCATTACTTCTGGGAAACGCTGCGTACCGATATTCGCGAGTTTGGTCTGCGTAACAGTACTCTGACTGCACTGATGCCGTGCGAAACATCATCGCAGATCACTAACTCAACCAACGGTATTGAACCGCCACGGGGTTATGTGAGTGTGAAGGCCAGTAAAGACGGTGTAATGAAGCAGGTGGTGCCTGAGTACACTGAGCTTAAGGATGATTATGAGTTGCTGTGGGATATTCCGGGCAACGATGGTTACCTGCAGCTGACCGGCATCATGCAGAAGTTCGTCGACCAGTCTATTTCAGCGAACACGAATTACGATCCGGCTAACTTCCCGGGCGATAAAGTACCGATGAAGCTGTTGCTTAAAGACTTGCTGACGGCCTATAAATACGGTGTTAAGACGCTGTACTATCACAACACCCGTGACGGCGCGACCGACCAGCACGATGATATGGGTTGTGAAAGCGGTGCCTGTAAGCTTTAATTGCCTGTCGGCCAGCCTTTGTTAAAGGCTGGCTGTTCAGGTTCTGCCCGGTGTAACGCCGGGTTTCAGATATGAGTGCTGCCGGAATTTCTTTACCGGCGTGATGATCCCAAGCTCGCAAAACATTAAGATACCAGATGCTATATTCAACTTTTGATCCGACCTTTAATGACAGCACTAAAGAGCCGATGTTCTTCGGCCACAACGTTAACGTTGCCCGCTATGACAAGCAAAAGTATCCGATCTTTGAAAAGTTGATTGAAAAGCAATTATCGTTTTTCTGGCGTCCGGAAGAAGTGGATCTGTCCACTGACCGTAAAGATTTCATGGACATGCCGGAGCATGAAAAGCATATCTTCCTGAGCAACCTGAAATATCAGACGCTGCTGGACAGTGTGCAGGGCCGTTCCCCGAACATCGCTTTCCTGCCGATTGTTTCGTTACCGGAACTGGAAACCTGGCTGGAAACCTGGTCGTTCAGTGAAACCATTCACAGCCGCTCCTATACGCACATCATCCGGAACATCATGAATGAGCCGTCTGAAGTGTTTGATCAGATTGTTACCAATGAAGAAATCGTTAAGCGGGCTCAGAGTGTTACCCGTTTATATGATGAGCTGATTGAGTTAACCAATATTTATCTGATCCAGGGCGAGGGTCGCCATACTGTTGACGGTAAGCTGTTTGATACCACCAAGTACAATCTGAAAAAGAAGTTGTACCTGACGCTGGTATCGGTAAACGTTCTGGAAGCCATTCGTTTCTATGTCAGCTTTGCCTGTTCCTTTGCCTTTGCTGAGCGGGCAATTATGGAAGGCAATGCCAAGATCATTAAACTGATTGCCCGTGATGAGGCATTACACCTGACCGGTACCCAGTTCATGATCAATGTCCTGTCTTCCGGTGCTGATGATCCGGATTTCAAGAAGATTGCTGTTGAATGCCATGAGGAAGTGATTGAAATCTTCCGTGAAGCGGCAGAGCAAGAAAAAGACTGGGCGAACTACCTGTTCAGTGGTGGTTCTATGATCGGTCTGAATGCGCAGATCCTGCGCGATTATATTGAATACATCACCAACGTGCGTATGAAAGCTGTCGGCCTGGAAGAAATCTTTCCGGCAAGCCAGAACCCACTGCCGTGGATGAATGCCTGGTTAGTGAGTGATAACGTACAGGTTGCGCCACAGGAAGCTGAAATCAGTTCCTATCTGGTGGGGGCAATTGATAATGAAGTTGATGAAAGCGACTTTGATGATTTTGATCTTTGATCTTTGAGGGCTGATTCATGAGTGGTATTCCAAGGATTAAGGTCAATCACCACGGTACGTTCTACTACCAGTATGAGTTCTCACTACTGGATGCTCTGGAGGCGCAGGAGATTCCTGCGCCCTATAATTGCCGCGGTGGCTATTGCGGTACCTGTAAAGTCAGGCTGATCGACGGTGAGGTTGAACAGGTACAGGATGCGCTGTTTGATACCGTGGGTGACGAAATCCTGACCTGCTGCTGTAAGCCTGTCGGACATATAGAAATCGAACTTCCGGAAGACTGATTCTCAGTTTTCCACAACACTTCCTCTTGCTTGTTTTTTTGCTGCCTCTGCCGTACAGCGGCGGAAAAATTCCTGTGCTGTTATTGTCTGAAACTTAAAAATTGTTTCATTGATGTAAATAATCGTTAACAGTTTTGTTTGAATTTTGTGTTGTGGTTTTTTAGGGCGGTACAGTATCTGACCCGGTTTTACGCACCAGGTAGCGTCATACCGTTGCCTGGAAGGTTTCTCTGCCGAAGGGGTGTTGCTGAGTCTGTGGAGGTTTGGCTGTGTTCCTCAAAAACAATGTTTGAGTAGCCTGGCAGAATACAGTTAAAAGCGTTTTTAATGCCTGTCTGGCATGAAAATTGGTTGTTATTTAATCAGCCTAATAACCCTCCTTTGTTGATTGAAAAATTTAAAGTCCACAGCTGCTTGTCAAGGTTTTTTTTCTTGAATAACTGTTTAGTAATATTTTAATTGTAACGCTTGTTTCTTTGTAAGTTATTGAATTTATTATAGTTAATAGTTTTGTGTTAAATGTGACCGATCTGTAACAAAGCCCGTAGTTATGCGGCTTTCAGGCGGGTGTCCAATAGTTGTAAACAGTTTTATCCACAGAAAGTGGGGGTAACTTTCAGTGGCATTTCAGACTGATTTTAGGTCTGTTATGTATGCATGATTTTGCCTGTGATGTCGGGGAGCCTGGCTGAGAAAGGAAGGCGGGTCTGACTCCTCTGACGGCCGGGTGGTGGGAGCGGAGAATAGGTGCTGGCTGAAACGCCACCCCTGAAAAAGATGTGTTTGTTCAGGCTGTGGCGAGTGCGGGGCAGTTTATAGCAGGCAGGCTGCCGGATTGTTAACCCTTGTTCAGAGTTCTGTTTTATCTTTGAATTCACACAGGTCTTCAATCATGCAGCTGTTGCATTTGGGCTTGCGGGCGGTGCAGACATAGCGGCCGTGGAGAATGAGCCAGTGGTGGGCGTCCATCAGGAATTCCTTCGGTACGAACTTCAGCAGCTTTTGCTCGACTTCATTTACATTCTTGCCAGGGGCGATTTTAGTGCGGTTAGAGACGCGAAAGATGTGTGTGTCCACTGCCATCGCGATCTGTCTGAAGGCGGTGTTAAGCACCACGTTAGCGGTCTTGCGGCCGACGCCCGGCAGGGCTTCCAGATCTTCACGGTTTTCCGGCACAACAGAGTTGTGCTTATCGATCAGGATTTTGCAGGCCTTGATGACGTTTTCAGCTTTGGAGTTATACAGCCCGATAGTTTTGATGTATTCCTTAAGGCCGTCGACCCCCAGTGCATAGATGGCTTCAGGGGTATTGGCAACGGGAAACAGTTTCCGGGTGGCTTTGTTGACGCTGACATCCGTCGCTTGTGCTGACAGTGCAACGGCCACCAGAAGTTCGAACGGATCGCTGAATTCCAGTTCAGTAACCGGGTTGGGGTTGTCGGCGCGAAGACGGGTGAAGATTTCCTGGCGTTTGGTTTTATTCATTATTCTGGCTTTATTATGTGGCTCGTGGCGCTTGTTTTAATAGGCTTTGTCTTAATGGCTCTTATCTTAATGGCCGCAGACATGTAATTGAAGGGCGTAAAGAGGCTGTTTTCAGGTAAGGCGGTTAAACCGTGGATAAAAAAATACCGGCGGTAAGCCGGTATTTTCAGATTTGTATATTCTGTTATCAGAATCAGCTGATGTTACCTGTGATACGCGCCCGTTTAGGGCCTTCTGACGGTGCTTTCGGCTGTTGCTTGCGGCGTTCTTCCAGGCGCTGATCAATGATGTTCTTGGCGGCGACAATCAGTCCCATGCCAACAAAGGCACCCGGTGGCAAAATTGCAAACAGGAAGCCGCTGTAGTCATCAACCAGGGTGATTTTCCAGCTTTCAGCGGCCGGGCCGAACAGCAGATTCATATCAGCAAACAGGGTACCCAGGCCAAGAATTTCCCGCATTGCCCCCAGCAGTACCAGCACCAGGGTAAAGCCCAGTCCCATCATCACGCCGTCCAGCAGTGAAGCGCCTACCGGGTTTTTACAGGCAAATGCGTCCGCCCGTCCCATGATGGCGCAGTTGGTTACGATCAGGGGGATGAAGATGCCGAGTATGGTGTACAGCTCATAGGTGAACGCCTGCATCAGAAGTTCGATACAGGTTACAAAAGAGGCAATCACCATCACGAATACCGGCAGGCGGACAGAGTCCGGTACAAAGTGCCGGAACATGGAGATTGTCAGGTTTGAGCCTATCAGTACCAGGATACTGGCAATGCCCAGCCCCAGTGCGTTAACAACGGTGCCGGTGACCGCCAGCAGGGGGCACAGGCCCAGCAGCTGAACCAGCGCCGGGTTGTTCGTCCAGAGGCCGTCTAAAGTGATTTTCTGGTAATCGGTCGCCATTATTCTGCTCCCGTAGTTTCAGTCATCGTTTTCTGGTGATCCTGTGGTTGGGGGTCATCCAGTAACGCGGTTTTGTTTTCGCGGAAATAGCGTACAGCCGCTTTGGTGGCGTTAACAATCGCCCGCGGGGTAATCGTCGCACCGGTGAACTGGTCGAAGCGGCCGCCATCTTTCTTGACTGCCCATTCGGTATCATCTTCACCGTCATAATGCTGGCCGTTGAAGCTTAAGATCCAGTCAGACTTTTTCAGTTCAACTTTATCGCCAAGTCCGGGGGTTTCTTTGTGAGCCAGTACCCGAACGCCTGCCAGGCTGTCATCCCGGTTGATGCCGACAATCAGGGAGATTGCCCCGGTATAGCCGTCGGGCGCAACTACCGGCATGATAACAGTTTCGACCAGACCGTTGCGCCGGGCCCGGAAAACCGTTGCTTCATTTGCACCGGTCAGTGCGGGCTTGCTGATGGTCAGTGTGTCATTAAGCAGATCATTGTCGATGCTGGTGCGCGGGACGATCTCATACAGCGCTTTTGCCTGCTGTGCTTCAATGTTGTCAGCAATGCGCTGTTCAGTGGATATCTGCGTCAGGGCAATGGCACCGGCGGTGACGACTGCAAAGATACCGAGGCCGGCAGCACTGTTGCGGATAGCGTTGAGCATTTCCATTAGCTATTCCCCTTCATGCCACGTTTGGCTTTTGCATGCCCGTAAGTGCGTGGCTGGGTGTACTGATCAATAAAAGGTGCGCTCAGGTTCATCAGCAGAACAGCGAAGGCGACGGCGTCGGGATAGTTGCCCCAGCTGCGGATAATAAAGATCATCAGGCCGATACCGGCGGCAAACCAGAGCTTGCCTTTGTTACTGGTACAGGAAGTAACCGGGTCCGTGATGATGAAGAACGCCGCCAGCATGGTTGCACCTGTGGTCAGGTGAAAGAACGGGTCGGGGTAGTTATCCGGATCAATCAGGAAGAACAGGGTGGATACCAGTGCCAGTGTGCCAAGCATTGCGACCGGCGCATGCCAGGTGAAAATCTTGCGGTACAGCAGGAATATGCCGCCCATGACATAGGCCGCACTGACAGCGTGCCAGGCACCGATCCCATCGGCCAGCAGTTCGCTCTGATTCCACATTTCTTCGGTAGTGAAGCCGCCTTTGTGCTTCATAACATCCAGTGGTGTGGCCATGGAAAACGCATCATAGAGCGCTGGCTGAATGCCGGCAAAAATGAATTGCAGGGAATCTGTCAGGCTGATGATGTTCCAGCCTTCACCGACCATGACAAACGGAGCGCTCCAACTGGTCATCGGGACCGGGAAGGACACCAGAAGCAGCGCATAGGCTGCCATCGCCGGATTAAACGGGTTGCTGCCCATGCCGCCATACATATGCTTGGCGATAGCAATGGCGAACAGAATGCCGACAAACATCACCCACCATGGAGCAAACGGCGGTATAGCCAGCCCCAGCAGCACAGCGGTAACGACGGCGCTGTAATCCTGCAGGTAAAAGCTGACCGGCCGCTTGCGCAGTTTAATGATGGCGGCTTCAAAGCCAACGGCCAGCAGGCAGCCCCAGAGAATCTGAATCAGGGTGCCCCAGCCGAAAAAGAATGTCATGGCGGCCATTCCCGGGAGTGTCGCCAGGATAACTGTACGCATGACATCACCGGTGTTACCCGGCCGGTGCGTATGAGGAGATGTAATTCTTATTAAAGCCATAATGGTTACTTAGAAAAACGTTCCAGAGTTGAGTTGAGTTCCGCTGCTTTTTCCTGCGCGCTGAGTAATTCTGCCTGCAGGGCTGCCTGCATGTCGTCTTCAGCCTTGCTGAGTGCGCGTTCGGCTTTGGTGACGGCGGCACGTGCCAGTGCAGCATCAACTTTAAGTTGTTTCAGATCGACGCCTGCGGCGGCTGCAGCGGCTATATGCTCTGCTTCCAGGCTGGCCAGTTCGCTCTGTGCCTGTTCGTAGCGGGCTGTCAGACTTGTGACATCCTGCTGAAGGTTTTCACGGTTGCTGTCATCCGCTTCATTCAGCGCTTTTTCTGCTTTTTTCAGCTTGGTGCGCATAATGGATACCTGCTGTTTCAGCGCTTTGGCGTCCGGTTTTTCAGCGGCAACATTGTTAATGGCCGGTGTGGCAGGCTCTGGAGCCGTTGTGCTGGCATCACAGGCTTGCATAGCTGCCTGGTATTCGGCTTCGGCGTCTTTAAGCTTGCCTTCCAGTTTGGTCACGCCGTCGGCCATCTTCGGTGCGGCAGGGCTGTCTGAAGCAACGGCTTTTTCATAAGCGGCTTTTGCTTTTGCCACTTTACCCTGCATGGCATCAACATCGGCTTTCAGGTCGTCCAGCTGTGCCTGGCTGAAGGCCGGTGCAGCAGGCGCCGGAGCAGCGGTGCTGGCTTCGTTGGCCTGCAGGGCTGCCTGGTATTCTGTTTCAGCGTCTTTAAGCTTGCCTTCCAGTTTAGTCACACCGTCGGCCATCTTCGGTGCGGCAGGGCTGTCGGATGCAGCGGCTTTTTCGTAAGCGGCTTTGGCTTTATTCACTTTGCCCTGCAGTGCGTCAACATCGGCTTTCAGGTCATCGAGCTGCGCCTGGCTGAAGGCCGGAGCAGCAGGGGCCGGAGCAGCGGTGCTGGTCTCATTTGCCTGCAGAGCAGCCTGGTATTCGGCTTCGGCGTCTTTAAGCTTGCCTTCCAGTTTAGTGACACCGTCGGCCATCTTCGGTGCAGCAGGGCTTTCGGATGCAGCGGCTTTTTCGTAAGCCGCTTTGGCCTTCTCTACTTTGCCCTGCAGTGCGTCAATATCTGCTTTCAGGTCATCCAGCTGCGCCTGGCTGAAGGCCGGTGTAGCAGGGGCCGGAGCAGCGGTGCTGGCCTGATTGGCCTGCAGAGCAGCCTGGTATTCGGCTTCGGCGTCTTTAAGCTTGCCTTCCAGTTTAGTGACGCCATCGGCCATTTTCGGTGCGGCAGGGCTGTCGGATGCCGCGGCTTTTTCGTAAGCGGCTTTGGCTTTATCTACTTTGCCCTGCAGCGCTTCAACAGCGGCTTTCAGGTCGTCCAGCTGTGCTTGGCTGAAGGCCGGTGCGGCCGCTGTGGCTGCCGGTGGTGTACCGCCAGATTCTGCTGCTTTAAAGGCGGCTTCAGCCGTGGCTGACTTTTCGGTCAGGGCTTTAACTTCAGCTTCCAGCTCGGCGATGTTATCGGCGCCGGCTTCCTGTGCGCTGGCCAGTTGTTTTTCGGCCTTTTTGAGCTTGGTGCGGGCAATGGCTGCATTGGTTTTAAGCTGTTTGATGTCCACCACAGGTGCTGCCGGTGCGGCGGGCGCTTGCTGTGCCTGTTCATAAGCCTGGGCTGCTGCGTCAGATTTAGCCTGTAACTGAGTAACCGTTTCCTGCAGGGCGTCTATGCCGTCCAGGCCTTTCGCCTGGGCGTTGCTCAGTGCTTTTTCCGCTTTCTTCAGCTTGGTGCGGGCAACGGCAGCGTTGGTTTTCAGCTGCTTAAGATCAGGTTCGCCACTGTCAGCAGATGTGGTGCTGGCTTGCTTGGTTATAACTGCATCACGCTTGGCTGCCTGATTCTTGGATGCTTCTTCTGCGCGTGCTTTACGGCGCAGTTCTTTTTCCAGCTGTTCCTGTTCCTGACGGGCCTGACGGGCTTCGAAACGTAGACGGGCATGGTCGGCTTTACGCTGTTCAGCATCTTCTTTGCGGATTTCACCTTTGGCAAAGCGGTAGTACTGCACCAGAGGGATATTGCTCGGGCAGACGTAAGAGCAGGCGCCGCATTCGATGCAGTCGAACAGGTTGTGATGTTTGGCTTTCTCAAACTCACGGCCTTTGGCAAACCAGTGTAGTTGTTGTGGCAACAGTTCGACCGGGCAGACCTGTTCGCACATACCGCAGCGGATACAGGCCTGTGCCGGCGCCTGTGCAGGGAATTCGTTAATGCTGCCGGCAATCAGGCAGTTGCTGGTTTTGATCATCGGAATCTGTGAGTTCTCGATGGTCAGGCCCATCATCGGGCCGCCGACAATCAGCCGGGCCAGGTGCTGTTCATTCAGGCCGCAATATTCCAGTAGGTCTGCAAAGGGGGTGCCGATCCGGGCTTCCAGATTCTGCGGGTGGGCCACGGCTTCGCCGGTGATGGTGATGACCCGGCTAACCAGTGGTTTGCCATGCTGAACTGCGTCATACACTGCGGTGGTGGTGCCTACATTCTGGCAGACAATACCTACGTCGGCAGGAATTTTTCCGCTGGGTACTTCAACACCGGTGAGCAGTTTGATGAGCTGCTTTTCGCCGCCGGACGGGTACTTGGTCGGGACGCTGATAATGTCCAGATTCAGTCCGCAGCCGTCAAAGGCTTCGTGCAGGGCGCGGATTGCCTGTGGTTTGTTGTCTTCAATGCCGACAATGATATGCAGGGGTTTTAACAGGTGGGCGATAATTTCAATGCCGCCACAAATTTTATCGGCCCGCTCGCGCATCAGCATATCATCGGCGGTGATGTAAGGTTCGCATTCGGCCGCGTTGATGATCAGGGTGTTAACGATATGATCATCACCCAGATGAAGTTTTACGTCGGTCGGGAAGCCTGCGCCACCCATGCCCGCAACGCCCGCTTTGCGGATGAACTCAATGAGTTCCGGTTTGGGCAGCTGCTGATAATCTTCCAGGCCCTGGTGTTCTGTCCACCGGTCTTCGCCATCCGCTTCAATTACGATGCATTCGGCCATCATGCCCGACATGTGCGGCACCGGATGTGCTTCTATAGCGACCACTGTGCCGGATGTTGAGGCGTGAATATTGGCGCTGATGCGGCCGATCGCTTCAGCAACGGTCTGGCCTTTTAAAACTGTATCACCCACGTTTACCAACGGGTCAGCCGGCAGGCCGATGTGCTGCTGTAATGGCAGGACAATGCGCGACGGTACCGGTGCTTCAGTGATGGTGCCACCGGTCGACTGACGCTTGTTTTCCGGAGGGTGAATGCCCCCATGGAAACTGTGAATCTGGGCTGTCATGCATTGCCCTCCGCAGAGTGCTGGCTAACGCCCGGACGCAGGTCGGTGGCGATCAGATCAACGCCGGGTTTTGGCATGTTCCATTGCCAGGTGTTCAGAGTGGTTTCAATTGGCAGCATATCAATACAGTCAACAGGGCATGGCTCAACACAGAGGTCACAACCGGTACATTCAGAGGTAATGACGGTGTGCATTTGTTTGGCGGCACCAAGGATGGCATCGACCGGGCAGGCCTGAATGCATTTGGTGCAACCGATGCATTCATCTTCACGGATGTAGGCAACGGATTTTATCTGTTCTTCGCCGTGCTCAGAGTCCAGAGGGATTGCTTCAACATCCAGCAGGTCTGCCAGTGCCTCGATGGTACTCTGGCCGCCCGGTGGGCATTTGTTAATGGCTTCGCCGTTTACGATGGCTTCGGCATAGGGGCGACAGCCCGGGTGTCCGCACTGTCCGCACTGGGTTTGCGGTAACAGTCCGTCAACCTGTTCAACCAGCGGGTTGCCTTCAACCTTGAAGCGAATAGATGAGTAGCCGAGCAGGATGCCGAAGGCAAGCCCCAGACCCAGCAGAACAAGAATGGCGATTAATACTGCGCTCATGATAATTCCTCGACTGTCCGGCGGTTAAAACTGAACGAGGCCAGTAAAGCCCAGGAATGCCAAAGACATCAGCCCGGCGGTTACCATACCGATGGCTGAGCCTTTAAATGGCGTAGGAACATCTGCGACAGCGATGCGTTCGCGCATGGCTGAAAACAGAATCAGCGCCAGTGAGAAGCCGACGGCTGCACCGAATCCGTAAACGATCGAATCGATAAAGCCGTTCATCTTTTTGATGTTCAGCAGAGCGACACCCAGTACTGCACAGTTGGTGGTAATCAGTGGCAGGAAGATGCCAAGAAGCTTGTACAGCAGTGGGCTGGTTTTGCGCACAACCATTTCGGTGAACTGTACAACCACAGCAATGACAAGAATAAAGCTGATGGTTTTCAGATAGGTCAGTTCAAGTGGCTCCAGCAGGTAGCTGTATACCAGGTAGCTGCAGACGGATGACAGGGTCAGTACAAAGGTTGTCGCCAGCGACATGCCCATCGCGGTTTCGAGTTTATTGGAAACCCCCATGAACGGACAAAGGCCGAGAAACTGCACCAGTACGAAGTTGTTAACCAACACGGTGCTGATAAGAATAAGCAGATACTCTGTCATATGGCGATTGTGTAACCTTTTATATAGCTCTTATAGGGTTCTCTTCCAGAGGGAAGAGGAGTCGTCTAACGCCTGAATACTGATTGGGCGTCCGCTGTATATTCGATTTTTCCGTAAGCCGGTGTGTTGCATTTACTCTGCTGTCGTCAGCAGGAGTAGGCTGATGACGGCGGCTGCTTTTTAAAGCGGCTAAATTCTACTGATTTTAGCATCCCCGGGGTATAGGCAAGCTTTCCGGCGACGGCAATTTTTAGTCTTTTTCCGGCTTTTATTGCCGGAGCGCAGGTTTTTTTGCGCCTTTTTGGCGGCCCTGTACCGGCGGAGAGGGCATGGTGGCGGCTATTATGGCAGATAACTGCATAAAATTAAAAAGAATAAATTACCTTCTTTTTAAATCTTTTAGGAATAATTAATAAACTTTAGTTTTATCTGCTTATTCCTTTTTGGTGATTTTTAATTACTAATTATTATTTTGAGTTATAAAGAGAGACGGGTAGACTGTGTCTAATCTAGGGCATTCGTGTGTGCTACATCTGTGGCAGCCCAACAGAACTGAAACGGTCTGACACCAAGGCTTCCTTCTGCACAGGGCAGAGCAAGAGCCGACCGTCGGGCCGGATGCAGGTAAAGCCTGCTTTACTTATGAATAAAGGGTGAGCGCCGGTATCTCCTGAACCACTGTTAGCGCCAAATGTGACAGACGGTAACAGGATAAGCAGAACAGCCGGCTTTATTTAAGGTTAATAAATATGTATCAGTATAACGAACAGGATCAGAACCTGGTCAATCAGCGGGTTGAGCAGTATCGTGATCAAACCCGGCGTTTTCTTGCCGGTGAAATTCCGGATGATGAGTTTCGTGGCCTGCGTCTGATGAACGGCCTGTACATTCAGCGTTTCGCGCCTATGTTGCGTGTGGCGGTGCCGTACGGTCTGATGAATTCAGTACAGGTGCGCAAGCTGGCTCACATTGCCCGTACTTACGATAAGAATTATGCCCACTTCACAACCCGGACCAACCTGCAATTCAACTGGCCGAAGCTGGAAGAAGTGCCTGATATCCTGGCGGAGCTTGCTGAAGTGCAGATGCATGCTATTCAGACCAGCGGTAACTGCCTGCGTAACACCACGACAGACCACTTCGCCGGCATTCTGAAAGATGAAATTGAAGATTCCCGTCCGTGGTGTGAAATCATCCGTCAGTGGACAACCCTGCACCCGGAATTTGCTTACCTGCCGCGTAAGTTCAAAATTGCCGTGACCGGTTCAAGCGAAGACCGTGCTGCGTCACAGGTTCATGATATCGGTTTACACCTGGTAAAGAATGATGCCGGTGAAGTGGGTTTTGAGGTACTGGTCGGCGGTGGCCTGGGCCGTACGCCTATGATAGGTAAAGTAATCTGTGAGTTCCTGCCGAAGCACGACTTACTGACGTATCTGGAAGCCATCCTGCGGGTTTACAACCTGAATGGCCGCCGTGACAACAAATACAAGGCCCGTATCAAGATTTTGGTTGATGCTCTGGGTATCGATAAATTCCGTGAGCTGGTTGATGCTGAATGGGCTGAGATTCGTGGCGGTGAAATGCACCTGACGGATGCTGAAATCGAGCGTATTAAAGGCTTCTTCGCACCGCATCCTTATGCGGCTGATGCTGTTAACGGTGTTACTGCACTGGATGCCAAGCTGGCTGAAGACACTGATTTTGCTGCCTGGTACGAGCGTAATACCCGTGAACATAAAATTGATGGTTACCGTGCGGTAGTCGTCAGCCTGAAGCCTTACCTGAAGGCGCCGGGTGACATCACGGATGTTCAGCTGGATGTGGTTGCTGATCTGGCTGATAAATATAACTTCGGTGAAATCCGCAGTACCCATGACCAGAACCTGGTTCTGGCCCATGTTCAGGCCGGCGATCTGTATGCGCTGTGGCAGGTGCTGGCTGAGCACAATCTGGCCCGTCCGAACATCGGCACCCTGACCGACATGATCGTGTGCCCGGGTTTTGATTTCTGTTCACTGGCCAATGCGCATACGCTGAACGTCGCTGACCAGATTAACCAGAAGTTTGATGACCTGGATTACCTGCACGATATCGGTGATATTAAGCTGAATATGTCTGGCTGTATCAATGCCTGTGCCCATCACCACGTCGCTCATATCGGCATTCTGGGTGTGGACCGTAAGGGTGAAGATTTCTATCAGATTACACTGGGCGGATCTTCCCGTGAAGATGCGTCTCTGGGTAAGGTTATCGGTAAAGCGGTTCCGCAGGCTGAGGTAGCTGACACTCTGGAGAAAGTTCTGCAGGTTTATATTGAACAGCGTGAAGAAGAAGAGCGCTTTATTGATACCGTTCGCCGTATCGGTCTGACGCCGTTTAAGGAGAGAGTTTATGCCCCTGTTAATTAATCAGAGCGTTGTTGCCGACGATAAGTGGCTGCGGGTTGATGCTGATACACTGGCTCAGCACCCTGATGCTGCGGTGATTGTGCCTTTTGAGCTGTTTGCTGCAGAGCAGGATTCCCTGCTGGCGGGTAACCGCCCGCTGGCGGTTCAGATCAATGGTGATCAGGATTTTGAGCTGGTACTGGCGAATCTTGAACGTCTGTCTCTGGTGGTGGTTGAGTTCCCGGCGTTTACTGACGGCCGCGGTTTCAGCTTTGCGCGTATCCTGCGCCGTAAAGGTTTTACCGGTGAGATCCGTGCGACCGGCGATGTCAGCCATGATCGCCTGGAGTATATGACCCGTTGTGGTTTTGATGCCTTTGAAATTGCTGATGAGCGTTTCACTGCTGAAACCTGTGCGGTTTTTGGTGAGATCACCGTGCACTATCAGGGCAGTGCTGACGATGAGCGGCCAATTTTCCGCCGCTAAATCCCTGCCGGGCCGGCCGTTATGCTGCCGGCCTTATCTTTACCCGCTGATCAATGGTGATGAGCGGGTAAATTGAGATAAAACGTCCAACTTTCCAATATGCGTCAACATTGGCGCTATTTGTGAACTAATCGGTACCTTCGTTCCTGAGTTTTTGTTACATTCCGAGCCAGTAAGCGCCCGGAATTTTCTGTCTTTTTATCGGGCCGTATTTATCTGTCGCCAGGAACAGAGCTTTTCTCAGGAGATTCTTCGTGGAATATCTTCCGCTATTTTTTAAATTAGATGATAAAACCGCAGTGCTGGTCGGGGGCGGTCAGGTGGCCCTTCGTAAGGCGACCCTGCTGGTACGGGCACGGGCGCAGGTTAAGGTGATTTCGCATCAGATTCTGCCTGAGCTGGCTGAACTGGTTGAGCAGAATAACGGCGAGGCAATTGTCGGTGAGTATCAGGCGCAGATGCTTGATAACGTCGATCTGGTCATTGCTGCGACGGATAATCTGTCCCTGAATGCGCAGGTACATCATGATGCGGTTGCCCGGCATATTCCTGTGAATGTGGTAGACAAACCGGACCTGTGCAGCTTTATTTTCCCGGCGATCGTTGACCGTTCTCCGCTGGTTATTGGCGTGTCTTCCGGCGGTGAGTCGCCGGTCCTGTCCCGTTTAATGCGTGCCAAGCTGGAAACCTGGATTCCGCAGGGCTACAGCCGTCTGGGTAAGCTGGTGGGGCAATTTCGTGAGCAGGTGAAAGAGCGTTTTACGACGATCAATGCCCGCCGTACATTCTGGGAAAAAACGCTGCAGGGGCAAGTGGCTGAAAAGGTATTTGCCGGGCGTGAAGAGGAAGCTGCTCAGTTGCTGCAGGCTAACCTTGAGGCGGCTGATCCGCACCAGCAGGTGGGTGAAGTCTATCTGGTCGGTGGTGGTCCCGGTGATCCTGAACTGCTGACTTTCAAAGCGCTGCGGCTGATGCAGCAGGCGGATGTTGTTCTTTATGACAGCCTGGTGTCTGATGAGGTCGTTGACCTGTGCCGCCGTGATGCTGACAAGGTATTTGTCGGTAAGCGCCGTGATAACCATGCGGTGCCGCAGGATGGTATTAATCAGCTGCTGATTGATTATGCATTGCAGGGTAAGCGGGTATTGCGTCTGAAGGGGGGCGATCCGTTTATTTTTGGCCGTGGCGGTGAAGAGCTGGAATCCCTGAAGGCTAAGAATATTCCCTTCCAGGTGGTGCCGGGTATTACCGCTGCCAGTGCCTGTTCAACCTATGCGGGCATTCCGCTGACCCACCGGGATTATGCGCAGTCAGTTAAACTGGTCACCGGACAGCTGAAGAACCGTACCACGGACCTGAATTATGCTGAGCTGATTCATCCGAATCAGACGGTGGTTTTCTATATGGGGCTGCATACCTTGCCGGTGCTGGCTGAGAATCTGATTGAGCACGGTAAGCCGGCGGATACACCCGCTGCGGTGGTTTCCCGGGGAACAACCCGTGAGCAGCAGGTACTGATCGGTACGCTGGCAGATATCGCTAAAAAACAGGCGAAGGCTCAGCTGGCAGCGCCGGCGCTGATCATTGTGGGTGAAGTGGTCAACCTGCATGAAAGTCTGACCTGGTTCGGTGATCAGGTTTTACATAATCACGGTCTGGTATTGCCGGACGCACACGCTGCAGAAGACTGATTTTTAATCATTTTCTGCTCTCGCTCCCGGTCACCGGTACTTTTTCAGTGATTGGGGGCACTAAAACCCAAGATGAGAAATATCTTACTTCAGTTCTGCGCGGGTTTTCTTTATATTCGGTATCAGGATCATAGCTTGTTAAGTTGAAGCTAAGCTTGTTTCAGGGGGGAAGCAGGCACAATACCGAGGAAAGTATATGCCTACGGCGAATATCAATGGCATGGAAATGCAGTACCTGGATCAGGGAGAAGGGTTTCCGCTATTGTTTGGACATGGCTATCTGTGGGACTCACGTATGTGGGCACCGCAGCTTGATGTCTTATCAGAACATTTCCGTTGCATCGTTCCGGATCTGTGGGGTCATGGCGGCTCCCAGTCGGATGCCGCACGTCCGCTGGATATCAGCGCGCTGGCGGATGATCATCATGCACTTATGCAACAACTTGGCATTGACCGTTATGGGGTAATCGGGTCGTCGATCGGTGTGCTCTGGGGTGCCCGTCTGGCGATTGAATATCCTGAAGAAGTCGTCGGGCTGGTCATGCTCAACGGCTATCTGGGTGAAGAGCCTGCCGAAAATGTTGCTGATTATGAGCACCTTCTGGATATCGTCGGCTCAATGGGGTCTATTCCCGGTGCGGTGATGGATGCACTTAGCCGGATGATGTTCTGTGAATCTACCTTTGTTTCCAAACCGGCACTGGTTGAAACTTACCGTTTCGACATGATGACGCTGACTCCTGAGCAGATTGCCACTGCAGTTGCAATGGGGAAGGCGATGCTTAAGCGTCGCTCTCAGCTCGACCGGTTAGAGGAACTCCGTTGTCCGGTGAGCATTATTGTTGGCGACAGCGATGTGTTCCGTCCGGTTGCTGAAGCACGGCATATGCACAGTCAGATGCCAGGCAGTGAGCTTACAGTGATCAAGAATGCCGGACACATTTCTAACCTTGAGCAGGACCGTCAGGTAAGCCAGGTGCTGGTTGATTACCTCAAAGCGAATCCTGACATTCCCTGTGATGCTGACCGTCTGGTGCTGATCTGAGGCCCGTCGGACTTTCTCTGTATGCCAGACACTGATACCTGGTTTGTGTATATCCTCGAGTGTGCAGATCATACGCTGTACACCGGGGTAACTACTGACCTGCAGCGGCGGCTGAATGAGCATAATCATAATGACCGGCTCGGGGCAAAATATACCCGGGTCCGGCGTCCTGTCAGTTTGCAGTATCATGAGCCCTGTACCGGCCGCAGCCATGCCTGTCAGCGTGAAGCGGCCATTAAGAAGCTCTCCCGCCGTGCCAAGCTCAGGCTGATCGCCACCTCTGAGATTCATTCGTCAGTGGATTGAGTCACTACACTTTCTGACGTACTCTCAGGCATCTGTATGAATTATCTGTCAGTAAAACTGTCTCTGTTGGGTGCCTGCCCGTATCGGAAAGGTGAAGTGTACAGAGTTGAATTTCGGGGTGTTGATGATGCGTTATTCTGCGTTGCTTGGTTTTATGGCCAGCGTTGTTCTGGCCAGTCAGAGTATTTATGCCAGTCCGGTCTGGAAAGTGTCTGACGGTAAGGAGACGGTTTACCTTGGGGGGACCGTTCATGTTCTGGAGGCCGGAGATTATCCTCTGCCTGCGACCTTTGATAAGGCTTACCGGCAGGCGGATATGGTGTTCTTTGAAACGGATATAGATGCTTTATCCACACAGGGATTTGTTCAGCAGTTACTGGCACAAACCTCGTATCCGCAGGGGCAAAGTATTGTTTCCAGGCTCAGTGCTGAGACGCTGGCTAAACTGAAGACCTATCTTGTTGCTCAGGGCATATCATTTAAGGCGCTGGAACAGTTCAGGCCTGGCATGCTTGGTATGCAGCTCAGCCAGATTGAGCTGCGTAAACAGGGCATTTCAGTCGCCGGGGTCGACAGTTACTTTAATGATGCAGCAATCCGGGATAATAAGCCGCGGGGGCGTTTGGAAACCCCTCAGGATCAGATCCATGTCATTGCGACAATGGGGCAGGGCAACGAAAGTGAAGTGATAGAAAATGCCCTGACAGACGTGGCAAATTTACGGGAAGATTTTAATCAGATCCGTGACGCCTGGCGCCGGGGTGACAGAAGCGGCTTAACCGATCTGACGGTTAAACCCTTCCGTGAAGAATTACCCGCAGATTTCAAACTGATGATTGTGGACCGAAACAATAAATGGATGCCGCAAATTGAACGTATGTTCCGGACCGCTGAAGATGAGCTGGTGCTTGTGGGGGCCATGCATCTTGTTGGCCGGGAAGGTTTGCTGCAGCAGTTGGAAAAGAAAGGGTACAGTGTTGTACAAATGCACTGAAGTGCTTTCATCAGCTAAAAAAAACGGGCCTTTGTAGCCCGTTTTTTTATTTGGTGCTGAGGCGGTTTTTA
Source organism: Aliamphritea hakodatensis (assembly GCF_024347195.1). Lineage (NCBI taxonomy): Bacteria > Pseudomonadati > Pseudomonadota > Gammaproteobacteria > Oceanospirillales > Oceanospirillaceae > Aliamphritea > Aliamphritea hakodatensis. The sequence continues at coordinate 1,520,480 of NZ_AP025281.1, forward strand.
GCGGCGTTGCTGAGGCATGATAAACGAACTCATCTGTTGCCACTGACCGTCGCGGCTGGCTGCTGTGAAGTGAATCTGACGCGGGATCAGTGCGGTATCGGCATCATGGGGTGCACATACCCGGTAATTCAGTTCATTTCGCTGGCCAGGCTGCAGGTTAAGACCGGACTTGCCTTCCAGGCGCAACACGGTGTTATCCAGCCTGAGAGAGAAATCTGTAGCGGCAACCGATACGTTTTCGATGATCAGATGATATTCGTTACATATTTCTCCGGCACCGTTGGTGACATACAGGGTCTGGCGGTCGCGGAGAATATCCATAATCAGTGCTTCTTTATTCGCGAATGCCCACACCAGATACCCACTGATCAGAACAATAGAGGCGATGTAGGCCCAGATACGTGGCCGTAATACCGGGCTGGCCTTGCCCTGTTCCTGATTTTCGGAAATAAAGCGGATCAGGCCGGTTGGCCGGCGCATCCGGGTCATTACGTCATCACAGGCATCAATACAGGCACCGCAGCTGATGCAGTCGGATTGCAGGCCCTGGCGGATATCGATGCCGGTTGGGCACACGTGTACGCACAGGTTGCAGTCTATGCAGTCTCCGCCTTCATTACTGCTGCGGTTTTTATGCCGTGGCTCACCGCGATCAACATCATAGCTGATGGTGCGGGTATCAGGGTCAAACATCACTGACTGGAAGCGGGCATATGGGCACATATGGGCACAGACTTTTTCCCGGACCAGGCCTGCATTTACATAAGTCAGCAGGGCGAAAATCAGGATCCAGCTGAACATCTCCAGGCTAAGGTTCAGGCTGATGATATCGCTGGCAATTTCACGGATCGGGACGAAATAGCCGATAAAGGTCATTGACGTCAGGGTTGCAAAAACTGCCCAAAGGCTGTGCTTGGCGATACGGCGGCTTAATTTACCTGGGTTCCAGCCTTTTTTGTCATCTTTAATACGGTTGTTACGGCGACCTTCGGTAATGGTTTCGATACGGATAAAGACCCAGGTCCAGATACTTTGTGGGCAGGCAAAGCCACACCATACCCGGCTGTAAGCGGAGGCCAGTGCAAACAGCAGGATCGCACCGACAATCATGAAGCCGGCGAGCAGATAGATGTCTTTCGGGCTCAGCAGCATACCGAACAGGTGCAGGCGACGGCTGAAGAAATCAAACAGGACGATTTGCTGACCGTCAAGGTTGACCCAGGCCGTCAGGAAAAACATCAGCATCAGGCTGCCGCTGATGACCCGGCGGATGCGCTGGTAGTGACCTTCGGTGAGACGAACGTAAATCTTGCCGTCGACCTGTTTGGGATCGTGCTGGTGTACCGGAATCTGTTGCATGGCGATGCTCTGAAAAACTCTGTTCAAAAGTATTGGCTGTGCCCCGCATAACGCTTGTGGCGTATTGACGGGAACCGGGTCGCAATCAAGAGGGGTGTGTTATCAGTTTTGTTGTCACTTGGTTCTTTGCGAGGATGCTTATAGTAGAGAAAAAATAGAATAAGAACAGATGTAAAAAATAATATATTATTAGGTACAGATTTTGTGTAATCTAGTCTGTGCCTGTAATTTTTATGGAATCTGTACCTATGTTCCTTTACCAAGTGCTTGAGCAGCAAATCCGCGAACAGATTGAGAGCGGCCAACTGGCGTTTGGCAGTCGCTTACCGTCGGTGCGGGCGTTGTGTCAGGAGCAGGATCTGTCGAAAGCAACCGTGCTGAATGCCTATGCCCGGCTGGAAGCGGCCGGGCTGATCGAAGCCCGGCCCAAATCCGGGTACTTCGTCAGCTATACCACCCGCCGGCTGGAACTGCCTGCTGAAAGTAAACCGGATATGGCGCCGGCTTTCATTAGCCTGGATCAGGTTTTGCTGGATATTATGGAGCAGAGTGCGGCATTTGATATCCGTCCGGACGGCAAGTGGGATGAATATAACGAGCCTTTGCGCCGTTGTCTGGCCCGGGCTGCCCGCTCGCAAAAAGGTCAGGAACAGCAGTATTACGATGAGCCTGCGGGCCTGTCAGGGCTGCGTCACCAACTGGTCCGGCGCTGTGCCGATGCCGGCAGTATGGTACAGGCGGATGATATTGTTATATCGGGGGGCTGCCAGCACTCACTGATGCTGGCGCTGATGGCCACTACCTCTCCCGGCGACACGGTGGCGGTGGAGTCTCCCGGGTTTTACGGCAGTTTGCAGCTGATTGAGGCGCTGGGGCTGCAGGCGGTGGAAGTGCCGTCTTCACCGGCGACCGGCGTCAGCCCGGATGCGCTGGAACTGGCCATGCAACACTGGCCGATAAAAGCGGTTTTACTGAGCCCGAACTTTGCTACGCCCACCGGGGCCTGTATGCCTGACAGCCATAAACAGCGGGTACTGAGTCTGATCCGCAGTAAGGACATTGCGCTGATCGAAGATGATATCTATGGTGATCTGACCTTTGGGCTGCAACGGCCCCGGAGTATTCACTCCTATGATCAGGAAATGGGCGCCAGCGGGCTGGTGTTACTGTGTTCGTCGTTTTCAAAGAGCTTATCCCGGGATTTACGGGTGGGCTGGATTTTGCCGGGCCGTTACAAGGATAAAGTAAAGCGCCTGAAACTGGTGACCCAGCTTGCCAGCAGCCAGTTGACCCAGCAGGGCGTGCGGATGTTTCTTGAGTCTGGCAGTTATGACCGCTTTCTGCGTAAACGGCGTCAGCAACTGGCAGAACAGTGCCAGCAGTTGCAGGATCTGTTAGCCCGTTTGTTTCCTCAGGCAACCGGTTGCAGTAAACCGCTGGGGGGGATTGCTCTCTGGCTGGAGCTGCCGGAGCATGTCGATACGCTGGCACTGTACAATCAGGCCCGTAAGCAGGGCATTATCATTACGCCGGGCAGTCTGTTTACGTCCCAGCAGCGTTACCAGAACTGTCTGCGCATCGGTTTTGCCCAGCCCTGGACCCAGGCAAGAGTTGCGGCGCTGGAAGAGATTGCCCAGTTGCTCACCGGCGAATAAAAATTCCCGGTACAGCTCATACATGTCGCTGACGGTTATTGTATAATGCGGGCATATTATCCATGCCCGCCAAAGGACGGCTGTTAAATACAGTTGTCCGGTTATACAGAAGAGCCTCTATGACTAGCCTGACGATCCAAACCCCTGATGACTGGCATCTGCACCTGCGTGATGCTGACATGTTGCCTGAAACCGTACCGGCAACCGCCCGTTGTTTCCAGCGTGCGATTATCATGCCGAATCTGGTACCGCCGGTAACCAATGTTGAAATGGCAATGGCGTATAAGCAGCGCATTCTGGATGCACGTCCTGAAGGGAATACGTTTGAGCCGCTGGTGACCCTGTTCCTGACCAATGCTACCTCTGCTCAGGATATTATTGACGCAAAAGCGGCCGGTGTAGTGGCTGCCAAGCTGTATCCTGCAGGTGCGACAACTAACTCTGCCGCAGCGGTCAGCCAGCTGGAAGCTATGTATCCGGTATTTGAAGTCATGGCTGAGCAGGGAATGTTATTGCTGGTTCACGGTGAGGTTACTGATCATCACATTGATATCTTCGACCGAGAAAAAATGTTCATTGATCAGAAACTGCAACATATTGTGGCACGTTTTCCTGAGCTGAAAGTTGTGTTTGAGCACATCACCACCGCGGATGCGGCCGCTTTTGTTGCTGGCGCCTCTGACAATGTGGCAGCAACGATTACCCCACAGCACCTGCTGCTGAACCGTAACGATCTGCTGGTGGGCGGTGTCCGTCCGCACAATTTCTGTTTGCCGGTGCTGAAGCGCAACACCCATCAGTTGGCGTTACAGGATGCGGTTAAGTCCGGATCTGCGAAGTTCTTCCTGGGCACCGACTCTGCACCCCATGCGAAAGAAGCGAAGGAAAGTGCCTGCGGTTGTGCCGGCTGTTACAGTGCCTGGAGCGCCATTGAGCTTTATGCGCAGGTGTTCGAAGACATCGGTGCACTGGATAAACTGGAAGCCTTTGCCAGCCACCACGGTGCTGATTTCTATGGTTTGCCGCGCAATGCTGGCAGCATCACGCTGGTGCAGGAAGCGTGGCAGGTACCGGCCGAAATTATCCTGCCTAACGGCAAACCGATTGTGCCTTTCTATGCCGGTGAAACACTGCGCTGGAAAGTTCAGGCCTAAACCGGACCGGAGACTGACTGATGAGCAGCAATGTGCTGATTATTTATACCGGCGGTACCATCGGCATGCAGATGTCTGAGGAGGGTTACGTACCGGTTGCAGGCTTTGAAGCGTTATTGAGGGAACGGCTGAATGCCGGTGCTGCCATGCAGCTGCCAAACTTTGACGTGCTGGAGTTTGAGCATCTCATCGACAGCTCAAACCTGCAGCCGCATCACTGGAATAAAATTGCTGCTCAGTTGCAGGCGAACTGGGACCGTTATGACGGTTTTATCGTTCTGCACGGCACCGATACGATGGCATACAGCGCCTCGGCGTTGTCATACATGATGCAGGGGCTGGATAAGCCGGTAATTTTTACCGGTTCTCAGATTCCTTTAACTGAATTACGCAACGATGCGCTGGATAATCTGCTGACGGCACTGATTCTGGCGGGTAATTATCCGCTGAATGAGGTCAGTGTGTTTTTCAACGGCCGGCTGTTACGGGGCAACCGCAGCAGTAAGTTGAAAAGTACCGGCTTTGATGCCTTTGATTCACCGAATTTCCCGTGGTTAGGGCAGGCGGGGATTCATATTGATTTACACCGTCACCTGCTGTTACCCAAGCGTGAACAGCGGTTTATGAATCCGGAATTTGCTGAAGATGCGGTCCGGGTGCTGCCGGTGTATCCGGGTATCAGTGCGGCGGTGGCCCGGGATCTGCTGGCGCCTGTTCATGTTAAAGGCCTGGTTATGATCAGTTACGGCGTGGGCAATCCGCCGGATGCCAATACCGAACTGATGGATATTCTGGCGGCGGCCACGGCCCGCGGGGTGGTGATTGTTAACCTGACGCACTGTCTGCAGGGCCGGGTTAGCCAGGGCGCATACGCCACCGGCCAGACTCTGAATACAATCGGTGTGCTGCCGGGCAGTGATCTGACCCTGGAAGCAGCCTTCAGTAAATTACATTTCCTGCTGGCAACCGAACCGTCACCTGATGACGTTCGCCGGTTAATGGCAGAATCAGTGTGCGGTGAGTTATCTGGCTGAGCGTTATCTGTATGTGTCACTGTTAATGAAGGCTGAGCGGCTGAGTAATGAATAATCCTGCAGATGCAGTCGGGCGAAGCATGGAGCGGGCCCTGATTGATAATATAGCGGACCTGACAGCGGTCCGTGATACCGAGCATCTTGAATTCAGCCTGCTGAAATCATTACACCAGTTGCTGCGGCCTCAGGATCTGACTCTGTATAAGCGGCATAATGATGGCCACCTGTTGGCTGAGGTGCGCTATACAGAGGACGGCGGTGATGTACAGATCGACGGGCTGACCCTGCCGGATATCATTCTTGAGGCCGACTTTTCTGCATCCGGACAATACACCGTTGAGCAAAACGACGCTGAACTGAACCTGTTCAGCCTGTTTGAATCCCGTTTTTATCAGGTATATCTGCTGGTGAAGACCGGACAGACGTTGTCGGAGTATCACAGCGATCTGATTACCGGTCTGATGGATATATACAGTAATTTCTGTAACTTGCTGGAAGATGCCCAGAAAGATCAGCTGACAGGCCTGGCTAACCGCAACAGTTTTGATAAATACGTCAAAAAGATTTATCAGCAGGTGAGCCAGTATGGTGATCTGAAAGCCGGGACAGATACTGCCGTTAACGCGCCTGTTTACTGGATGGCGTTACTGGACATCGATCATTTCAAAAACATTAATGACAGTTTTGGCCATCTCTACGGGGATGAAGTATTAGTGTTACTGGCGCAAACCATGCAGAACAAACTGCGCCGTAATGACATGCTATTCCGCTACGGTGGCGAGGAATTTGTGCTGGTTGCTGAATGCAGTGATGAAAAGGCAGCCCGTCATATGTTTGAACGTTTACGTTACGCCATTGAATGTAAGGATTTTCCTCAGCTGGGGCAGGTAACGGTCAGTATCGGGGTAACCCGGATTTCACCTCAGATCATGCCGGTCACCCTGCTTGAGTATGCGGACCGGGCGCTGTATCACAGTAAAGATCACGGACGTAACCGGGTAACATTTTACGCAGATATGCAGGCATCAGACTGCCCGGCAGTTACCGGCGGAGATGTGGAACTGTTTTAACTCTGCTGATCCGGCGGATCGGTCAGGGGCAAAGTGAAGGGAGATCAGTGATGATAACCGGAAGTTGTTTATGCGGTGCTGTCAGTTACCACCTGACGGGGCCTGTTGGAGACATTGTGCACTGTCACTGTGAAACATGCCGTAAAACCCATAGCAGTGCGTTTTCAAGCGTGGCTGCTGTTGCCGATGGTGATTTTCATCTGCAGGCTGTTGCCGGGCAGCTCAGCCATTACGAATCCTCACCTGGCAAACAGCGCTGGTTCTGTCAGGCCTGCGGCAGTCATATTTATGCCAAGCGCCAGGGGACTGCCCATGTGATACTGCGTCTTGGCAGCCTGGATAATGACAGTCTGAATGCTGAGAATACCCCCCGTGAACGCAGCCACATCTGGACATCTCAGCAGGCCAGCTGGTATCAGAATAATGCTGAACTGCCGGTGTTTGATGAAGCCGAGCCGGCTGCGGACAGGTAATCCAATGATCGTAATTTCTAACGCCGTTCGTTTACATGATGATGAAGTGGAGCTGTCCGGTATCCGTGCACAGGGGGCGGGCGGTCAGAATGTAAATAAAGTCTCCAGCGCTATTCATCTGCGGTTTGATATTGCGGCGTCATCATTGCCTGAGTTTTATAAGGAACGCTTACTGGCCCTGAAAGACCGCCGAATCAGCAAGGAAGGTGTGATTGTGATTAAGGCACAGCAACATCGCAGCCAGGAGCTGAACCGTGAAGATGCACTCCAGCGGCTGGTGGAACTGATCCGCACGGTGACAGTCGTACAGAAGGCGCGGCGACCAACCAAACCCACCAAAGGGTCCCAGCGCCGACGGCTGGACGGTAAAAAACAGCGAGGGGCCACCAAGGCCTTACGGGGCCGGGTAACAGACTAAAATTTTGCTTGTAAGTATTATGTTATATTGTAACAATTATGTTTTCCGGATACATGAAGCCCGTATCTGATTTATTATTCCGCCTGGAGCATAACGCGTTATGAAAATGGGATTACAGCAAATACTGATAAAAGATGTCGCCGGGCAGCAGCCGCTGGCAATCTGTCGCCACTCTGCATCGCAAACGCAGGTCCGCCAGCGAACCTCCCGGGCATTATTGTTTACATCAGTGTTGCTGGCCAGCAGTATGGCCTCAACCGCCAGCCAGGCCGGGGATGATAACGGATTTGAACGTCAGCTGGGCAGCCATCAGCACGGTGAAGCGCATCTGGATATTGCCCTTGATGGCAATGAGTTAGTGCTGAGTCTGATGTCCCCGGCAGCAAATATTGTCGGGTTTGAATACGCACCCAAAACGGATAAAGAACGTCAGAAAGTCAGCGATGCCAAACAGTTTTTGCTGGATGCGGAATCCTGGTTAGGGATACCTGCCGCAGCGGGGTGTACCCTGGAGCAGGCAGCGTTTACGGAGTCCGCAGAAGATCATGACAAGCACGATGATCATGAAAAGCATGACGACCATGATCATGAGAAGCACGATGACCATGATCATGAAAAACATGACGACCATGACCATGATGAACACGGCCACGGCGACACCCACAGTGACTGGCGGTTAGAGTATCATCTGCAATGTTCTGACGGTCAGGCGGTCACATACCTTGATGTTGGATTATTCACTGCTTATCCGGCATTAGAAAAAATCCGGGTGCAGGCCGTGGGTACCCAGCAGCAGAGCTTACAGACACTGACACCGCAGAATTCAAGGTTTGAATTCTGAGTTGTACAGATGAGACAAAATCCGGTCAGTTCATACTGGCCGTTTTTTTTAGAGTAAGGACGAGATTCAGAGTAACTATATGATCCTGACACTGACAGATATCTGCTTTGGCTGGCCCCGTCAGCCTGTCCTGATTGATATACAGCATTTTGCGATATCCCGCGGGGAGAAGGTGTTTCTGCACGGGCCATCCGGCAGCGGTAAAAGCACACTGCTCAATCTCATCAGCGGTATACAGCAACCTCAGTCTGGCAGTGTCAGGGTGCTGGATACCGCGTCTGATGCCCTGAGCAGTCAACAGCGCGACCGTTTCAGAGCCGATCATCTTGGGCTGATTTTTCAGCAGTTTAATCTGCTGCCGTATTTATCCGTGCAGGAAAATGTTCTCTTACCCTGCGGGTTTTCAGCGTTGCGCAAAAAGCGGGTTATCGATACCTACGGCAGTGAAACGGCCGGCGCAGCGGCATTACTTGAGCGGCTGGGGCTGGGGCATCTGATGGACAGAGAAGTTGCTCAGCTGAGTATCGGGCAGCAGCAGCGGGTTGCCGCGGCACGGGCGCTCATTGGTGAGCCGGAGCTGATCATTGCCGATGAACCGACTTCAGCGCTGGATGCCGACAGCCGGGCCCGGTTTATTGAGTTACTGGCCGAGCAGTGCGAAGCCAGCAACAGCAGTTTACTGTTTGTCAGCCATGATTTGTCGCTGTCCGCTCAGTTTGACCGCAGTGTATCGCTGGCACAGCTGAATAACGGAGGAGGGTACTGATGATGTTATTCCGTATCGCGGCGAAAAGTTTACTTAACCGGCGTACCTCGGTGGTGCTGACCATCATTTCGATCGCCGTCAGCGTTGCATTATTGCTGGGGGTAGAGAAGGTCCGCGATCAGGCGAAACAGAGTTTTACCAATACCATTTCCGGTACGGATCTGATCGTCGGTGCCCGGTCGGGGTCCGTGCAGCTGTTGCTGTACTCGGTTTTCCGTTTCGGGGACGCCAGTAATAACATTACCTGGCAAAGTTATCAGGATATAGCCGGGCATTCCCGGGTGGCCTGGACTATTCCCATTTCACTGGGGGATTCCCACCGGGGCTACCGGGTAGTAGGGACCAATACCGACTATTTCAAACATTATAAATACGGCCGTAAGCAACCCCTGGTATTCACTGATGGCCGGGCGTTCAGTGCACTGCATGATGTTGTGCTGGGGTCTGAAGTGGCGGCGAAACTGGGTTACAGCATGGGGGATGAGCTGGTGGTTGCGCACGGTACCGGCAATGCCAGTTTTGCCAAGCATGACGATCAGCCGTTTCGGGTCAGTGGAATTCTGGCGCCAACAGGAACGCCGGTAGACCGGGCTCTGTACGTCAGCCTGGAGGCAATTGAAGCGATTCATGTGGACTGGCAGTCAGGCACCTATCTGCCTGGTTCCGGGGGAACTGAACCTGTGGAAGCCAGAGACCTTCAGCCGCAGGCTATCACGGCAATTATGGTTGGCCTGAAATCCAAAGTGGCGACCTTTCAGCTGCAGAGAGCGGTCAATAATTACCGCAAAGAACCCTTGCTGGCGATCCTTCCCGGAGTGGCGCTGCAGGAGTTGTGGAGCATGCTGAATGTGGCGGAAAATGCCATGCTGGTGATCTCTGCCTGTGTTGTGCTTTCAGGGTTGTTTGGCATGCTGACCGTAATACTGAGCGGATTAAATGAACGTCGTCGGGAAATGGCGATCTTACGTTCTGTGGGTGCGCGTCCGGCGCATGTATACTGTTTGCTGGTCATGGAAGCCTGCCTGCTGACGTTGCTGGGAATACTGCTGGGTACCGGTTTGTTATTTCTGGCGCTGGCGGCGGGGCTGAGTTTTCTGGAAACCGAGTTTGGTCTGTATCTGCAACTGAGCTGGCTTAGCTTGCATGAACTGGGTTTGCTGGGGATAATTTTTATTGCCGGTCTGTGTACCGGGCTGATACCCGGTTACCGGGCGTACCGGTACTCGCTGGCAGATGGTATGACGATCCGTATTTAACCGTTGTGGAGAAGAAAGGTGTTTAAGTTCTGTGTATCTGTATTGCTGTCGTTGCTGGTCTTATTACCTTTGCCGGCGAGCGCTGCCAATACCTTTAACGGTGAACCGGTCGAGGAACTTGACTGGGAAATGCTGATGCCGGCGGATTACAATATTGAAGCCATTTTTGCCGCCACGGCAGATCAGTACAGTACGCTTGATGATTTTGATCCGTTAGCCGAAATTAAGTTTAAGGCCCTGATGGAGTCGCTGGCGTCTGCGCCGGTGGTGCCGGAAATGGACGGTAAAATGATCCGCATTCCCGGTTTTGTTGTGCCCCTCAGCGAAGAGGGTACCCGGGTAACAGAGTTTTTTCTGGTACCGTTTTTCGGTGCCTGCATTCACGTACCGCCGCCGCCTTCTAATCAGATGATTCACGTGGCCTTTGAGCCGGGTACCAATGTGGAAAATCTGTATGACGCGGTGTGGGTAACCGGCAAGCTGAAGATCGCCACGGTGGCGCATGATCTGGGCACTGCCGGTTATGTGATGGATGCTTTTCAGATCGAACCCTATGAAGAGGGCTGATCAGCTTTCGTTTGAGGCTAGCTGTGAAGCCAGTTTCTCTTTATACAGTGCTAACTGTTTCTTCTGATAATTGCGGGCATTCTGGCTGATCTTGCCGGTTTCGCCCGTGGTCATCCAGCGTTTGATACGGCCTGCATCCCCGATCGGAGTGCGTTTGCCGTACGAATTAAGCAATACCATGGCAACTTTCTCGCCTTTCACTTCCGTCACCATGACCAGACAGCGGCCGGCAGCGTCCAGATAACCGGTTTTGGTAATATCAATCGGCCAGCTGCTGCGGTGTACCAGCGGGTTGGTGTTGCCGTAGCCCAGCCGGTAGCGTGGTCCTTTGAAGTTTGCAGTGAACTGGCCGGTGGTACTGAACTCACGCAGCTTCGGATATTTGGCGGCAGCCAGAGCCATTTTTGCCAGATCTTTAGCGGTTGATACATTTTCAGGTGACAGACCGCTCGGATCAGCAAAACGGGTTTGTGTCATACCTAAACTGTCGGCTTTATCATTCATCGCCTGAATGAATGCCTGACTGCCACCGGGGTAGTTGGTGGCCAGGCTCATGGATGCAAAGTTTTCAGAGGACATCAGTGCGATACGCAGCGCATCTTTACGGCGCAGGCGGGAATCGATACGGATCCGGCTGTAATAATTGTTGATGGCCTGCTTATCGGCTTTGGTAAAAGTGATGTATTCGTTCAGATCCTGTTCGGCATCAAGAATGATCATGGCGGTCATAATCTTGGTGACCGATGCAATCGGCACGACCATGTCGGCATTTTTTAACAGCACAGGATCGGAG